>NZ_JAYFFD010000007.1:0-22710 GCF_034863285.1 Mycoplasma sp. 2704 | reverse complement strand
GTTCTTGTTTTAGTTGTTTCATAATCACTCCTTAATATAAAAAACACAAAATACGACGTTGTCCATATTTTGTGTCCCAGTTTATCCGATAGAAATAAAAGGCTCTTCAGGAAACAAAACAGGTTCAAAATTACCAAAATGAAATTCCAATTTGCCTAAAGGACCTGATATATATATATATATAAAAACTCTCATTTAACCTTTTTTAAGGGAGAGGATTTTATATCTTCTAAAACTAGAGATTTACTAAATGAATTTTTTACAGAGAATAATCAAGATGTTTCTATAGCTGAATTAAGAAAAAAATTGATAAAAATGAATTTAATGCAAATTGAAACTGAAAACGCTTTTGGGTTAAAACCTTATGTCAGAAAAGATTTTTGCTATGCTAATGATTTTAGAACAAGCAAGTTTAAAGATATTTTTGACGAGCAAATTGGTGATCGTTTTGAGATGAATGTGATAAAAATGTTAGAAGGAAGTGATGAATAAGAAAACTAAGGAATTAGACCAATTTTTCACAAATCCTATTGTTTCTGATTTTTTAGTAGAAAAAATTATAGGTATGTTTCCTAGTGTGCGAGATAGCGAAATAATCGAAAGTAGCGTTGGTTCCGGTAATTTTGTCGACTCACTTATTAAATATAAGATAAAGATGTCTCAAATAAAAGCTTATGATATAGATTTATCAAATTATCCACATGATAATGGTGTTGAATGCGATTATCTTCAAGTAAAATTAAAATACAAAAAGAACAGATTTGTTATAGGTAATCCTCCTTTTGGTTATAGAGGAAAATTAGCATTGGATTTTTTGAATAAAGCTCTCACAGAAAGTGATGTTGTATGTTTTATATTACCTAAAATATTTAGTAGATATTCTATGCAAAAGCATGTAGAACCAAATGCAAAATTGGTTTATGAATCAGTTCTTTCAGATGATTCATTTTTGGTAGAAAATCATAAGTATAACGTTAATTGTATTTTTCAAATTTGAGTTAATAAGAGAAAAGAGATTTATATAGATGATAAAAGATTAAAATTACCAAAATCAATAAAAACAGATGATTTTGAAACTTTTATTCACAATAATACAATGAGCACACTTAAATATTTTGATAAATCTAAATATAATTGAGATTTCGCAATCCATAGACAGGGATTCTACGATTATAATGAAAAAATATTCGATCAAAACAAACTACATAAAAATAGACAATATGTTTTTGTAAAGTTAAAAAATAACATGGCTCGTAAAGTTTTTGAGTTGATTGATTTCGAATCACTTTCTAGAGGAAATACTACAGTGAGAGGTTTTTCACTAACTGATTTAGTAGAAGAATATAATAAACAAAAATACTTTTTGGAGAACAGTGATGAAATTAGAAAATACTTTGATAAATTAGTGATTAATATTGAAAAAATATTTTAATATTAATTATCAATGTATTTCATCAGTATTAAACTTCAAACTTTATTAAATGTAGGTACAAAAATTATTTTAGTATGCTGCTAAAATAATTTCAGTTTTTTTATAAAAATAAAATGACTAGAGTGAAATTACTATAGTCATTGTGAATCGCAAAGTGAAACGCTATAAATTTAGTTAAACTAAGACAAGAAAAGTAGACAGAAAATAAAAAACTGTCTACTTTTCTTGTCTTAGTTTATTATTCAATGTCGCTGAAAACATTTTTTAAGTCTTGCATATATTAAGACAGTGCATTCTTCTTGTTTTAAACATATTTTCTTTGAAAAATCGGTATTACAAATTGTCTAAAGTTATCTGATTTTTTATTTGTAAAATACTATTAACACTAACTGAATCTTGATTCATATATTTTTTATTTTTATTCATATAACTCATGAACTAATTGTTGAGTATCTATTGATTCAGCGAATTACTGTATTATTTAATATTTTAGTTTATTATTCAATAGGATATACGCATATGAAGAAAAAAATGAGCCATAGAGACTCATTCATTTAAAATATTTAACCTATGCCTGTAGGCTAATTTGTTATATTATCGCGAACATTGATAGCGTGATAAATAAAATAAATACAAAAGAGATTGAATCCAATCTATCCAAAATACCACCATGTTCTCTTAATATGTTTGAGAAATCTTTAATTTCATTTCTTCTTTTTATGAGTGAAAATGCTAAGTCTCCACAGATTGCAAACATAGGCGCAAGGAAGATAAATAACATTAAATACACAAACATCATATTTAAGCTATTAGCATCTACATTTCATGGTGTCATCATTATGTGCATTAATGTTTGTTTTTTGTCTGATCCTATTCCATAAGCTATTCCTATATATGCTAACGTAACTACGATTGCAACAATAATTCCGACAATAGCGCCTTCGATTGTCTTTTTAGGACTAATAGCTGGAGCAAGTTTTTGTTTGAAAAACTTGTGACCTAAAAGCTTACCTCCAAAGTATCCTCCAATGTCGCAAGACATTGCAATGAATACAATTAATAAAATAACTTCAATTGCGTAAGTTTGCGCAAGCAATACCATAAATGATTTTAAGAAGTATGTTAAGAATGAAAAGATGAAAAAGAATGATAAAGCTTTAATTGTTAAATATTTAAGATTAATGTTTTTAACAGTTAAAAATCTAATTAATACAAAAATTAATGTAATTGTTAAAGGTCATATTGCATCAAAGAAACTAAATGCACCATAAGTAGCATCTGTAAAGATTGAACCAATTTGTAATATATTTTTATTAACTAAAATACTTTCTGAGGGTGTTATCCGAGTTGTTAAGAACTTAAGGAAGTTTGGATAAGCAAAGAGTAACCCAACTGCTAAAGCAGGTAAAACTCATTTAAATATCTTATGGTTTTGTAGATATGCTTTTGAAAGTTCATAATAAATTCAAAAAGCAAATCCTACAAAAATCAAAATAGACAATGTTCTTAAAAACCAAAATACTCCATCTTTAAAGTTTTTATATAAATTAAAATCAAAAGAGTATTTTGACACTGTTAAAAATATAACTAGAACAAGTCCGATAATTAGAGCAGGAATAACTCTATTTATTCAAAAAGATTTTTGTTCTTCTTTTTTCATTATTTCCTTTCTTGATCTTCAACTTCTTGAAGAAATTGAAGATACATATGCAAGTACCCTTCAGGTACAATGAATTTTTCAATAGTAAATAAACTTTTATCAAAATATCTAGATCAACCACCAGAAATTATTGAGTTTTCTGGTTTATCAAATGAAGATACATAACCTGACAATAAAGCGCTTAAACCATTTAACATAGCTGTTTTTGTAGTTGTTCCTACTTTAGTTTCAGGTACTCTTAATTCACTTTCAATTATTCCAGGAGCTACAAATGGCATATCGAAAAAGTCCAGTATTCTAGCTATTGAAACACTTTTAAGAATTAAGTTTTCCATTTTTAAATTAACTCAATATGTTCCTAATAAGTTAATTGAATCTTTTTTATATTTAATTGAGTTTATAAGTAATGCTGATAAGATATCAAAACCGATAGAACCTTTGTGTTTTATATTTTTATCAATTAAGTGAGACATCCTTTTAATAATTACTTTTTTCTCATCGTTTAAGTAAACTAAATCGTTAGACATAAAATCCAACTTACTTGCCATGGCGAAGATAATGGTTTTGCATAAATCCTCATCTGCATTAGTTGCAGCTACAAGGATTCTCGTGTCTTCAAGATCTTTAAGTATTTTAGCGAGCTCTTCGGTAAAAGCCAAGTAGTCAATAATTTTTGCCTTACCTTGTTTAATTTCATTTGTTCTTAAGTCAACTTTGTAATTAACTATTTTGATGAATGTGTTACCCAAATCCATAACAATATATTTTGATAATTTTTTCATAGTTATTAATTTCATTTTATAATTCTTAATTATATACTTTTAAAAAATAAAATTGTGGAGGTACATATGAAAAAACCGATAAATATCGGACATACAAATAAGACATATATGACTGAAAATTCAATCTATCAAGAAAAGGTTTTAAATAAATTCAATCATAAGTTAGATTACGCATTACTTGAGAAATTTGATTTTGTACCTCGTTTAATTAATGAAACAGAAAATTCTGTTGAATGAGAGTATATTCAGACAAAACCATTGGTGTTTACAAAAGATGTTTTAACTCAAATTGCGAATAATTTTAAGACATTACACGATTCAAAGCTACAGTTCCCTAAAACAAATGTAGCTTCAAGAGTTAAAGAGTATAGAAGAATTCTGAATGAAAGAGGAATAAAAATTGATGTTCTTAATGATTACTATAAGAGAATCAATTTAATATTAAAAAACTCTGAATCAAATAGACCATTGCACAATGATTTATACTTAAACAATATTCTCCTAGACTTAAACGACAAAGTTTACTTTATCGATTGAGAGTATGCTTCAATGGGTGACAAGCATTTTGATTTAGCTTACTTTATTTGTGGTTCATACTTAAATAAAGAGCAAGAAGAGTTTTTCTTAAATGTTTATGATACATATTGAGAAGAATATTTAATTCAACAAAAAATATTAGTTTATTACTTAACAATTCTTTGAGTGAATGCTCAAGAAACAAAACCATTTGATGACGCAGGTTTAATTGTAAAATTAAAAGAGACCGTTAAAGAATATGAATATAAGAAATCAACTAATACCTTTAGGAGGTAGAGGAAGAAGTTTCAGTGAATAGAATATATTTCTATAATAAGAATTGCAAGTACTCATTAAATTACTAATTTTTTAAACTAAGATAAGAAAAGTGGACAGAGGTCAAAACTGTCTACTTTTCTTATCTTATTTTGCAATTCGATGCTTTATTTTGTAACAATTCAATTCAGCAATTGTATTAAAGCTATAATTTGAAATATAAATGACTATTATGCAATTAAAATAGCATTCTTATGTGGTGTTTCATCGGTTTATAGGTCGTTATTTTTTCTTTCAATATTTAAATTTTTAAAAGATAGTTAATAAAAAATACTATATATTAATTATAATAATGTTTTTATAACTTATACAAGGTGGTGAAGTAATGGAAGGATACAAAAATCAAAAATTTAATTTACTAGCTAACAAATTAAATTTACCTTTTATCGCATCATTTTTGGATGCGAAAATAGATAGCAATAGTATTAAGGTTGTTAAAAATTCAAATACAAATGAAGAAAGATTAGAGATCACTTTAACTCTTTTAACAATTCCATCGCTTGAGGATTTAAGAGTTTTAACAATCGCAGCTATAAAAGAAAGAGTTAATTTCAAATTTAAATATGATAATAATGAATATTTATCAAGTCCATTAGTTCTTAATTATTTGGAATATGTAGTTAAGAAAACTCTTCCAGATAATAGTGGAATTGCAAGAGTATTAAGATTTAAAAATGTTAATTATGATGAACAAACAGGAAAATATTTAGCACATATTTTTGATTATCAAAATACTCCTGAATTTCAAGAAGAACTAAATGCAGTTAATAAGTATATGAAAGAAATTTTTGGTTTTGATGCATTTGAATTAAATGTTAAAGTCAATACATTTGATTTAAAAGAACAAATCAACAATAACATCCTTCAAAATTATGACAAAATCAAAAATCAATTTAGTGATCGCGAGACAGTCTCAACTTCATCTAAAAAAGGTTCAATCAGCTATGATAAAGGAAGTTGAGGAAAAAGACGTTCGCCATCTAGTTATACAAAATACACAATTCAGGAAGTTCACGAACTTCCTTATGAAGATGAATCTACAAATGTTTCTGTAACTGGTTATGTTTATAAAACTGATGTTAGAGACACTAACAAAGGGTTAAAAATTCATAACATTTCAATTACTGATTATAATGATGCTATTAGTACAGTTTTCTTTGAGAGAGAAAATAATAAAGATGTTTATGTTCCAAAAATTGGAGATACAGTTGAAGCTATGGGTAGAGTTTCTAATCCATATGGTTCAACTTACAATGGTGTAGACAAGTACAATAAACAAATAACAGTTAACTCTTTTAGCAAAGTTGATCCACTTACAGAAGAGCAAGAAGATTTAGCTTATGAAAAAAGAGTTGAGCTTAGCACAAGAACAAAAATGTCAACTATGGATGGACTTTTAAATGCTGAAGATATTGTTTCCATAGTTAAACAATATGGACATTCAGCAGTTGCTATAGTCGATTCAAATGGTGTGCAAAGTTATCCAACTTTCGAAAAAGCTGCTAAAAAAGCTGGTATTAAACCAATTTATGGAGTTAGTTTTGATGTTATTTCAAAAAATCATAATTTCTTATTAAATTATTTACCTGATAAAAATGCAGTTTTAGAGCAAACTGAATTTGTTGTGCTTGATATTGAAACAACACACTTATCAGCGCAAACAGGAGAATTAATTGAATTTGGTGCTCAAATTGTTAAAGAGCATAATGCTTTTAATCATAAAGACTTACAGTTCTTTATTAAAGCACAAAAACCTCTTAGTGCTAAAACAATGAGCTTAACTAACATTACACAAAAAATGTTAGATGAAGAGGGGATCGAGTTAAATGAAGCTCTTGACAAAATTTATGATTTATTAAATAATAAAGTTTGTGTAGCTCATAATGCTAACTTCGACTTTAACTTTATTATCCAAAAGTTCATTGAGCAAGGTAAAAAAGTTCCAAACACATTCTTTGTCGATACACTTAACATTTCAAGATTGCTATTCCCTGAAAAACGTTCACATACGTTAGGGAACTACTGTTCATATTTACAAGTTAGTTATGATTCAGCAGTAGCTCACCGTGCTGACTACGATGCTGGTGTTCTCGCTAGTGCTTGAATTAAGTCAATTCAAATGTTAAAAGAGAAAGGTATTTTAACATTTGATGATTTATATAATACTTATGAACCAAATGTTTACTCACATGTTAGATCAAATCAAATTTCTGTTCTTGCTAAAAACCAACAAGGAATTAAAGAAATTTCTAAATTAATCACACTTTCATTAACCGAAAGATTCTTTAAGTCTCCTAAATTATTTATGGAGGACATCAAGAAGAGTGAAAACATTTTAATAGGGTCAGGTGGACTTAAAAGTAGATTTATAGACAATATTTTTTATTCATCAGATATTGAAATTCAAAAGTCAGCAGAATTTGCAGATTACATTGAAATACCACATCCTAATGCACTAAAACATTACTTAGAACCACAGGAAAAATTTACTCAAGAAGAAATTTATGATGGTATTAAAAGAATGATTAATTGAGCAAATAAACTTAACAAAATTCCTGTTGCAATTGGGGATGTTAGATATAAAAATAAATTAGATAAGGAAGTCTTCAGATGCCTTGTTTATTCAAAAGGTATTGGTAACTCTTCACACTTCTTATTTGACCATAGAAAAGTTGAATTTGAAGGAAGAAACTTCTTATTACCTGATTTAGAGTTTTATACAACTGATCAAATGCTTGAGTCATTTAAATTCCTAAATGATGAGCAATTAATTAATGATTTAGTTATAGTGAATACAAACAAGATTGCTAATTTAATTGATCCAGAAATTAAAATTGTTCACGACAAACTTTACACACCTAAATTTGATGATTCAGCAGTTAAATTAAAAGAATTAGTTTATAAAACAGCGCATGAAAGGTATGGAGAAGTGCTTCCTCAAATGATTGAAGAAAGACTTCAAAAGGAAATTACGCCTATTCTTAAATATGGATTTGATGTTATTTACTGAATTTCGCATATCTTGGTTAAAAAATCATTGGAAAGTGGATATCTTGTAGGTAGTCGTGGAAGTGTTGGTTCATCTTTAGTTGCTACATTTGCAGGTATCACTGAAGTTAATCCATTACCGGCTCACTACATTTGTTCAAATTGCAAAAACTTCGTTTTAAATGAAGATTCTAATATAACTTCAGGATTTGACTTAGATGATAAAAATTGTGATAAATGTGGAACACTTATGAATAAAGATGGACACACTATTCCATTCGAAACATTCTTAGGATTTGATGCTGATAAAGTTCCGGACATAGACTTAAACTTTGCTGGTGACTTCCAACCAATTATTCATAATGAAGTTAAGAAACTTTTTGGTGACAGTCATACTCTAAGAGCTGGAACTATTTCTACAATTCAAAGCAAAACTGCCTTTGGTTATGTTAAAAAAGCTAACGAAGAATATAACTTGGGTTATTCAAATGCTTTTGTTGATTATTTATCTTCAAAACTTGAAGACATTAAGCGTACAACAGGACAACACCCTGGAGGTATCTTAATTATTCCTAAAGAATTCGATGTTGAAGATTTTACACCTGTTAACTATCCTGCTGATGATACTTCAATCGATTGAAAAACAACTCACTTTGATTATAGAGCTATCCACGACAATGTCCTTAAGTTAGACTTACTTGGACACATTGACCCAATGGCAATTAGGATGCTTGAAAAATTAACTGGTTTAGATGTTAAGAAAGACATACCTAAAAAAGATAAAAGAGTTATGTCACTTTTCTCAACTACTAAAGAATTAAATATCACACCTGAACAAATTGGTGGTGAACCAACAGGTGCTTTAGGTATCCCTGAGTTTGGTACATCGTTTGTTAGAAAGATGTTGATTGAAGCTCAACCTGAATCATTTGCTGACTTAATATCAATTTCAGGTCTTTCTCATGGTACTGATGTTTGAACAGGAAATGCTCAATCACTTATCAAGGATATGGGATTATCATTAAAAGATGTTATTTCCTGTCGTGACGATATGATGGAATACTTAATGAAGAAAAATATTGAGTCTAAATTAGCTTTCAAGGTTATGGAACAAGTACGTAAAGGTAAGGGTGTAACGGAAGAACAAGTTGCAATATTAAAGAAAAACAATGTACCATCTTGATACATTGAGTCAATGCAAAAAATTAAATATATGTTCCCTAAGGCTCACGCTACTGCTTATGTGCTTATGGCTTGAAGAATTGCTTGATTTAAACTTTATAAGCCTTTAGAATACTATGCAACATTTTTCACAACTAGAGCAACTGAATTCGATTTACATGTAATGATGAACGACTTTAAGATTGAAAAAATTAATAAAAAAATTAAGGAAATAACCTTAATGAATGATAGAAAAGTTAAAGATGATCAGTTATTACAAACCTTGGAACTCGCAAGAGAAATGTATGCACGTGGATTAAGTATTTCAAACATCAGCTTAACTAAATCATTAGCAACTGAATGAGTAATAGATTATGAACATAATGCTCTTATACCTCCATTTACAGTTGTAGGTGGGCTTGGAGAAGCTGTAGCAACTGAAATTGTTAATGCTAGAAATGAAAGCGAATTTGTTTCAAAAGAAGACTTCAGAAAACGTGGAAGAGTAAATCAAACTCTTTACAAGATATTGAATGAAGAATTCAAGGTTCTTGATGAATTAAATGAAACAAATCAGCTAACACTTTTTTAAAAATTAAAAAATAACTTTGATAAATAAAAGTTTTATAATATTAATGAGGATATCTTTATAGTATCCTCATTTTCTTTAAATAATTATTTAAACAAAAGGACAAAAATGAAAAAAATTAAATCATTATTATTAGCTGTTGCCGGAATCACAACAGCTATAGCACCAGTTGCTGCAATCTCTTGTGGAAGAACAGACAAAACAACTTCAGGAGTAAGAGCAAATATTACTCCAATTGCAGACATTACCAGAAATACAGCTTTAACAGCTGAAACTATTCAAGGTAAAACTCCACTTTCTGTTGTTGTTGTAACAGACTCTGGTCACGTAACTGACTTATCATTTAACCAATCATCATATGAAGGAATGATGAGATATGTTGATGACATTAAAGAGCTTACAGGTTCAGAACCTAAATTTGCTTACTCAGAACCAGAAAGTAATAGTTATGAAAATACTTACAATAGTTTATTAGGGAAATATAACATTTGAATTCTTTCAGGGTTCACACATGGAGATGCAATTAAAGCATACATCCAACAAAATAAGGATAGATTAATTAAGAACAATGTAAAAATCATAGGTACAGACTTCACAATAGATCCAAATGAACTTCAAGGTTATGGAGACTTTTATGGTTTAGATTTTAAAGTTGCTGAATCATCATATATCGTTGGACAAGCAGTTGCTGAATTAATGGCAACAGAAGAGTCATATGCAAACAAAAGAAAAGTAACAGCATTTGGAGGTATGCCTTTCCATGGAGTTGTTGATTTTATTAAAGGTTACTACAGAGGTATTCTTGATATAAATAAAACTCAATCAGATGCTAATAAAAAAGTTAGACCAACACAAGGTAAAGGTCTTGCAAATGACTTTTCAAGTGTAGCGCTTAATACTGCTTTTGAATCAGGTAAACCAATGGATAGTGCAATCGCAAATGCAATTGCTTCAAATCCGACAGTTATTTTACCAGTTGCTGGACCAGCGACAGGGTTCACATTAGATGAACTTGAGAAAAAAGCAAATACAGATCACATTGGTGTAATCGGAGTGGATACTGATCAAGCAAAATCAAGATCAAAAGACTCAGGAAAATTCTATACATCAATTACAAAAAATATTGCACAAGCTGTTTACGATACAATCCTATACATCACATATGGTATTGATAGCAAAAATATTTACAGTACAAAAACACCAGAGAGATCATTCTCAATTAGAGGAAGTTTCAAACAAGGGTGAGTTGGTTATGCACAAAGTACACTCAAAGATGAAGCGATGAGAACAAAAATGAATCAATTATTAGCAAAATATGATGCTAAATTTAAAGAATTATCTGAAGAGGACATAGATTTTATTTCATCAGATAAATTAAATAAAACAGATTCTGCAACTTTATCACTTCCTGACTTAATTCAAGAATTAACTGGCGAAATGTTAAAATAATTTTTCAACAAACTTAATTTTTTAAAGGGTACCTAATTTTGGTATCCTTTTTATTTTTATACCTACCTCCTTGCAATAAAAGAGAAAACACTAAATCATAAAATTAAGAATAAAAAATATATAATTAAAATGTAAATAATAGACATTAAATTCTATTATTTATTTTTTTAATATATTAAAAACACAAGGAAAGATATGAAACAAAACTTTTATGCAATAGAGTTTGATAATATTTCTAAATCTTTCGGTTCTATTAAGGCTAACCAGAATATTAGCTTTAAAGTAGAAAAAGGTACAGTTCACGCTTTAATTGGTGAAAATGGTGCCGGAAAAAGTACTTTAATGTCTATATTATTCGGGTTGTATGAACCTGATGAAGGAATTATCAAAGTAAATGAAAAAGAAGTTTTAATCAAAGGTCCTAATGATGCTAATAGATTAGGTATTGGTATGGTGCACCAACACTTTAAACTTGTTGATGTATATACAAACCTTGAAAACATTGTTTTAGGAGCTGAGGATAGAAATAAATTTACTAGAATCATTGATTTTAAACCTGCTATTGAAAAAATCAAAACAATTCAAGAAATGTTTGATTTGCATTTTGATTTAAACAGGTTAACTGGTAAAGAAACAGTTGCAACTCAACAAAAAGTTGAAATTATGAAAATGTTATATCGTGATTCAGATATTTTAATTTTTGATGAACCAACTGCTGTTTTAACAGACCAAGAAATTCAAGGTCTATTGAATACATTCAAATTATTCAGGGAACAAGGTAAAACAATTTTATTTATTTCTCACAAACTTGCTGAAATTAAAGAAGTTGCTGATAATGCGACAGTTTTAAGACACGGTAAGGTTGTAGGAAACTTCGAAGTAGCAGATGTTTCTATTGAGGAAATGGCTAACCGTATGGTTGGTGGTGATGTCGAAATTATTAGAAATGAATATTCAGATACATCACAAAATGAAGTTGTTTTCAAATTAGATAACGTTTCTACAGATGGTGAAAAACCATTGAAAAATGTTAATTTAGAAATTAGAAGCGGTGAAATTGTTGCTATTGCCGGAGTTGAAGGTAATGGACAAACTGACTTAGAAAAAGTTGTTAGTGGGATGATAAAACCAACAACAGGTCAAGTTCTTTATAAAAAGACACCACTTGTTAAAGAAAGAATGCAATTAATCCAAAAATCAAAAACAAGAAAAAATATAATTATGTTATTGATTTCATTATTTGTATTCTTATACTCAGGTTTAGGTTTATTAGCTGCAGCTAATTACCAATCTGATTCAACAAAAGCTATTATGAATATCGGTGGAGGATTAGCGATTTCTTTCAGCATAATCCTTCTTATGTTGATTTTATTTTCAATATATGGACCAAAATTTAAAGAAAAAACTATTTTTGCAAAAACTAGTTTTCAAAAGCAAATGAGCAAAAGACAGCTGCTAGTTTTTAAAATACTATTCCTAGTATTAGGTTTAGTTTCTGGCTTTGCTGTACTATTTGCTGCATTAGTGTTTACTTCAACAAATACATCAATAGTAGTAGCATTAGCTTCTTCAATTATTGTATTATGTTTAAGTATTATCACTACTGTTTTATTGAAAGTGAATAAATTATTAAAGTTTGAAAATGAGCATGCTAAATTAATCAAACGTAATAAATTATTTGTTATTTTAATATCATTTGGTATTGCTTCTGCTTCAGCATTAGCAATCACATCATTAATTTCATTGTTAACTACTGTTCCACTTGTAGCACTAGGACTAATGATTATGTTTAGTGTATTAATGTTTGCATTTATAGTGAGTGGATTGCTTGCATATTTCTACTTATCAGATACAAATGAGAAAAAAGTTGTTAATGATGATTACTTTGTCATAAATGAATTATCAGTTTATGATATTTCAAAATTAGGTCTTTCATTCATACCAAGTGATAGACATAAACACGGTTTAGTTCTTGACTATAACATTAAAAATAATTCAATTTTACGTAGACTTTGAGATAAAAAATACAGCAAAGCTGGACTTTTAAACAATAGAGCTATGCAAAGAGAAACTGAAGATATTATTGAAAAATTTGATGTTCGTGGTGCAAGAAATGGATACTCAATGTCAAGATCCCTTTCAGGAGGGAATCAACAAAAATTCATTGTTGGTCGTGAAATGAACTCACCACATGATTTCATTTTAATATTACAACCAACACGTGGATTAGACGTTGGAGCTATCAAAAATATTCATGAAAGAATATTAAAAGAAAAAGCTGAAGGTAAAGCCATCTTATTAATCTCATATGAATTAGATGAAGTTTTATCATTGGCAGATAAAATTGCAGTTATTAACACTGGTGAAATTTTAGCTGTGAAACCTGCAAAAGAACTTACAAGAACAGAAATTGGAGTTTATATGGCTCACAAGAAAGGAGGTGAATAATGTTCACATTAACAGCAAATAAAATTAAAGAAAATTTAATGCTTGAAGATAAAAAATCATCTAGAAGAAAACTTTATTCATCTCTTTGGGCTGTTTTAATTGGTTTATTATTTGCTTCAGTAATCTACTGATTAAAAGGTATTGCTGATGGAACAGAAACAACAATTTTCACTTTTGTGCAAAATATTTTCGAGTTTGCTTTTAGTGAATATATTCTTAACGATACATTATTATTATTCATCTTCTTTGCACTAGCGAGTTTTTCTGTAGCAATTGGGTTTAAATCTGGATTATTCAACATTGGTGTTTCAGGACAGATGTTGCTACCTGGTGTATTATTCTTTGCTATTTTAGCTGGCACAAGAGTTGATTTGAAGAATTTATCATTAAGCTTTTTATTAGGAATGATGTTCATTAGTATCATTATCGGTGCTATGGTTGGTGCAATTCCGGGTATTTTAAAAGCATACTTTAATGTTCATGAAGTTATTTCAACAATTTTTCTTAACTGAATTGTTACATTTTTAGGTATTTGACTTTTCACATTCTCAAACGATGTATTTATACCTCAATCAGATCCTAATTATACAAATTGAATCGGTCTGGAACCAGGTACTACTGCCAAGTTAGTTTTCACTAACTTAAGTAGAGACTTAGGGATTGATGTTCAAAGATTATTTATTTATATTGGTATTACACTTGTTTGTGTAATTGCAGTAGCGATTTGATTTGTTTATTCAAAAACAACACTTGGATACAAAATTAAAATGGTTGGGTTAAATAAAACAAACTCAAAATATGTTGGAATAAATGAAAAGGCAGTAACTGTTTGTGTAATGGCAATAGCAGGAGCTCTTGCTGGTTTAGGTGGGTTCTTCTACATTGTTGTATACACAAGACAAGTGGCTATTAAACCACAAGCTCCTTTAGCTATTGGTTTTGAAGCCATAGCAATTGCTCTTGTTGCTCTTAATAATCCATTTGGTGTTCTTGCTACTGGTTTTCTATATGGAATGATACGAAGTGGACAAGCCTCATTCTCAGTTACAGAGATAGGACCAAAAGTATCAAAAGATTTCTTCCCAATTATCACAGGGATAATTATATTTATGTCAGCATTATCTATTATGTTCTATAAATTTAGACCAATGCGTTATGTATGAAAACAAATTATTCTAATGTGTCATAGAGAATACTGACAAAACTTTTCTATTTATCATAATTTAAGATCAAGATCTCATATTAAAAAATCTTGAAATAAAGCAAGAGCTTTATATGCAGAAAATTTAATTTCTTCGGATCCTGATATGACAAAAGAAGAAATTGATGAAAAATGCAAATCATATTATTCAGAATGATTCTTACAATATCAACAAATGGTTAAAGAAACAAAAGCTCAAATTGCAGAATTATCTGTTAAATTAAAAGAATACAAAAAAGCACAAAAACAAAAATTACAAGACACACTTTCAAGCTTTACATTTGCTAAATTCTATGAAAAACAAATAGATAAATTCTATGAATACTGATCAAGAAATGAACACGTGAGAGAATTAGATGAAACTTCTAAAGCATATTTATGAGCTTTATACTTAGCTAAAGAAAAAGCAAATGCTGATTGAAGATTATATGCTAAAAATGAGTATGATGGTCAGCTAAGAGTTAATAAATTAAAAATATCTGAAGAAACTGCGAATGAAGTTAAGAAGTTAGAATTTGAAATTCTAGAATTAAAATCAAAAATTTACAACACATCAATTAAGGATGAAATTAAGATTTTACGTAGATATTCAAAAGAAAAACTTCAAGTATTTGCAAGATATGAAAAAGCTTATGAAGCGAGAGTTGCAAGTTTAATTCTTACTTTAAAGGGTCAATCAGTTGAGTCAAAAATGACTATTTATGATGAAATTTCAAAAGAGAAATTTGCATTACAAAAAGCTAGAACTGATTTAGGTGTTGATGAGTATCAATCTTATGTTCAAAAATCAAAAGCTCTTAAACGTTCAAGAAAATTAGTTTATAGAGAAGTTAGAGAGAAAATTTATAATGATTTTGTAAATAAATACATTATCAAACCATGAGACAATAGAGTTTTAAGAATTCAAGAATCAAAATCAATGGAAGGAGCTAAATAATTATGGAATTAATTGTTTCATATGCAGTATTCTTCTTTTGCATTCTTTTATTAGGTTCTATTTCAGGAATTTTCTCAGAAAGAGCAGGGATCGTCAACATTGCAATTAATGGTTTCATGGTATTTGGGGCCATAATGTATGTTATGTTTAGTGTTATATTAACAGATTTTATTTTCCACAAAGAGCAAACATCAATGCTTTGACAAATTCCTTTAACATTATTATCCGTAGGTGCATCAGCATTATTTGCATTATTATTTGGTTTAGCTACAATTAAGTTAAAATCAGACCAAACAATTTCAGGGTTTGCTATGGGATTATTAGCGACAGGTATTGCATGTATTTTAATGTTATTTATTCTTGATATACAAAAAGAAGGACAAACTGCAACTTATTATGGTAGATCTGAGTTAGCTTTAAGTTCATCTTTAGGTGAGTATCAAAATATAGTATCATTCAAAACATTCGCAACTCTAATCATCGCATTTGCTTCTTGATTTGCCTTAAGAAAAACTAAATGAGGTTTAAGATTTAGAGCAATTGGTGAAAACCCACAAGCAGCCGATGTTGCTGGTATCAATGTTAATAAAATTAAATGACAAGCAGTTATTTTAGCTGGAATGGTTGCAGGTTTAGCTGGAACATTTTATGCTCAAAGTTTCCAAGGACCTTTCTCAATTACAAAAGATGTTGAAGGTTTAGGATTCTTAGCATTGGCTATCATGATTGTGTCAAGATGAAGAATATCAATCGCTATAGTTATATCGCTTTTATTTTCAATTATGATTTCAGTATCATCATTTGGTGTAAGTTATATTAAAGCGGAAAAATATTCAGAATTAGTTAAAGCAGTACCATATGTGATTACTCTATTTGTTATGATATTTATATCAAAATCATCATCAGGTCCAGCTGCTGTTGGTATCCCATATGATAAATCAAAAAGATAGATCAATATCAAAAAATAAAATTATAAAAATAGTGAACAGTTTAATTTGCTTGTTCACTATTTTTTTATTTCATATTTAGCTATTAATATTATCTATCGTCCTTTTCTTCATCATGATATTCATATTCATCATCTAAATACTCTGTAATAGCCTCGTCATTCTCTCCTGCTATAACTACCCTTATTTTCATTAAGTATAATGCTATTCATAAACCTTTTTCATATTTATATTATTTAAAACGCTTTATGAGGTGTTTTAAGTTTTCCAATTAGTTGTACATAAAACATTTTATTATTAGCAACTATATGATCAGGTATTTTGACTGTTTCGATATTAGTGTCAATTCCTTCGCTTGTATTTCACTCGGGATTTGTTACTCATTCATTATTATATTGTTCATTTTCACTTAATAGAACTTTCATATCAAAGAAATCAGTTAAGAACAATCTAATATCCTCAATATCCATTCCAGTTTCTTTAACAAATTGATTTAATTCATCTCTATTTAATCCTTAACCATAATCCACGGCTGGTCATTCAAGAGATACTTTAAGATTATGAGTAATTTTTGTTTTTGAAATGTCAAATGGAAGAAGGATTCCTGATTGATTATCATTTCTTTTTAAAAACTGTGGAAATCTATTGTGCTTACTATAAATCATAATTTTGTGCAAGATTTACTAAATTAATAGTAACTGATTTAGAATCGCTTGGAAAAACATAAGTTTTATATTTATCATCATTCATTGAACCAATAAATAAGGCTTTACCAGAAGAGATAAGTTATATGCTTAAATACCCGACTAACTAATATGTTTAAATTTGTAAAAAACTATATAAAATATTAAATTATGTTTAAGATAAGAAATTTAAGTAAAAATACGTGAAAAGGACTAGCTCATATTATTTGATCTAACTCAAATTATGATGATAATTTATCTCCATATTCTAAGAGAATTCAACTTTTTTCATACATTTATGCAGCTATAATAACATTTGCTTGTTTAGTTTCTTTCTTTTCACTGATTACAGTGAAAGAGGGGCCAAACAAAGCTCATTTTGATCGTTTTTTAGTTGTGGTCCAAGTCATTACATTCTTTATATTTATAGTAGATTACTTTCTACACTTTATTACTTACAAGTATTTATATACAGATGGAAAGACTAAAGTCTGAAAAATCGTACTGAAGTATATTTTTTCATTCAATGGAATTTGTATTTTATTCTGTATTTTAGCCTCACTCTATGCAATCAGTTTTCTTATGCCTGCATCAGAAGAAATTTCATATAACAAAAATGAAGAAGCAAAAATTTTCCATTTATTTAAATCATTTAACGTATTTAAAATTATCCGTTTCTTCTTCGTTTTAACATTATTTGCACCATTCCAAATTATTATTAATGTGTTTAAAAAACAAAGACAGATATTAACTTACATTTTTATATTAATTCTTATTTTAATTTTCTTATTTGCTTTGTTAATTTGAAACAATGAAAAAAATCACTTAAAACAATCTCAAATTCAATACATCATTGATCACAAATGAGATCAAACATTTAATTTAGAGTATTTCAAAGAAATTAATAATCAAGAATACATTCAAAGAATACAAGACGCAACAACATCTCATGATAAAGCTGTGGTTATCTTTGATTATTTATCATCAGTAAGTTATTCAGATTTACCAAATGACAATATTATTGGTTATATGGATGGATTTTTAGGTCTAGAATCAGGTTACGTAACTACATTTGGTTCATCTTTATACTATGTAACAATTACACTAACAACAATTGGTTATGGTGATTTTACACCTCATGCATCTATAACAAGAGGAATTATTTCTTTCTTATCATTAATGTCTGTTGCAATTATTGCTATTCCATCAGGTCTTATTGCTGGGGCATTTTTAGTAGAAATGCAAAAACATATTTCAACTACAGGTAACAAAAAATCAAGATTTGGATTTAGAAAAAAATCAGATGATGATGATAATCAAACAAATCAATCAGAATCTAATGAACCTGCAACAACTTCAGTAGAAAACTCACAAAATACACAAGAAACTCGAAAGGAACAAAATGATTAAATTAGGATCACACATAGGATTTAAAGCTCCAAATTATTTATATGCATCAAGTCAGGAAGCTATCAGTTATGGCGCTAACACTTTTATGATTTATTTAGGAGCACCCCAAAACACAAACAGAGTTGATGTATCTAAATACAATTTAGAAAAATATGAAGAAGAGTTTTCTTCAATTATCCCTAAAGAAGATATTATTGTTCACGCACCATATATTGTTAATCCGGCCAATCCAGAAAAATCAACTTTTGCAAAAGATTTCTTAATTCAAGAAGTTCAAAGAATGGAAAAAGCAGGATTCAAATATTTAGTTCTACACCCTGGTGCAGCAGTTGGACACCCAACTGAGGAAGCACTAGATACATTAATTGACACTTTAAATGAAATAATTAAAAATACAAATAATGTTGTTATTTGTATTGAAACAATGTCTGGAAAAGGTACTGAAATTGGTGTTGATTTTGAACAAATTGCTTATGTTCTTAAATGAGTTAACTCGGATAGAGTTCAAGTTTGTTTAGATACTTGCCATATGTGAGATGCAGGTTATGATCTTCAAGAATATGAAGAATTTAAAAAAGAATTGCTCAAATGAGATTTACTTAAGAGAGTTAAGGTTATCCATTTAAATGATTCGAAACACGAAATTGCTTCGCATAAAGATAGGCACGCAAATATTGGTAAGGGAGCAATTGGATATGAAACATTAAAACAATTTGTTCATGATCCTGATTTTGATAATATCCCAATTATCCTTGAAACACCAGTTCCAGAAACTGGACCAATTTATAAAGAAGAAATTGCTTGATTATTAGAAAAGTAATAATTTAAAGTTAATAAATAATACTTAATTATTGGACTTAAATACTTTTTGTATTTTTCAGTTATAGTTTATAATATATAAAAATATTTATAAATATTAATTTTCATTCAATGTAAAGGAGAAAAAATGGCTAGAGAAGGTTTCACATTAGTGTGTGTTGAATGTAAAATGGAAAACTACATTTCAAAGAAAAACAAAAAAACACACCCTGAAAAAATTGAGTTACTTAAATTTTGCGCAAAATGTAACGCTCACAAAACACACAGAGAAAAGAAATAGTCACATTTTTCTCTATAATAATTTCCAATCTAGCATATGCTAGATTTTTATTTAAAATGCATAAAAGTTTTATAATTATTAAATCATTAACAATCAATAGGAGAAAACTATGGACAGAAGAAGACTAGATCAAATGTTTGAACAAACAGGAGCTGAAGTTTTAATTTCAGAAGCACCTCAAACAAGATTATGATATGCACATGTTCAAACATCAGATGGATATATTGCAATTGAAAAAGATAAAGCAACATTATTTGTTGATGGAAGATACATTGAATACGCAACAAAGCATGCTAAAAATGTTGATATTGTTTTAATCAAAGGAAACTCAATGAAAGAGTGATTTGATAAAAGAAACTTCAAGAAGATTGTGTTGGAAAAAAACTACTTAACAAAAGAGGTTCAAGACAGAATTGTATCAATGGTGCAACCTGAAGAAATTTCATGAGTTGATGCTCAAGATTTAAGAATTGTTAAATCAGCTGAAGAACTTAAATTAATGCAAAAAGTAATTGATATTTCTCTATCAGCACTTGAAGAATTTAAACAATGAGTTAAGCCAGGTATTTCTGAAAAAGAAGCTGGAGCTTATTTAAATTATTTACTTAAGAAACACGGTGGAGATAAAGAAGGCTTTGATGAAATAGTTGCAACAGCTTCATCATCAGCCGAACCACACCACCATACAACTGATAAACTTCTAGAGGAAGGTGAATTACTTAAAGTTGACTTCGGTGCTAAATATAAGGGATATACAGCAGACATTACAAGAACATGAGTTTTAGGAGGAGAAGATAAAGTTAAAAATCCTAAATCACTTGAAATCTTAAACATTGTTAAAGAAGCTGCTGCAGCAGGTAGAAAAGCTGTAAGACCTGGTATTAAAGCTTGTGAAGTTGATAAAGTATGTAGAGATTACATCGCTTCAAAAGGATATGCAGATTACTTCTTACATTCAACAGGACACGGATTAGGAATTGATGTTCATGAATGACCATCAGTTTCGCCTCATTCACAAACTGTTTTAGAACCTGGAATGATTATTACAGTTGAACCTGGAATTTACATTGAAGGTTTAGGTGGAGCTAGAATTGAAGATGATGTTCTAGTTACTGAAAATGGTCACTATGTATTTTCTAGACCAAATGAACAATAATAACAATAATTCGCAAATAAATCATGATGGATATTTACAAGTAGATTCTATCCATCAAATTTATTTCAGTGTTAGCGGTAATCCAGATGGATTACCTGTTTTTATAATACATGGTGGACCGGGTGGTCAAAGTTCGCTTAAATCGCTTGAATTCTTTGATCTAAATTGCTATAAAGTTATTATGTTCGATCAAAGAGGTTGTGGTAAATCAAAACCTAGGTTTGAACTTCAAAAAAATAATACTAATCAATTAGTTGAAGATATAAGAAAACTCAAGGAACACTTAAATATAGATAAAATGATTCTGTTTGGTGGTAGTTGAGGAACAACTTTATCTCTAGCTTATGCAATTAAATATCCGGAAGATATATTGCATTTGGTTTTACGTGGAATTTTCTTAGCTAGACAAGAAGATGTTGATTTTCTTTATGAAAAAGGTGCTTCATTTTTCTATCCAGAAAAACATAATGAATTTGCTTCCTATGTACAAGATGTAAGTGGAAATAGCATTTTAGAAAAATACTATTCATTATTAACTAGTGATGATTTAGAAAAAAAATATAAAGCAGGTAGGGCTTTTGCGAAATGAGAAGAATCAATTGTTTCTATAAATCCTAAATTATTTGAATCAACTGATGAAGATGATTATCAAATTTCATTAATGGAATCACATTATTTTGTCAATAAATCATTTTTACCATCAGATAACTATATATTAGAGAATGCACACAAAATAAAACATATTCCAACAGATATAGTTCACGGAAGAAATGATATTGATACAAGACCCATTGGTGCCTATTTACTATCTAAAGAATTAGATAATTGTAACTTATATTTCATAGAACAAGCTGGACACACACAATGGGATATAAATAATAAAAATAAATTAATTCAAATCTTTAGTGAACTTAAAGAGACATATAAATAATTCAATTTCCAAGATGCTTATCTTGGATTTTTAATAATTTTTATTTGCTTTATTAAAATGTGCTATAATAGTCTCGAACCAAATAAATACCGAAATAAAAAATATAAAAATAATTTTGAAAAAATAATTTTTATGTATAATATATTAGCAAATCAAAATGCCGATTTAGCTCAGCGGTAGAGCAGCTGGCTGTTAACCAGTTGGTCGTTGGTTCAATCCCAATAATCGGCGCCATTTATGGTCTGTTGGTGAAGCGGTTAACACACATGGTTTTCATCCATGCATACACGGGTTCGATCCCCGTACAGACTGCCATTTTTGGAAGATTAGCTCAGCTGGGAGAGCGTCGCCCTTACAAGGCGAATGTCATGGGTTCGAGTCCCTTATCTTCCACCATTGCCGTCTTAGCTCAGTTGGTAGAGCAACTGACTTGTAATCAGTAGGTCGTAGGTTCGAGTCCTATAGACGGCACCAAGCATGGTGCTTTTTTTATGCCTTTCAGCACTAAAAATATGCGCGAATGGTGAAATTGGCAGACACGCTAGATTTAGGCTCTAGTGCCTTACGGTATGAGGGTTCGAGTCCCTCTTCGCGCACCATTAAAATATTGTTTTAATATAAAATAGTCGAATAAGTCATCACGCAACAAAATGTGTGATTTTTTTATTTCCTGTAAATGTGTGAATTAAAACACGCAATTTGTCATAACATGGTCACTATGATGGTTTAAATATTCATGTGATTGATGCAAAAAGAGGTATCGACTCAAAATCAGATCGTAGAGTTATAGTGCAGGAAGTGATTATCACAAATTATGATATTTAATTAGTAAGATTATTTCTAAATGAACAAAATGAAAAAATATTTGCTTTTCTAATTTAGTTCAACCTAAACTGGGACACAAAACATGGACAAAACCATGTTTTGTGTTTTTTTATATTAAGGAGTTATTATGAAACAACTAAAACAAGAACAATGACTAGAA
>NZ_JAYFFD010000006.1:0-30290 GCF_034863285.1 Mycoplasma sp. 2704 | reverse complement strand
TTGTCATGTCTTGTATATATCTAGTTTTCAAAGAACTTCTTTGCTATCAAAAGCATGAATATTATAACACTAAATTAATTTCTCAAAATTTTTTTTAATTTTTTTAATGTCGAATAAAAAACACAACTAGTTAATAATTACTAGTTGTGCCACTTAATAATTAGCTATCTAAAATTTTCTTCTCAGTCTACTTTTATTGCCCCTCTAAAATTGACTTATTTTAAATTTCTATATTATATATATTGATAGGTTTTATTGTATTCTCTCTTTTAGTGTTTAATTCAATAATTACAGCATTTAACTGTGTGTTATTTTCACTGACAGTAAATTTCTCCCTACTGTTATATCTCATTTTTTTATAAACTTCTTCAAAGTTTGCGCCGATTGCCGCATTCATAGGTCCAACCATACCTACATCAGTAATATATGCAGTTCCTTTTGGTAAGATTCTATAATCATTAGTTTGAACATGTGTATGTGTTCCGACTACTGCATCGACAACTCCATCTAAATATAGACCCAGTACATTTTTCTCACTTGTTGTTTCAGCATGGAAATCAACAAAATTAAAGTCCACAGATTCTTCTTCCATAATAGAATCCATAGCATCAAAAAAGTTATTTGCACTTTCCTGTTCTCATGGACTAAGTAGATTATTAAAAGTTATACCCAACAAACTAATAACTCTTAGTTTAGAATTTTTAACTTTAAATATCTTAGCCCCACTTCCTTGATAGCCTCTATCTATATTTAATGGTCTAATTATGTTATTCTCATTTTCTAATAGTTCATAAATTTCCTCATTAGCTCATACATGGTTTCCCATAGTAAATGCATTTATCCCTAATTCTGAAAGTTTTAAATAATCTGTTTTATTAAGGCCTTTTCTTCCAGAAACGTTTTCCCCTTGAGCAATGATAAAATCTATTTTGTATTTTTCTTTTAAAGTTTGGATATATTTTTCTACAGTTTTAATTCCTGGTTCCCCAAAAATATCTCCAAAAAATAGTATTCTAATTTTCTTATTTCTTTGGTTAGTCAAGTTCATATAGCAATTATATGACTAACAAATTAAATGTTTAACTTATTTTTAACATTTAATTTTAGTTAAAATTGCTTCCCTTAACTCATTGTCATTTTCGATATAATCGCGCATATTTTTCTTTCCTTGAGCTATATTTTTACCATTATAGCTATATCAAGAACCTTTTTTCTCAATTATTTTTTCTTCGACTGCGACATCAACAAGTTCTGAAAACTTATCAATACCTTTCGAAAATATCAATTCGCTCTGAGCAGACGTATAAGGGGCTGATAATTTATTTTTAACGACCTTGAACCTAATTTCAGTTCCTGTATTTGATTTTCCATCTGTAATAATCGTTCCTTTCCTTACTTCAACTCTTATACTTGAATAAAATTTAAGAGCACGTCCTCCCGGAGTTGTTTCTGGACTACCAAAAATAACTCCAATTTTTTCCCTCATTTGATTTATAAATAAGATTGTTGTCTTATTCTTATTTGAATTTCCTGTGATTTTTCTAAGTGCTTTTGACATTAATCTTGCTTGAGCACCAATTTGTTGATCGCCCATTTCTCCATTTAATTCAGCTTCTGGAACTAATGCAGCAACACTATCGACCACAATCAAGTCAATGAATCCTGATTTAGCTAGTGTATCGACAATTTCTAATGCTTGTTCTCCTGAACTTGGTTGAGATAAAATTAATTTGTCTAGTTGAACACCAATTCTTTTAGCATATTCAGGATCTATTGATTGTTCTGCATCTATAAATGCAGCTAAACCTCCATTCTTTTGAACTTCGGCTATAGTATGTAGTGCTAAAGTTGTTTTACCACTACTTTCAGGACCATAGATTTCAATAATCTTCCCTTGTGGAAAACCACCTATACCTAAGGCTCTGTCTAGAACATAGCTACCACTATGTATAGTTTGTATATTTATTTCAGGTTTTTCGCCTAAAATCATTATTGAATCATTACCAAACCTTTTTCCAATTTCATTTAAAACTGATTTTGCATTTTTCATTAATGTTGCATAATCAGGAATCGGAATGGTTGTTTCGATTTCTGTTAAATTCATTTTTTCACCTCCCAATCTAATTACACAACTTTTTTAAAAAAATTTATTGCTCATTCCAAAACGGAACTAAAAAAGAACCACAAGTATCATAGTATAAATTCCCGATTAACTATGATGGCTTGTGGTTCATTTTTTATAATAACTGCAATAAAATAAAAATTAAAAATTTTTGGTTAAATTTGAAAAAATTTTAAAAAATCAATTATTTACGAATATTTAAAGCTTCAATCACTTCGTTGTATTTTTCGAAATTTGTTTCTTTTAAATGTCTTAAAAGAACTTTACGATGTGAAATTTTTGCTAAGAAACCTCTTTTAGAATGATTATCTTTTGGGTTGTTAGCAAAGTGAGGTTTTAAAAGTTCGATATCTTCTGTTAAGATAGCGATTTGAACTGCTATATTTCCAGTGTCTTTAGAATTTTTACCGAATTTTTCAGTTAATTCTAATTTTCTTTGTTTTGAAACCATAATATCTCCTTCTAATTTGAAATTATTATGTTTATAACCCAGATGTTTTATATATCAAAACTCCGAGCTATAAATTTGTGTTTTATATGAAAAAATCTGATATTTCCTAGTATCTGTAAGTTTTATTTAATAATTACATATTGCAATTATTTTTAATTATATAACTTTTTAAGTTAAATTGCTTTAATTCTAAATCTAATTTAATAATTAAATAATATTTCTTTAGATTTTGTAATATCAGTGTCACTTAAAAATGCTTCATATTCATTTTTAATTAATCTAACTACTTTTCTGAATTCGATAACTATTTGACTATCTGCTAAATCTTCAAGTTCAAAGTTAAATAAATCTAAATAAATCGAATGATCCAAATCAATTAATATGCTTGCATATATTACTAAATCTTCAAAATAAATCACACCTGAATATACACCTGGATGAATGTTTACTAAATTTGCAGATTTTGTGATTATTAAATCAGAATTGACATTGCAACTGATTGCATAATTGAAAACTAATAATGAATTAACAAAATCTAAATCACCAAACTCTATGCTTTCTTTTAGTTTTGATGTACTGATTTTTACATTTTGAATTTTCTGAGTTGGCTGAGTAATAAATGAATAATTTTTATTTAAAGTATTCTCATTTTTTGCAAGTTCAAAATTATAACTTGCTCGATGACCACATTTATAATCTTCACCAGCTATAAATGTGACTTTTTTATTTTGACCCAATTTATTTAAAAACAAAATTCCATCTCAATTTCTGATCGCTTCAAAATCAAGTTCAATAATTGAATCTAAATCCAATTGAGTAAGCTGCATATATTTTGCATTTTTATCTGTAAAACTAGTTCCATTATCTTTTGGCAGTAATTTGTCAGAATTAAAACAAACTAAAATAACTCTTCTATCTTCATTTTGTTTTTTTAATTCAATAGCTTTTTTATAGAGTTGATAGTGACCTAAATGAAATGAATTAAATTCACCTAAAAGAAAAATATCACTATCTTTTGTCTCAAAATCATCTAAATCATAGATTAATAAATCTTCCATATTAAATTAAACCTAATTCTTTTAATTTTAAATATGCTCCATCGTATTCAGCATCTAACATAATTTCATCAGCATATTTTTTAACACTGTTGCTTGCAGTTTCTGTAGTTACACCAATATAAGCTTTTTGTAGCATATCAACATCATTTGCTCCATCACCGAAGGCAATTAGGTTTTCTTGCAATGTGAAACCAAGTCTTTCACACAACACTTCTAAAGCAGTACTTTTCATACAGTTTTTTGGACTAATGAAAATTCCATTACTTCAAGTTGAAGACACCTCCATTGATAAATTGTTATCTTCGATGAATTTTTGCATTTCTTTACCTAATATTTTTGCGTCAGGTGTGTTAATTGTAATCATATATAAATCATCATTTGATAGTTCTTTTTCATCAAAATCATAATAATTAGTCATAAACGGTCTAATAAATCAAGATCTTAAATCCATTGTAGGCGACTTAAAGACTTTATCAAAATCAGTTACTGCAAATGCAACAATTTTATCTTTGTATGCATTATAAAACTTAACAACATCTTCTTTAAGAAGGGTATTTTTGTAAATAAATTTCTCAGTTTTAAGATCATAAATAAATGATCCATTTGCCCCTATAAAGTAGTCTGGTTGAAGAACTTTTAAAAAATCACCAATTGTTGCGAATTCTCTTGCTGTAGCTAAAACTGAAACAATTCCATTTTGTTTTAATAATGGAAAAATTTTTCTTGTATTTAATGAAAATTCTCTGATCCCTTTAGCTAATAATGTCCCATCAATATCAAATGCAGCTACTTTAATATTATCTTTGATTGTTTTCATATAAATTTATCCTTTCAATCGAAACTTTTTTAGGTTTAAAAATACCTTTTATTACTTGCCCAATGGCTCAAACTTCATTTTCATTTGGTGAATAAAGTAGGTAATCACCATCTTCTTTTTCAACTTTAAATTCATTACCATTTCTAATGAATTTAAAAATTTCATTATTTGAAATCATTTTTTTTAGATTTAATAATTTATCAATTTGAATTTGTTTATAGTGTTCTTCAGACAAGTCATCAACAGAAACATTTCCACAGCTTACTCTTTTTAAATAAGTCATTACACAATTTGTTCCTGCTTTTTGTGCCGTATCAACTAAAACACTTCTAACGTAGGCGCCTTCAGAAACTTTTAATTCAACTGTTGCTTCTTGAGTTTGCTCATCAAAATCAATTAAATTGTAAGTAAATATTTCTATTGGCTGTTTTCTTAATTCAACTTCCTTTTGCTCTCTTGCATACTCATATGCTTTCTTACCATTTATCTTTTTTGCACTATATATAGGTGGTATTTGAAATTTTAACGTTTTAACGTACTCCATTGCTTCAAGAAATTCTTGTTTTGTAATTGGTTTATTATTTAGCATTTCAACCTTACCATCAACATCATACGTGTCGCTTTTGTAATTGAATTTACATTTTGCTATATAAGTTTTAGTTTTGTCAGCAATATAAGGCAACAATTTAGTTTCAAAATCCGTTGCAAAAATTATTAAACCACTTGCTAATGGGTCTAAAATTCCAGAATGGCCTATTTTTTTGGCACCCAATTCTTTTTGTAAACCTCTAATAGTTTTATTTGAAAAATCACCACTTTTTTTATGATATTTGTAAAACATAATGCACCTACTTTTAGTATTTAAATTTTATAAGAAAAAATAATATTATTTTAATATTATTTGCAAAGTTATTCAATCACAAAAGTGCTATAATACTTTCAACTATGAATACATCTAAAAATCCAATTATTATTTTCACTGGACCTAGTGGTGTAGGAAAAGGGACAGTTGAAAGATTATTATTCGAATACGATGAGTTAAACTTATCGTTATCTTGTTCTGCTACAACAAGACTTCCTAGAGAAGGGGAGTTAGATGGTATTCATTACTATTTCATTGATAGAGATAGATTCAGAGACAAAATTAAAAGTAGAAAATTTCTTGAATTTTCTTACCATTTAGATAATTATTATGGAACTTTATATTCTGAGTTAGATAAGATTCATAAAAAACATAAAGTGCCTATGTTAGAAATAGAAACAAATGGTGCTAAACAAGTTATTAAGAAGTTTACTCAAGATACAAGAGAAGCTGATAAATATCACTTAATAACTATATTTTTAGCTCCACCATCAGTTGATGATTTAAGAAAAAGAATTTTAAACCGTGGTTCTGAAAATCCACAAACTCTTAAGAGTAGACTTAAAAAAGCTGAAGAAGAAATTGCTGATTCACACATTTTCCAATACATCGTTGTAAATGATGTTCCTGAAAGAGCGGCAGAAGAAATCAGAAGCATTCTACACAAGGAGCTTGGAATTGAGTAGTTTCTATTTTGAATCATTACAAGGTATTAGACCTAAAAACGATGATAGAGTAGCTGTATTTGAAAATGATACAGCTTATTTATCTATTCTATGCGATGGAATTGGTGGACAACCACACGGTGATACGGCTGCTCAAACAATAATTTCAAGATTTAAAACAGAATTTCAAAGCATTGGAACTCTTAATTCAGCAATTGCTATTGAATATTTTATAAAAAACACATTCGACAAAGTTCATAATGATTTTTACAAATTAATCAAAGAAGATCCATCAAAATTTACAATGGGTTCAACTTGTGTTGGATATTATTTTTCTAAATTGTTAAATTCACTTGTGATTTTTAACATCGGTGATAGTAGATGTTATTTATTAATTAAAAAATCTAAAAAAACAGAGCTTAAGTTGATGACAAGAGATCACAACTTATTAAATAAGCTTAATGAAGAAAATAAAGATTCATCAACTTTTTCAGATAGCTATTTAAGATTGCTTGTTAATGCTATTAGTTACAATAACAAAAAACATTTTGATGTTGACTTATTTGTTTTAGATCCAAAATCGTTAGATATTATTGAGTGAATTTTATTAACTTCAGATGGTATTCACGAATTTGTTTCAACTTCAAAAATTGAAAATATTTTAACATCAACTAATTGTCCTGAAGAGGCTACTAAAAAGATAGTCTCAGAGGCACAAAAGAATAAATCAAGTGATAATATGAGTATAGTTTTGCAAAGATTGAGAGGTACAAATGGGTAAATCAAATGAACAAATTAATTTAAATCCTCAATCTAATATTTATAAAAAATACGATGTTCAAAGAATTCTTGGAACAGGAGGAATGGGAACTGTTTTTTTGGCTACATTCAAGAATGATAAAAACAAAAAAGTAGCAATTAAATATCTAAATAATATTTTTAATGAAACTGAAGCTAAAAGATTTGAAGATGAAGCTAAATTACTCTCAAAAGTAAAATCTAAGTACTTACCAAGTTTTTATGAGCATCATAAAAGTTCATCTGAAGAATACTATGTTATGGAATATATTAGTGGCTTGACATTGCACGACCACATTCGAAAACATACATCCTTAAGTGCTAAAAAAGCAAGATCATACATTATGGAAATCGCTGAAGGAATAGGTGAACTTCATGCGCACGGAATTATTCACAGGGACATAAAAAGTCAAAATATCATAATTACTAATGACCAAAAAATTAAAATCCTAGACCTTGGTATTTCATTAACGCCTGAATCACAAAGATTAACAAGAGAAAACGCAGTTATTTGTAGCCCATATTATGCAGCACCTGAATACTCAATTAAAAATCACAAAATAACAAAAGCTGTTGATATTTATGCTTTAGGTGTTTTATTGTTTGAAATGTTAACGGGAACTTATCCATACAAAAGCGAACACGAGCACGAAACAATAACATTGCATTATAAAGGTACATTCCCATCAGCCAGAAACTTTACTGATATCCCTCAAGCATTGGATAATGTTATCTTGAAAGCTACAGCTAAAAAACCTGCGGATAGATATCAAACTGTTTTTGAATTTAAAAAAGCGGTCAGCGAATCGCTTGATTCATCAAAAATGTTTGAGACACCATTGAAACCTGGTAAAGCTAAACAAAAGAAAAAACTTAGCAATATTATCAACAGCAATGCTTTTCTAATTACAATGATTGTTATTATTCTTGTAATAATTCTTGCAGTAGTTTTATGATTCACAATTTGAGGTAACAATTAATGATTTACAAAGTCACAAAAATTGTCGCAGGAATTTACACATTGCAAAATAATCAAGGTGAGATTTTAAATATACCTGCAGCAGGTAAATTAAGATACCAAAATCAAACACCTATTGTTGGAGATAATGTTTTAGTTGAGAATAATCAATTAAAGGAAATCTTAGAAAGAAAAAACGAATTCATAAGACCCAAAGTTGCAAACGTTGATCAAATGATTGTTGTAATGTCTGTTAAGGATCCACAATTTCAATTTTTTTTAGTTGATAAATATCTTGCGATTATTGAATTTAAGAAAATTAAGCCAGTTATCTTTTTAACCAAGACCGATATGGATCCTGAATACTCTAGAGAAATTTATGAATATTACTCAAATATGGGTTATAAAGTATTTTTAATCGACAATCTAAAACCATCAAGCTACATAAATGAAGTTAAACAAATATTTAAAGATAAATATTCTGTTTTTATGGGTCAAAGTGGTGTTGGAAAAACAACAACTATCAATAATTTGGGCCAATTTAGCTTTGACACTCAAGAAATTTCTAAAGCACTAGGAAGAGGAAAACATACAACAAGAGTTGTGTCAATAATCCCTTTTAATGATGGTTATGTTATTGATACACCTGGCTTTTCATCCTTAAATTTAGATTTAACACCAGTTGAATTAGCACAAAGTTTTGAAACATTTTATGAGTTATCAAAACTTTGCAAATTCAGAAACTGCTTGCACATAAACGAAAAAGATCAAGACTGTGCTATTAAGCAACAAATTAATACTAAGTTAGTTCCTTTAAAACGTTATGAAAATTATGTAAAATTAAATCAAGAAATTAATGAAAATAAAAGAGGATTTTAATATGACAAAATATGTAACACCAAGTTTATTAAATGTTGAAAAAGAAAACAGATTAGCAATGGCTAATACATTGGTTGAAAATGGTATCAAATGAATTCACTATGATGTTATGGATGGAAAATTTGTTCCTAACACAGCAATTCAAGTAGAAGAAATTGAGAACATCAATAAAAACGGTTTAAAACACCTTAAAGATGCTCATTTAATGGTTGTTAACCCTTATGATTATGTAGACCAAGTTAAAGATGTAGTTGATATCATCACATTCCACTTTGAGGCTATCAAAGATGATCTTAAAAAATTTGATGAATTTTTAACTCAAAAATATGATGAATTAAAAATCGGTTTAGCAATCAAACCATCTACATCAGTTGATGAAATTAAGCCATTTTTAGATAGATTAGCTCTTGTTTTAGTTATGTCTGTAGAACCAGGTGCTGGAGGTCAAAAATTTATGCCATCTGCGTTAGAAAAAATTGCTTACTTAAAAGATTTAAAAATTGAAAATGGTTACGAATACTTAATTCAAGTTGATGGAGGAATTAACAATGTAACTGGACCAGAAGCTTTTAAAGCAGGTGCTGATGCATGTGTTGCAGGAACATACATTGTTGTTGAACCAACAAAAGAAAGAATTCAATCAGTTTTAGGACACCATAGATAATTTTAGAAATTAGCAACAATTGTTGCTTTTTCTTTTATATTTTTCACTCTTATATAACCTAATAAAAAACATTTTTTTATTTTCAAAATATTTTTTTTGTTTTATAATATTGATGTGTTTGGGGGGATAGCAAAGCGGCCAAATGCGGGTGGCTGTAACCCACTTTCTTCGGATTCGGGGGTTCGAATCCCTCTCCCCCCACCATGATTGCCCCATAGCCAAGCGGTAAGGCAGTGGGTTTTGGTTCCACGATGCGTTAGTTCGAATCTAACTGGGGCAGCCATATCACCGAAAGGTGTTTTTTTATTACCTTTTTTACATTACTTTTTTATTAAAAACGCAATTTTTGAATAAAAATAGTTTAAATTTGCGCTTTTTGAATTTTGACCTCTTAAATTTATCTTTTGTGCTAAAATTTAAAAACTATGAATAATAACAAACAATTAGACAAAATTACACCATTAGAACAAGACTTCACTCAATGATATACAGACGTTGTTCAAAACGGAAAATTAATGATGTACGGACCTACAAAAGGTACAATGTTTTTACTTCCTAACTCATATGGAATTTGAGAACTAATACAAGAAAATTTAAATAAAGCATTCAAAGAAAAAAATGTTCAAAATGTTAACTTACCATTATTAATTCCTGAATCACTTTTCAACAAAGAAAAAGAACACATTGATGGATTCAATCCTGAACTTGCTACAGTTACAATGGCCGGTAATAAAGAGTTAGATGAGAAACTTTTTATTAGACCTACATCAGAGGTTTTATTTGCGCACTTATTTAAAAACTCAATTCAATCATATAAAGATTTACCAATGATCTACAACCAATGAGTAAGTGTTATTAGATGAGAAAAAACAACTAGACCATTTTTAAGATCTAGAGAATTCTTATGACAAGAAGGACATACAGCTCATTCGTCATCACTGGAAGCTAGAACTCTTTCGAAAGAAATGATTAAAGTGTATTCTAAATTCCTTAAAAAATACCTTGCTATTCCTACTATTATAGGTAAGAAAACACCAAATGAAAAATTCGCAGGTGCATGTACAACTTGAACAATTGAAGCTATGATGAAAAATGGATATGCTCTTCAAGCAGGAACTAGTCACTATTTAGCTCAAAACTTCTCAAAACCTTTTGAAATTCTTTTTAAAAATGAAAAGAATGAATTTGAAAATGTTTATCAAACTTCATGAGGTTGCACAACTAGATTAATTGGTGCACTTATTATGACACATGGTGACAATAGAGGAATTATCATCCCACCTTATGTTGCTCCTGTTCAAGTTGATATTTTAGAATTATTCGCAAATAAGAATCCACAAATTCATGAAACAGCTAAAAAACTTTTCGCTGACCTTTCAAGAAAATTCCGTGTTAGATTAGATGATACTGATAAAAATCCAGGTTTCAAAGCTTCTAACTCAGAAATCCAAGGAGTTCCATTAAGAATTGAACTTGGACCTAAAGATTTAGAAAACAATCAAGTTACAATCGTTAGAAGAGATACTCTTGAAAAATCACAAGTAGCAGTTAAAGATGTTAAAAATGTTGTTTCAGAATTATTAAAACAAATTCACGATAATTTATATGAACAAGCCGAACAAAGATTAATTAATAATCAAGAATACGTTTATAACTACGAAGATTTCAAATCAAAAATAGCTGAAAACAAGTTTGTTATTGCTCCATTTTGCTGTGATGGAAATGTTGAAGATCAAATCAAAGAAGACACCGGAGCAACAGCAAGATGTATTCCTCTTTCTTTAGATAAACCAATCAAGGATGTCGAGTGTTTTTGAGAGGGTTGTGATAAGAAAACAAGTAGATATGTGGTCTTCGCAAAGGCATATTAAAAATGATGTTGTACATCATTTTTTTATATTCTATTTTTGCATTAAATGTAAACAAAGCAATAGCTTTGTTCTTTTTTAGTATTTTTTTGATCAAAATCGGTAATTTTTTTACAAAATAAGTGTGAAAGGAGGAAAAATATGGCCAAAAATATTCAAAAAATAATTACATATATAAATTCATTAAACGGAGAAAACATGCAACAAAATCTATTAACCGAAGCACAAGAAAAAGCATTATATGCTCAAGAATGCGCAGTAGTCAATAATATATTTAAATTAAGAGATATTTTTATTAAAAATCTTAAAAGTAAAATAGTTAATTTAGAAACTATTTTAAGACACAAAAATGATCCTGAGGTTTCTAAACAACTCGAGATTGAAACTAACAAACTCAAAAAAGACTCTTCATTAGTCGGATTAGTTTTATCATTGATGAAAATTCAAAATTCTTGAATAATCAACAAAATGTATTGTGATGAAGAAACAAGATATAACAAGGAATGATATACTGATTATTTCTCAAAGACCACATTCTACAAGAGGAAACGAGATGCTATTAAAGAGTTTATAGAAATCTACTTCAACTATGTATAACATTGTGTCCATACACAATCAGGATACTTATATTGTTGAACAAAGAGACTTCAAAGTAAACATATTAAATGGTGGAAATCTAGGAAATTTTAATCCAAGTAATTTTGATTTACCATTTATTATTAGTATAGATAGAATTTTATCAAATGGATATACAGACATCAGTTTTGGATTTAAAGATAAAATCAATACACCATTTACTGAAGCTCTTAGATACCTTCTAAAAAGAAGATTTAATCTAAACATTTTAAATAATAAATTTACTATTAAAGCTTATGTTTTTGTTAATAAGGAACAAAAAGCTGAATTTAGTACCGACGATTTTGGTCTTAGTAATTTCAAGAGACTGAATTTCATTGAGTTAGATACACCATTCAATAAATTAAATTCAATCTTCATTAGGTTTACATTTACATCCAAAGTCCTGGGAATCGAGGAAGAATTATTTAAGGAATATCAGGTAATTTTTGGGAATGAAATTAAGAATTCACAACAAATATCTCCACAAAATTTATTATTTAAAATCAAAGTACCTTACTCATATGTTTTTAATTTTTCTGAAAATTCAACTTACTGAACTAAAAAGTACTATCACAATATCATTTTAGAATTACCAAAAATTAATAATACAAATCAATTCACGAATTTATTGAAAATTACACAATTTAATGATAAAAAAGATAATTTGATGCCTGGAGAAAATAATAAAAATACAGATATGCAAATTAATGTCAATGAAGTTCATATAAATAATTTCTTGTCCAAAAATGAAAAAATTAATTTGCATTTAGAAAAAGAAAATGACGATAATATTTATCACTCTGGACTAATTGAAAATAACTGTTATCACAAGGTGGTAAGGATAGATGACTATTTAACTACTAATGAATCAGATATGACAATTAACAAAATTCCAGGTTTAATACCTAGTAAATCCTTAAAAATTCCATATCAATATAGTGGTCTATTAACTTTTAAATTTCCAATTTCCACACCTTATTTCAATTTTGATTTCATCAAAACTTTTGATATCAAACCCACTCAACTTTACGAAAGTAATACAGATAAAAGATTGAGAATTGCTTATTTTGATGATGACAATCCTAAAGTTACATATCGCTTCGTAATTGACTTAAAAGATTCAATCAAAATAATTAAAGATGAATTTTTCAACTTCAATGAGTTCATTTTAGATGAACAGACAAAGAAAAGACTTAATCAAAAAAATCAGTAAAGTTGTACTCATTTGTGTTGTCGGTGGTTTAATAGGGACTGGTGCATACTTTCTACATAGAAACTTATCAGAAAATAGAAAACAGTTTGAAGAAGTTCCTGGCAAAAGATGAAAAAGAAATAATGGAAAAATCAAAAATTATTACAATTACGAAGAAGATGAGAATTCCTGATTTTTTCCAACATTAGAGGCGAAATATTTTGAAAAATTTGTAAAAGTTGATGAATATGGATTTAAATACATCGATGAAGACATTGTTAAATCTGTAATCCACGACGTAATCAGGAGATTTCCTACAAAATATGGTTCAATTTTGTTCGATTATAAAATTATCAATAAAAATCAAATTTTTATTTATATGAAGCACATTAATGAAGACAAAGTAAAAACTAAAACTTATTTAATAGAGCTTAAATAATATATAATTAAGTCATGAATTCAAATATTAAAGACTTAGTTTTTAGTGAACTTAAAAAAATATCTAAAAACAAAAACATAACAGAAGACTCTAATATTAGAGAACTTGGAGTTGACTCTCTTGATCTAGCTGAATTAATTTTTGATGCTGAAGAAAGATTAGGAATTACAATTTCTGACGATGAATTAAGAGATGTAAAAACAGTTAAAGATGTTATTAGGATTTTAGATAAATAATATATAATATAGATGGCTTTAGGAGTATAGTTCAACGGTAGAACAACGGGCTTCAACCCCGTGTGTTGTGGGTTCGAATCCTGCTACTCCTGCCATTTTTTTGTGCTCTTTTTTTATATTAAATAAAGTAAAATTAGTAATATGAAAGAAAAAATTAAATTCGGTGTGCTAGGGACTGGTGCATTCGGTTCTGCATTAGCAAATATTTTAATTGAGAATAATTTTCCAGTAATTATGTATGGAATTAATGAACAAGAAATTAGCGATATTAACGATGGATATAATCGCAAATTTTTTGGTGAGATTCCATTTAAAAACTCTAATCTTATTTCAGCAACAAATGATTTAGGTTACTTTTATGAAAATGTAAACACAGTGATCCTAGCTGTTCCATCAGTTGCTGTTGGTACAATTTTAAGACAATCAGCCAAAGTGCTTGGAAACAAAAAAATTAGCATTATCAACTTATCAAAAGGTCTTGAACCTGAAACAAAACAATTCTTTTCTGACTATATAACTACTGCATTTGATAAAAATCTTGAAAATCTTGCGTCAATTATGGGGCCATCATTTGCAATTGAAGTTTTTGAAGGAAAACTTACAATGGTTAACATTGTGGGGACAAATTCAAAATTCAACCAAGAAGTTGCACAATGCTTTAATAATTCACATTTTTATGTAAAACCATATGATGATATTAAAGGTGCTGAGGTATTTGCTGCTCTTAAAAATGTTTTGGCGATTGGATTAGGAATGACATCAGTTTTATATCCGGGTCAAAATTCACACGCTGGACTCCTTACATTAGGGACTTATGAAATATTTAAAATATATAAAACTATGTTCCCTAATGAGGAAGATACAATTGGTTACAATTTTGCAGCTATGGGGGATATTTTCTTAACATGTTCATCACCTACAAGTAGAAACTTTAGTTTTGGTATTAATGTTGCAAAAGTAGGTGTTAGAGAAGCTTTAGCAACACAAAACGTAACTACCGAAGGTTACGATACAGCAATAACATTACAAAAAATAATTGAAGAATATAACATTAAAGATATTCCGTTTTTACAAGGAATTATCGATGTTTTATTCAATGACAAAGACCCAAAAGTCATTTTAGATTCAATAATTTAAACATGCTCTCGCATGTTTATTTTTTACACCCTTAATTTTTAATATAGTGTAAAATATTATTAATTTATTAATAATATTGGAGGTAACCATGATTACACATACAAAAGATAAGAAAAAATCAGAAGTTGTTGTTAAAGTTAAAATTAATCAAGCAGATTTTGATAAAAAATTAAAAGAATTTACAGACAAATTAGCTAAAAAAGTTAAAGTTAAAGGTTACAGACCAGGAAAAGCTCCTAAAGCTGAAATCGAAAAATATGTAGACCACAGAGCTGCATTTACTGATACAGTTAACTCATTTAGCAATGAAAATCTTCCAGCTGTTTTTGAATATGCTGCAAAAAACAAAATTAAAGCAGCTAGATACCCAATGTTAGACTTACAAAAAGATGGTGAAGATCTTTACTTAGTTTACATTTTTGTTGAAGAACCAGATTTTGCAGTAGATCCTAAAAAATTAAAATTAGACTACAAATCAATTAAAGTAGCTAAAAAAGATGTTGATGATATGAAGGAAGATATCCAAGAAAAATTATCTGTTAATGAAGAAATTACAGATAAAAAAGCTAAAACAAAACTTGGAGACACAGTTAACATTAACTTCAAAGGATTTATTGACAACACACCATTTGAAGGTGGAGAAGCTGAAAACTACGATTTAAAATTAGGTTCAAAAACATTTATTCCAGGATTTGAAGATCAACTTGTTGGTAAATCAGTAGGTTGAAAAGGTGATGTAGTTGCTACATTCCCTGCTGACTACTTCGTTAAAGAATACCAAAATAAAGAATCAGTATTCCAAGTTTCAATTAACTCAATAAAGAGATTAAAATTATTCGAATTTACAGATGAAAATGTTAAATTACTTGGTGATCCAAAAATCACAGATCTTAAATCACTTGAAAAAGAACTTAAAAACAATGTTTTCATTAAAAAATTCTTCTCAAACGTTGATTCATTCTACCTTTCATTAATTGAACAAACAATCAAATTAGCAAAAGTTAACTTGCACCCATCATTCGTGGAAGAAAGACTTGGATTATTAAAATCTGAATTCGAAAAACAATTAAAACAATTTGGAATGAAGAAAACTGAATACTTGCAATTAATCAAATCATCAGAAGCTGATTTAGAACAAGAATTTGTGAAACAAGCTACAAAAGATGTTGAAAACGCTAAAGCTATTCAATACTGAGTTACTAAATATCCAGTTAATGCTTCAGCAGAGCAAATCGCAGAATTTACATCAAAAATCGAAGCGTTTGGATTTAATAAATCTGTAGCAAACAACTTAATTATCTCAGCATTAAGAATGTCATTAATTTTATCTGACGTAAACTCAGAAGCTGCAGCTAACTTAGAAAGTGACTTTACAAAAATTACAAAATAATACTTTTAATGATCAACTAACTCATTTAAATAATATGAGTTAGTTTTTTTATGCCTTGTTCTCTATAAAAATAAGTAAATTAAAAAATGAACAACTTATATTGTTCATTTTAAAAAAACATAATTTTAATTAGTAATAACTGAATTATCATTTTGAAATTTCGTTACCATTTGCATCTTTTTGTTTTCCACAAACAGCTAAAATGAAGTCAACAATTGGTCAAATTCCAGCTGTAATTCAACATCCTACTAAAAGTTTTAATAAACCTAATCCGATTCTTCCAGCATAGAATCTGTCTACTCCAAATGCTCCTAAGAAGAATGATAATAAAGTTAAAACTAATCTGCTTTTTGGTGATACTGAATTCATAAATGCCTCCTAATTAATCTATAAATTTAATTATAAATTATTTAAAAGTTTTTTTATTTTTTTCAGGAAAAAGCTAGATAGGCAACTTGAGCTATCATAGCACCATTATCTGTTGCATATTTTAATGATGGAACAATAGTGTTTTTATGCAATTTACAAAACTCTTCCCTTAGGTAAGAGTTAGCAGAAACTCCACCTCCTAAAACTAAAGTTTTAACATCATATCTCTCTAATGCTGCTTTAGTTTTACCAATCAAGTAGTCAATAGCTGTTTTTTGAAAAGAAACAGCAAGTTGTTCCTTGTCAAGTTCTTCATTTTTCATTTGAGCTTTGTTAACTTTATTTAAAACTTGTGTTTTAAGACCGCTAAATGAAAAATCTAATTCATTATCTGTGTGTGGAAATGTTAATTTTGTAAATTCACCATCATATTCTTTGAAAAGCTTATCGATAATTGGTCCACCAGGAAAACCTAGACCTAATCTTGAAGAAACCTTATCGAAAGCTTCTCCAACAGCATCATCAAGTGTCTCTCCGATGATTTCCAAATCATCTACATCTTTAGCATAAATTAATTGCGTATGTCCACCAGAAACTAATAAACATAATGCAGGGAATGCAATTTCGTTAGTTAATGTGGCTGATAAAAAGTGACCAACAAGGTGATTGACAGGTACTAAAGGTTTATTTTTTGCTAGTGCAAAAGCACTTGCAAATAAATAACCAACTTGTAGCGTTCCTATTAAACCAGGTTCTTTCGTGTAAGCAATATAATCAAAAGAATTTGGATCATATTTTTGCAATATTAATTCCTGAATAAGTGCAATATTTTTAACATGCTCACGTGAAGCTATTTCAGGAATGGTTCCTCCGAACTCTTTAAAAATATCAATTTGTGAAATAGTTCATAAATCTAAAACTTTTCCATCTTCTAAAACTGCTAAAGATGTGTCATCATGGGAAGTTTCAATACCTAAAATTCTCATTAGTTTACACCTCCAATTTGAGGTTGTTTAATATATAAAGGTTCTACGTCCATAGTGTTTTCTTCTTTGAATTTATCTTTAAAATCCTTGAAGCTATCAATCATCTTTTTATAATCTACTTTGTCAACTTCAGTTGAATCCTTATCAACTATTTGAATGGCGTTTTTATCATAAAAATATACTTTTGAACCTTGTGCATCTATATAGAAGTTTTCTCTATTAGGACTTAATGTTTCTAAAATTTCAAATGTATTAATTGTAAAGAGAGGTTTTTTATATAAAAGAGCAAAAGTTCTAAAGTAAACTAAAGAACTTCTTACACCAGTGAAAAAACCTGGTCCCTTGTTTATATAAAAGTTATTAATTTTACCTACTGTTAAATTATTTTTGCTCAATAACAGTTGAAATTGTTCAGTTATTAACTGAACTTTTTTCTTATAACCTTCTAATAAAACAAAGTCAACAACATTGAAATCTTTATCAAATAAAACTAAAACAAAATCCTCTGTTGCTGTATCTAAATAAACATTCATTATTTAACCTCTGTAATTTCAAAAACATGTTTTTCGTCTTCATTCATATATGCATTAATTTTTACATAATGTGTAAAATCTAAATTTTGCAAGTTCGCTCATTCAATAACAACTAAATTATCATCAAAATAATCTTCAAACTCATCAATTGAAGATTTAAAGTTGTATAAATCAATATGAATTAGACCATCATAGTTTTTCATATATGAAAAACTTGGTGATGTAATCTTCTCTTTTATACCTATTTTTTTACCTAATAATTTAGTGAAAGTAGTTTTTCCGGCTCCTAAATCACCTGATAATAATAAAAATTGTTTCTCTTTAAATAGTTCAAAATTTTGATTTATAAAAAGTTCTAAGTCTTGCAGACTAGAACAAACAATTTTTTTTAGCATTCTATAATGTACTAATTTTTTCTTCAGTTAAGTTTTTAGATAATTGAACTACAACAATAGTTTCAGGCCCTGTATGAACTGAAATACAGTTAGGTAATAATGTTGTGAAAACTCTATTTTTCCCCTTGCTTTTTATATAATCAACAACATCTTTTAAGTCGCCTGAATTTGAATGGATAATTAAGATATCTTTATCGTTATCCTTTAATTTAGAATCAATATTCTTGTAAATTGTTTTTAAGAATACTAAACCTTTTCCTTCTTTTTCTAATTTCCCTTTATAGAAACTTACAATAGGAATGATTCTAAGCAATCTAGCAACAACAGCTGCAGCAGGTGTTAATCTTCCTCCTTTTAATAAGTATTCATTGTGTTTAGGAAAAATTGAAACTTTTTGTCTCTCATCTCATTGTTCAATTTCTCTAATTGCTTCATCAACATCAGTTCCATTTTTGATTAATTCAACAAAATCTCAAACTTGAAGTGTGATTAATGATGCAACAAAAATTGACTCAATAACTCTTAATTTTGGATATGATGATTCAAGAGCCTTTAAGTTTTGATATTGACTTGATAAATGTTTTGAAATAGGGAAAACAACAACATAATCGTGTGTTTTTGATAACTCACTAATTAAATCTTCTGCTACCCCGATTGGTGTTGCAGAAGTTCTGTAGGTTTTTGTATCTAAATTAAAGTAAGTGAAAAAATCTTCTGGTGTTAAATCGATACCATCATTGTATGTTTTTCCATCTAATTCAATTCTTAAAGGAAGATAAAATCATCCTAAATCTTCAGCTTGTTTTTTATTTAATCCTGAAGCTGAATCTACTACTATAGCTACCTTTTTCATAAATTCAATTATATTAAATTTATGTATAATTTTGTTTATGATATTGTTTAATAATTTGCATAAATCATTCTCAAATGTATCTATTATTTTTGTTGATAGTAGAGTTTCGAAAACTCAACAAATACAACTTGATAATATGATTATTTTTTCAGATGATAATAAAAAAATACATTCTATAAATTTACTTGATAATAAGCTTCTTGATATTGAGCCTGGTTCAAAATTTGGTGTATTAAATGCAGAACAAATTGCAAAATTATCTTCAGTTTTAGTTAAAAATGGTTTTGCTTTAGAAAATGAACCTAAAATCATTTACGGTTTAATTACAAAAAGAGAAAATCACCCTAAAAGTGAGAAGTTATTTATTCTAGAAGTTTTAATTAATAAAGAAACAAATGAACATATTCAATTAGTTACAAATACATTAGATTCTCAAGAAGGTAAAGTTGTTGTTTTATCATTACCAGGAACAACTGTTTTTAGTGGTCTAGAAGTCTTAGAAGGCCAAATGCTTAATGTAAAAAGTTACGGAATGCTATCAGGATACAGAACTTTAGGAATCGATAGAGAAGGATTAATTTTCGGAACAAGCGAACAAATTGGAAAGGATTTTGATTTTTAAAATGAATGTACTTAAAGAATTAAGAAACCGTGGTATTTTAAAAGCCATTAGTAATGAGGAAAAATTCAACTCACTTCCGGAAGGTGTTGGAGTTTACTGTGGTTTTGACCCAACAGCAACAAGTTTACACTTAGGAAATTACATTCAAATAGCTAACTTATTAAGATTTAAACAAGCAGGCTTTACAACTTATGCAATCCTAGGTGGAGCTACAGGAATGATTGGTGATCCTTCTTTCAAAGATTCTGAAAGACAACTTCTTGATGATGTTACTGTTCTAGAAAATAAAAATAAAATTAAGGCACAGCTTGAATCATACGGTTTAACTGTTATTGATAACTATGATTTTTACAAAGATATGAATATTTTAGAATTTCTTAGATCTGTAGGTAAATTAGTAAATATTTCATATATGCTTGCTAAAGATTCAGTTGCTTCTAGAATTGAAAAAGGATTAAGTTTTACCGAATTCACTTACCAATTAATTCAAGGTTGAGACTTTGCTACCTTATACAAAGATAAAAATATTTGCATTCAATTCGGTGGTTCAGATCAATGAGGAAATATCACAACTGGTTTAGATATGATTTCTACATTGCACGGAAACGATCATAAAGCAGTTGCAATTACAGCTAACTTATTAACTGATGCAAATGGGAATAAATTTGGTAAATCAACAGGTGGTGGTAGTTTATGATTAGATGCATCAAAAACAAAACCATTTGTTATGTATCAATTCTTGTTAAATCAACCTGATAGCGAAGTTGAAAAATTACTTAAATGATTAACATTTTTACCATTAGAGCAAATTGAACAAATTATCGAAAAACATAAAGAGCAACCTTCATTAAGATATGCTCAAAAAGAGCTTGCTTATGCAGTTATTTCCGACGTTCACTCTAGTGCTGAAGCTAAAAAAGCAAAATTAATTTCAGAAATATTATTTAATAAAAATTTAGATTTATCAAATTATTCAACAGAAGAAATATCTGATATTTATGAAGATATCAACCATTTTGAATTAGTTAAAGATCAAAATTTAATTAATCAACTTATTCAAAATAACATTATTAAATCAAAACGTGAAGCTAGAGAGTTTATTACAAATAATTCAATTAAGCTCAATTTAGAACCAGTAAATGAAGACAGCGTTTTAAATTCAAGTTTATGAAATAACAAATTCGCACTTCTTCACGTTGGTAAGAAAAATATTTACTTAATCAAAATTAAATAGAAATGAAAAATTCTCATCGGTTGATGAGAATTTTCTTACACCTTTGAAGTTCTGCTCAAAATTGGATGATAATGAGCTTCAATCTTTTCTTTTAAATCAGGTAAATAGCGAACTAATTCTTTTTTAAAAGTTTTATCATGTTTAATAAAACCTACTGCATGCAATAATTCATGAACCACAGTTTCTTTAATAAAATATTCATCGATTAAATACAATCTCTCATTGAACATTATTAAAAATTGTTTTTTGGGATCTGATGATCTAATTACACATCTTCCTCAATATGATTTTGAGTTTTTTAACTCCCATCTTCACCTTTTATCAATGTTCATTATTTGTGAATATTCATCAAAGTACTTCTGAATAATTATTGAAATTTGCTCTCTTGCAAACTCCAATAATAATGGTTTTATTCTTCTTTCAGACCTACAACGTAGTGATTTTGCTACTTTTTGACTTAAGTCAAATATGTAAAGATAATTATTAGGAAGCAATTTGTAAGTGTATCTTTCTCCTAATAAAACAAACCAATCTTTATCAACTGAAATTTCATTTTCAGCAAGTAATTTGTGTGTGTAAACCATATATTAAAGATAAAGAAAATGCCTGTTAAGCATTTTCTTTATTCTGTTCCTCTTTAGCTTGTTTTGTGTAATTAAAAATTAGTTCAGCTAATTTATCTTTAGACATTTCTTGATATCCACTAATACCTAATAATTCAGCCATTTTGAATAATTGCTCATTTGGAATTTCTAAAAGTTTTTTGATTGCAGTTTCCTTTTGAACATCTGCTTGAATTTTTTCTTCTTCTGGTGAATCTTTCTTTTCTGAATCAGTAGCATCTGCTGATTTATTTTGATTTTTGAAAATATCATTTAAGTTTGCGCCATTAGCAAATCCTGAAAATAAATCAGAAATACCATTTGGGTTATTTTTAAATAACTCTTGCATTTTAGCAGCCATAGCAAGTGTTTCTTCTTCCATTTTAATTGAGTAGAACATCTTAATAATAAATACAACTTTTTTAGCAGGAATTAATCAGTTAACAATTGTTAATATAGTTGTAACAACATCAATAACAACAATTGCAATTACAATATTTGGTAAACCCGGTTGATTGAATGTACCGTTAAAAATGTACTTGAATAATGTGAAAACACTAAATAGTCCTACAATTGTTGATAATAGGATTGGTCATCTATTGAAATTAAGATAAGTTTTTTCCTTACGAACTTTGATAAAAGAAATAATTATCACAATTGCAGCAGCACAAAAAATAATTATGTAAAAAATTTGATTTATTATGTAGAAAATAAATAAACTTTTACTTTCATTTGTGACTTTAATTGCATCATCACTTGATAAATTTGTGGTCTCAGGTTTTAAAAATGTATCGTGTCCAATTGTCACAATTAAGAAGCCGGCCAATGTTAATGCAGCAATTAATGTGATTGAAGCAAATAAAAGTCAAACTCAACTAGCAAATGTTTTTTGTCCTTTTTCATACAATTCATCTGCTTTACGATATTTTAGAAAATCTCTTAAATTTCATTTAAGCATTCAATACCTCCTTTATTTCATCTTCTTTTATAAATTCATCGAAATTAAAATCAGCTACATCAAAGTCGTGTGGTGGTTTTGAATAAAACACCATTTCTTTTCCAGTCATAGGATGATGTAATTCTAATTTATAAGCGTGTAATCTTTGTCCATTTTCATCAACATACTTGTTGTAAACTGGATCTCCATAAATTGGATTTTTAATATATGCCATATGCACTCTGATTTGATGTGTTCTTCCTGTCTCAAGTTCGCATTTTACAAGTGATTTAGGTAAGTTATCAATGTAAAATGTTTTTAATAAAGTAGCGTGAGTAGTTGCTGGTTTAGCATTAATATCAGTTACTTCCATTTTAAGTCTATCTTTAGCATTTCTACCAATAGGTAAAACTAATTTAAGTTTTTTACTTTCTAATACACCATCACAAATTGCTAAATATGAACGCTTAATTTCGTGAGTAGCAAATAACTCAGAAAGTTTATTGTGAACCTCATTAGTCTTTGCGATAACTAATAAACCGCTTGTGTCTTTGTCAATTCTATGAACGATACCTGGTCTAAGCAATCCATTTTGGTCTGATAAATTATTTTTAAAATGATATAAAAGTCCATTCACTAATGTATCTTCATAATGACCTGGAGCTGGGTGAACTGTCATACCAGTTGGTTTATTAATGACACATAAATATTCATCATCATAAACAATATCTAAATCCATTTGTTTAGGAACTACCTTAATTTCCTTATCAAGTACTCTTGAAATTTTAATTACTTGACCTTCTCTAACCATAAATTTAGGTTTATTAACCAAAACATCATCAACTGTTACAACTCTCTCATCAATAAGTTGCTTAATATCATTACGTGATATTTCAGTATTATTTGAAATATATTTATCAATTCTTTCAGTATATTTAACTACTAATTCAATCATAAATTCAATTATATATTTTTTATAGATTTTATTTGTATTTACTAATAAATATTTATTTATTAGTACGTTTGAGAAAACTATATAAAAAGTTTTTAATGTTATAATATGACTATGTTAGATTTTTTAGAGAAAAGAATACAAAAAAGTATTGCAAAAATGTCAAAAAAAACAACTCTAAATGAAGCTGATATTTTAGAAGTAACTAAAGACGTAAAATTAGCACTTCTTGAAGCTGACGTTAACTTAAGAGTTGTTAAAGAGTTTATTAATAATGTTAAAGCAAAAGCTTTAGAATCTGAAATTATAGGTAAATTAAATCCATCACAACAAATGATTAAAATTTTTCACGAAGAACTTGTGAATATTTTAGGTGGAAAAACTACCGAAATTTCGATCACAAAAAAACCTTATATCATTATGATGTGTGGACTTCAAGGTTCAGGGAAAACTACAGCAACAGCTAAAATTGCTTACTATCTTAGAAAGAAAAAATTCGTAAATAATCCACTTGTTGTTGCAGCTGACATTTATCGTCCAGCTGCTGTGCAACAATTAGTAACTTTAGCAAAGAGTATTCAAGTTGATTACTATGAGCAAGGTGTTGAAGTTCCTGCAGAAGAAATTGTAACTAATGCATTAAAACAAGCTGATGCTAATAAAAATGACTTAATTATTATCGATACAGCCGGTCGTTTATCAATTGATGAGAAGTTAATGCAAGAGCTTAAAAACATTAAACAAATTGCTCATCCATCCGAAATATTCTTTGTTGCTGATGCTATGTCTGGTCAAGACATTGTTAATGTTGCTCAAACATTCAATGATAACTTAAGTTTATCAGGTTTAATTATTACAAAACTTGATTCAGATGCACGTGGTGGAGCCGCATTAAGCTTACGTCAAGTGCTAAATGTGCCTATCAGATTCATTGGTACAGGTGAAAAAACATCTAATATTGATCTATTCCACCCTAACCGTATGGCCGATAGAATTCTCGGGATGGGTGATGTTTTATCACTTATCGAACATGCGCAAGATAACATTGATGAAGATAAAGCAAAAAATATGGTTGAAAGAATTTTTTCAGGTAAATTTGACCTTGATGATTTAATGGATCAAATTAAGCAAATGAAGAAATTAGGTAAATTCTCAAAATTACTTAAAATGCTTCCTGGTTCTTTATCAAATAAAATTAATGAAGAAGACTTAGATAAAGCTGAAGAAAAAATGCAACTTTACCAAATCTTAATGTCTTCAATGACTAAGAAAGAAAGAAAAAATCCTAAACTTTTAAAACAAGCTTCTAGAAAAGAAAGAATTTTAAAAGGTTCAGGAAGAAGCGTTCAAGAATACAACAAACTGCTTAATGAGTTTGAGTCAATGCAAAAAAGAATAGTTGATATGGCTAATAAATTCAAAAATGGTGGAACAAGTGGTTTAGGTGGTCTTGGAGGATTATTCTAAAACAAAAAGCAACATTTAATTATGTTGCTTTTTTAATTTTATTGATAAAATTAACTTATTAAATGTGCCATCATAGCTCAGCAGGCAGAGCACTTCCATGGTAAGGAAGGGGTCGCTGGTTCGAGTCCAGTTGTTGGCACCATTTTTTTATTACTCTTTTGACACTTTGTTTAAAACAGATTTTAATTCTGAATATGGTAAATACCCTGAAAGTGCAGTTACATATTTTGCATCTTTATAAATTTGAATATATGGAATACTTGTAATATTCATCTCTCTTGCAAAATCTCTGTTTTTATCAATATTAACTCTTAATATTTCAACATTATCTTTTTGGTCTAATTCAGTTAATGTGTTTGCATATAACATTTTACATGGGCCACATCAGTCTGTATAAAATACTAAAAGTTTTACACCTTTTGAATTATCTAAAAATGAAAAAACATCTTGTTTTGTTAAATCATTGTGAATCATTTTTGCCTCCCTTAAACAATATGTAATTATTATACCAAAAAATAAAAAAGTGCTTTTTAGCACTTATTTTTTGTGAAATTTAAACTTTTTACTGCTTTTGATATAACATTTTTAAAAAAAGGTATAAAAAAAGCAGCGGCTCCCTATTTTCACTGTAAAGCTATCTTCGGCACTAAAGGGCTTAACTACTGAGTTCGGAATGGATTCAGGTGATCCCCTTTGCTATAACCACTGTGAATATTATAGCACTGATAAATAAAAACAAAAATATTTTTTAAATTTTTTTCTAAAAAATTTTAATCTCCAATGAAACACAAATTTCGTCACTTACATTCATTGATTAGGAAACTAAATTTAATACTATGAATTTACAAAATTAGCAGAAGAAAAACATCTCAACAATGTTGAGATGTTTGTTTAATTACTGAATTATTTATTACGTATGTAAATGTTAGCTTCGTATTCTAAATTTTTATCCTCATCACGTGCTTCTTTAATCCACATTGTAATTGAAATAATAACGAATACTATAATACCAGCAAATACAAATGTATCAGCTAGATTGAATGTACCTTTATCTGCTCAAGGTAAGTAAAGCATATCTTTTACATAACCGTTAAATAAAATTCTATCTAACGCATTTCCGAAATCTCCTGCAAGTAAGATACCTAATGGGATTGAATAGTATAAAGAATTCTTAGTGAAGAATAAAGGCAATATTAGGATAAATACAGCCACCATAAAGCTTAAACCTTGAATTAAAGCAATATCGGTTGTCTTCAAAAATGTCACACCTTTATGTCAAATAGATCTAATTCCAAATAAACCAAAATTTTGTCATTCACCAGAATTTGATGGATAAATATTTTCAGGGAAAATGTATGTTCCATCTGGTAAAGGAGCTTGGCCATCTGGTCTTAATCTTAAAACATCACCATGTTTAAATAGGAAAGTTTTTGTTAGTTGGTCTATTGTTAAGAAAATTGCAAAAACAATGAATAATATTACATATGCAGTTAAAATTGATTTTCAATTTACTTTGAAGTGTTCAACTATTTTAGTAACAAAAGTTTTATTTTGTTGTTTTTGATTATTCATAATTATTTATCTTCCCAATCTTTTACAATTTCATAACATGTATTACATAAATTATCTATCATCTCTGATTTTTCGAAATGATTTCAACATCTTTGACATTTTTCAGAATCAAATGTTGTAATTTCTAATTCATTATTTGATTCAAATGATACTTTACCTACCATTAATAAAGTTTTTAAATCAAGTGATTTGATAAAGTCTGATAATGAATTTGGTAATTTAACATATACTTCATTAACTCTCTTAATTGTACCTTCTTTAATTAAGTTATCAACTTTAGCATTTACTTCAGCACGTAATTGGAAGAATTCATCAAATTGTTCAATTAATGATTTATTAACTGCAACATTATTAAAATCAAATGCATCAAACATTATTGAGTCGTACTTTGTAGCTTTATTAAAGTGTTCGTATGCTTCTTCAGCTGTTGTAGGTAAAATAGGAGCAATTGCTTTAATAATAAAGTCTACGATTTCATATAAGTTGGATTGAACCATTAATCTTTCTGGATCGTTTGTTTTTCTTATATAAAGGATGTCTTTAGTAATTGATAAATAGAATCCAGATAAGTCAACAACATAGTTATTTAATAATTTAACAACATTAATGAATTTATATTCATCATAAGCTTTTTTAATGTTTAATTTTAATTCATTTAATTGTTCTGAAATAAGTGCATGAATACCTGTTTTTTGAATATTAGAATCATATTCAAAACCAGATAAATTACCTAACATAAATCTGATAGTATTTCTGATTTTTCTATAGATTTCAGTGTTTTGATCGAGGATATCATCTGAAATATTTACATCATTTGTATATTCACTATTAGCTGCTCATAATCTTAATATATCAGCACCACGTTTTTTAACAACATCAATAGGCTTAATTACATTTCCTAATGATTTTGACATCTTGTCACCATTCTTATCTAAAACAAAACCGTGTGAAACAATTTGCTTATATGGAGCTGTTTTTTGATATGCAACTGAGTTAATGATAGATGAGTTAAATCAACCTCTGTATTGGTCAATTCCCTCTAAATATAAGTCATATGGAGCTTTGTAACGATCATCAATATCAACAGCAGTAAATGAAACACCAGAATCGAATCAAACATCCATAATATCCATTTCTCTTGTAAATTCTCTACCTTTGTATTTTGGATGCAATAAGTCTTGTGTATCTCATTCTCATCAGATATTGATATCGTGCTCTAAAACTTGATTAATTGTGAAATCAAATTGTTCTTTATCAATTACAGGGTTTTTATGTTCATCATAAAAGATAATGATTGGAACACCTCAAGTTCTTTGTCTTGAAATAGTTCAATCACCTCTTTCTGCGATCATATTTCTTAATCTTGTTTTAGCTCATTCTGGGTATGTTGAAACTTTTGTTTCAATATTTTCTAAAATGTCTCTTCTAATTTTATCAATAGAAACAAATCATTGAGGTGTACCTCTATAAATAATTGGTTTGTGAGTTCTTCAATCATGTGGATATGAGTGCTTCATAAACTCCAATTTCATAACTCTATCATCTAAAAACTCAACAATAGGTTTGTTTGCGCTATCATAAAATAAACCATCAAAATCAGTACCTGTTCCAAAGATAGTTCCATCATCTGCAATGTGCATAATTTGTTCTAAATTAAATCTTTGCCCAATTAAAAAGTCGTCTTCTCCGAACATTGGAGCAATATGAACAATACCTGTACCAGATTCTTCAGTAACATGATGACCAACAACTAACGGAGCTAATAAACGAGTGATTGGTGTGAAATATAAAATATTTTTACCAAGAACTTCATACCCATAAAATTCATCTAGAATGTCATATTCATAAATTTCATTCTTCTCAGCATATTTCTTAAATAATTCTTCTGAAAAAATTAGAGTATCATTTTCAACCTTAACTCTGATATATTTAATTTTAAGCCCTACAGCAGCTCCTGAGTTAGCTAATAATGTTCAAGGAGTAGTTGTTCAAACAACAATATCATCACCGTTATGGATCTTGTCAAAGTTACTACTTACAACTCTTAGTTTTAAATATAATGATGGACTTCTTACTTCTTTATATTCAACTTCGGCTTCTGCTAAAGCACTTTGTGAAGTAGGAGATCAATAAATCGGTTTAAGTCCCTTATATACTAAACCATCTAAAATCATTTTAGAAAAGACTTCTAATTGTTTAGCTACATATTTCTTATCTAAAGTGATGTAATACTTTTTAAAATCTGAAAAAAGTTGTAATTGTTTAAATTGTTCTTTCTGAATTTCGACTTGTTCCAATGCATAAGCTTTCGCTTTAATTCTTAACTCAAGTGGTGAAATTTCTTCTTTCTTAAGGTTGCTTTCTGAAAGCATTTTATGTTCAATAGGCAATCCATGTGTATCTCATCCAGGAACAAATGGAGAATAATATTTATTTAAAGTTTTTCATCTCACAATTATATCTTTTAAGATTTTGTTTAAAGCATGACCTACGTGTAAATCTCCATTAGCATATGGTGGACCATCATGCAAAATGAAAGACACATTATCTTTATATTCTTCTAATATTCTTTGATATATGTTATCTTGATATCACTTTTCTCTATATTTACTTTCTTTTTCAATTAAATTAGCTTTCATTTCAAAGCTTGTTTGTGGCATATTTAAAGTCTTTTTGAAGTCCATATTTTCTCCCTGTTGTTAAATTATAAATTAATTATAAATAAATTAAATTATATAAGAAAATCCTCTAATTTACTAACTTAACAAGTTAACAAATTAGAGGATTTTTGGTGGCCTCGGCAGGAATCGAACCAGCGACACACAGAGCTTCAATCTGTTGCTCTACCTACTGAGCTACAAGGCCATAATGGCGGTCCAGACGGGGATCGAACCCGCGTTCTCCTCCGTGACAGGGAGGCGTATTAAACCACTTTACCACTGGACCGTTTTGGTTGCAGAGGAAAGAATTGAACTTTCGACCTTCGGGTTATGAGCCCGACGAGCTACCACTGCTCCACTCTGCTATGTATCTCCTGTTATTGGCGGGTGATGAGGGATTCGAACCCCCGCGGGCCGTGAAGCCCCTGCTAGTTTTCAAGACTAGTCCCTTCAGCCGGACTTGGGTAATCACCCGTATGGTGGACCTAACAGGATTCGAACCTGTAACCGACCGGTTATGAGCCGGTTGCTCTAACCGTTGAGCTATAGGTCCGTAATTTGGTAGCACCGAAGAGATTCGAACTCTTGACCTTCCGGGTATGAACCGGATGCTCTAACCAACTGAGCTACAGTGCCATATATGGTGGAGAGTATGGGATTCGAACCCACCACCTCCTGCGTGCAAGGCAGGCGCTCTAGCCAAATGAGCTAACCCCCCATATAAATGGTGAAGAAGACAGGATTTGAACCTGCGACCACTACAGCCCAAATGTAGTGCTCTACCAAGCTGAGCTACTTCTCCAACAATCATTAGTTGCGTTATTATTATAATATAAAAAATATTTTTATGAAATTTTTTTTATATTTTTTTGAAAATAAAAAAACACCATTAAAGGTGTTAAATATTCTTTGAAAACTGAATAGTTATTTTAATAATTCATTAAAATGTCTGAA
>NZ_JAYFFD010000005.1:0-33549 GCF_034863285.1 Mycoplasma sp. 2704 | reverse complement strand
TGAGGTGTTATTATGTCTAATTAAACCTTCTGTCCATTTTTAGTGTCCCAGTTTAACCACTTTACTTAAGTGGCTTTTTATTTTTTAGATCTTGTACACTATGTAAAAGCTATTTATTACGATCATAAAATAAAGTAAAATAATAGTTATGTATAAACACGAAATTAAGAAAATAAAATCAAATTTAAAAAAGCTTAAAGAAGAAATATTAAACAACAGAGAACTAATTTATGAAGCTCTCAAAAAAGATTTAAATAAAAATCCCTTAGAAGCTGAAGCCACTGAAGTGGGTCAAGTTTTAAATGAACTTAATTTATATATTAGAAAGCTAAAAAGATGATGAAAAAATAAGAGAGTAACAAACTCAATTCAGACTTTTTACAGCAAGACATACATAAAAAGCGAACCATACGGAAATGTTCTAATTGTATGTCCTTGAAATTATCCATTTAATTTATCTCTCATTCCTGCTATTAATGCAATAGGAGCAGGTAATAATGTAATATTAAAATTATCTGAATTATGTCCTAACACGAATCAGGTTGTTAAAAAGATTTTAACAAGCGTTTTCAATAGTGCACAAGTCAAAATATATGAAGGCGACAAGGAAATAGTTGGACAAATTTACTCTGAAAATAAGATTGATTTTATTTTCTTTACAGGTTCAGAAAAAGTTGGACAAATTTATTACAAAAAAGCTGCTGAATTGTTAATTCCATGTGTATTGGAATTAGGTGGAAAATCGCCTTTTATTGTTGGATACACAGCAGATATGGAAGAAGCAGCTAACAAATTGGTTTTAGGAAAATTACTTAATGCAGGTCAAACATGCATTGCACCCGATTATGTATTAGTTCATAAAGAGAAAAAAGAAGAATTAATTCGGGAAATTAACAATTCATACGATTCTATTTTTAAAGAAAAAAATGCTATGAATAAGGATATTGTAAGAATTGTAAATAAGGAACATTATGATAGATTGGTTAAATTAGCACCACAAGCTAAAAGGAATGAAGAAACATTACAATTTGATTTAAATATCTTAGAATTATCAGATAACACAACTCAGAAAGTTATGTCTGAAGAAATTTTCGGACCATTGTTGCCTATTATTACTTTTAATGAGTTAGACGATGCAGTTAAATTTGTAAATTCAAAATCTGAACCATTAACAGCTTACTTGTTCACAAGAAATAGTTATGAAATTGATAAAGTAACTAATGAAATTAAAGCCGGCTCAATAGTGATAAATGATATACTTTTACAACTACAAAATAGACGTTTAGCATTTGGAGGTAGAGGTAAAAGTGGAATTGGTAAGTATAGAGGTAAAGCTGGTTTTGATACATTCACACACAAAAAATCTGTAATTTATAAAACACAAGTCTATAAAGAAAAGAGAACTTTAAAGATATTGCAAAATAAACCAAAAATACTCAAACTACTTCAAATTTTCAATAAATGATATTAGACATTTAGGCCTACTAGATAGGTCTTTTTTATTTATTAAATTAATAATTTAATAAATAGGAATTATTATAAAATTAATAATATGAAAACAAAGGTAACAGCTAAGCTTATGTCGTCATTATCGGAGTGAGGACTATTACGTAAATGAACTATTAAGAATATGGTTTTTATAGCCATCTTGATTGCTATATCAGTTAGCTTTACCGTTGTTGCAGCTCAGTTAATGCCTATTGTTAATATTCCATCATTCAAATTCTCATTTATAGGATTACCTGTAAAAATCACAGGTTTTGTTTTTGGACCTGTCATTGGGGTTTTTGTTGGTGTTGTATCAGATTTATTATCGTTACTTTTTGTTCCACCTGTTGGTTATAACCCGATGTACACTCTAGCGACAGCTATTAATGGTCTTATTTCGGGTATCTTCGGGTTTTATTTTGTGTCGTTTTTACAATATGCTTTCAGCAAGGAATATAGACTTGAAAGAATTTCAATTAAAATTACTTTATTAGCTCAGAAATATAGAAAGCTTTCTAAAAATGAAGCTACTATGGAAAAAGCTATTAAAGTTGGCGATAAGTTAATTAAACTTAATTCAAAAAGGGCATTCATTAGAGATGATAATTCAAAAGACATCTTAAAGAATGTTTATACCACTGCAGCAGTCTTTTTAATATCATTGGTAATTATTATAATAACTTACTATGTAGGTTTTTGAGTTCCAGATAAATATATTGAAAAAGGCTTAATTCCAAATCGTTGAGGATTGCTTGCTTTAATGATTACAGGGATGTCATTATTACTTATTTTCATAATTGTTGCAAGATTCAAAATGAGGGTTGAGCGCTTCTTAATATTTGTCCCGATTATAGTGTTCTCTGCTTTCTTGGAACTTATAAATATACCAATTTTATCTCTTGGGGATAATATGAGTTTAGGAAATGGAGAAACAAAAGATATTTTCTTATGAATAACTCAACATATTATTTCCGGTCCTGTCAAGATTTGATTTAACGTTTTTGTTATTTACTATTCATATTCAATCATTATTAAGTTGATTAAGAAAAATTCAAAATTAGGATACTAATGAAAAATAAAGATCTTCAATTAACAATTTCAAATATCTTTATAAAAAAGAGTGAGGAGCAAGATAAATGGCCTTACTCTTCTATTTCTATTCCTGAAATTAAAATCTATTCTAATTCAAAAACAGCCTTCTATATTTCCAAAGATAACAAAAATTTAACTTATAAAAAAGTTAGAAACTTTGAACTTAAGGATAAGAATTCATTTTTAACCCTATATAACTACAATAAATTAATTGATGAAGCAGATAGATACGACAATACTAATGATTTCACAAATAGAAAGAAAGATTTAGATTATATTAGTGACTATTTTGACCTTCTTAATATTAGTGATGACGATGATAACAACATTCCTTTAGTCGATATTTGACTTAGTTGTTTATCAGTTGTTAAGAACAAAGATAAACTTTTAAAAGAACAAAAAGTTTATGAGCAATTCGCTCACCCACTAAAAAACCTAACATATGGACACATAAGTGATTTCATTAGCGACTTTAGCGAACTTTCAGATAACTTCAACGGTGACTTATCACACTTTTTCAACGCTGCTAAAGAAGCGTTTGTAAAAAAAGATAAACAAAACAAAGAAGTTCAATTAGGAAACATATTTTTCATTGCAAATGAGTTTAATAAAAACTTATTTAAAATCTTTATTGACTTATTCAAAGTAGTTTCAAAAGAATTTATAGATGTCTTAAACAACGTTGAAAATAATGCATTAAGTGATAAAAAAACTAAAATTCAAGAAAGTGAATACAAACTTGAATTTATTGAAAAGATTAATAGCACAAGTATTGCAAAAGTAGAAAACGATCTCAAAATTAGAGACTTAAAGTTTGAGATTGCATTTTACAAAGAATATAAAGAACAACTCAAAGCTTATTCTCGGAAATACATTTTTGCAACTATTAAACAAATTAAAAAACAAATTAATGTTTTTGAAATTCAATCAAGAATTGCAGTCTTTAAAAGTCCTGAATATTTTGATTGTATAAAAGATATTTTAATTAAAAAACAAGAGCTAAAACTTTGAGAACAGAATTATTGAAATCTTAGATTCTTGAAGAAAGAAGATTTAGAACACCTTAAATCACAAATTGAGTCTGAAGTCAATATTTTCATCAATAAAAACTTTGGTGATATCAGAAATAAATATAAAAATACAACGGTAAGTAGGATTAAGAGTTTTATTTCTAGGGAATTTGATATTAATATCAATAGATTTATTAGTAAATCAAAAAGTAATTTTGAGTTTATTAAAAATCAAATTAGTAGCAATAAAGCAATAATTAAAACTATTCAATCTAAACGTTTTAACTATATATCAAGTTATAAAAATGAAGTTATGGTTCATGATTTTAGTCAAACGATTCAACTCGCAAATGCTGAATTAGAGTGAGAAACAAATACTCAAGAAAGATTGTTTAAGAATCTTATTAAAAATAAAGACAGGAAGCTCCAGGAATTTAATGCAAGTTATAAAAAGATTGAAAAAATGTTAGACAAAACAGTATCTGAACTTTCTGCTGTATTTAAAAATGATAATTCTGAAAACTTAACAAAAGTATTAAATAGTTTTTCTAATATTAAATTTTTAATGAAAAGCACTTGAGTTTCTAGGATGTTATCAGATTTAATTGATTTTTCTAAAACGACTGCAACACCTAAGTTTGAGTTTGTTAAAGATTTAAGTGCAATGTTTAAATTTGTTGAAACATTTGAAAACTCAGCAATCACACACCACAAGTATTTAGATAAATACAAGACTCTAGATACATTGGATAAGATCAAACTTAAAATTACAAAATTTGCATTGGATGAAATCAAGTTTTTATTCATCTCTGATGACATAAAAACAATTGCTCCTGAAGCTAGAAATGAATTCTATAGAGTTCTTTTCAAATTTGCTAATGCAAATAATATGAATATTATTATCATCACAGATGATCTTCAATTTATCAAAAATAGCTGTGATTACGTTTACTTCTTTGATGATACTCAAGTTCTTGAGTGGGGAAAGGTTTCAAAAGTATTTAACAAAACAGTTTCGCCACTTGTTCAAATGCTTATTGAAGGTAAAATTCAATCACTTAACTCTCAAACAAACTCAAGTTATGTTGAGTCATTTGTTAAAAGAAACTCATTCTCAATTGACGATAATTTAGATCATTATGTTTACTGTACTCTTAAAGAATTTCAAACCTGAACTCATGTTATTCAAACAGTTAATATAGAAAGTTCAATTGATTTAGGAGAAACTCAGACTCATACTTCATTAGTTAATCCAGATTTAGTAAGTGTATTTAATGAATCGCAAGCTTTACTTACATCGCATGGAGTAAGTGTTAGAGAGAAAAAAGACAATCCAATTTTTGAAGACTTAACTCTCTATAATGAACTTATTAATAATAAAAATTTAGCTTCAATTTCAACAACTGAAGATGATGAAAATAATGAAGAATTAGCCTTTAGTTATGATGAAGAAACAAAATTGTAAAAACAACTTTGTATTTTGATTTTTAAAGTAAAATATTAAGCAAGGACAGAGGTACTTGCTTTTATTTTTTAATCGCAGGTTGAGAAATACTCTTATTAGCTGAACTGGGTAATGCCAGCGTAGCGAGTCTTTCTTTTTCGATGTCCTTTCATTCAAAAGAAAGGATTTTTTATTTATATGAAAATAAAATCAAAAAGCTTACTATTTGGTGCAAGTTTACTTGCGCTAACAACATTACCAGCTGTTGCTGGTCAGTGTTCTTTTGCAAGAGAAGATGAAAAAGTGACTACTTATACACTTTCTCTAATCAAACCTTATGGTATTGAAAATGCAGACACTTACAAAACTGAGTTAAATAATTTATTTAATTCAGAAATTCAAAAGATTGATAAATCAATCAAACTTAACATTAAGTTAGTTGAAGATGATTCATATAATGTTGCAAAAGATGAATTATTAAAAGGTGAAACTGATTTAGCTTTCATTAATTCAGGAACATTATTAAGCAAAAAAGATGAATTCATTTCAGAAAACTTATCAGTTGCACTTCAAACATTAACAAAACAATTTAAAGGTGACATTAAAGATGCAACTTATTCAAAAGATTCAGGTGCATCTTTAATGACGATTGCAGCTTCTGAAAACATGTACTTCAAACAAAAAGACTGAGGGAATGGTTGAAATCAACCTGAGGGAGAATGAGCTGAAAGTTACTACCCTAGATTTTATTCAGATGAATTAGTACCATACCAAAGAGGGTTAATTGCAATCGTTGCAACTCGTACTATGGCTGATGAAATTATTAAAGCTTGAAAAACTAAAGATTTAGAAAAATTTGTTTCATATGGAATAGGAATTGGTAAAAGCTCATCAGGAAGCAAATACCTATTACCAGAAGCATTATTTGCTAAAAACTTTAATACAGAAACAAACAAACCATTTGTTTCACTTGACCAATTAAGAGTTACATACTCAGATAAAATAAAACAAGCTAAATTAACTGAAGCTTCAACACAAGCTCATGCTAATATTCACATTTTCTTTGATAATGAAGGTTCTTATTCATATACAAAATATAAAGATAGTAAAAAGTTTTCATACAAGGTTAATCCGGAAGTTAGACCTGGTGAAGGGGATCAGCAACAAGATATTTACTTCTTGACTGTAACAGACCCATTACCATACAATGTAGGAGTTTACAGTTCAAGAGTTTCTGACAAAGCTAAAAAAGCTATTAACTCAGTGTTTAAATCATTATCAGAACAAAATAAAGATATCTGAGGACCTAAAAATGGTTTCTATGGATACAAGTCAATTGATAATGAACAAACGGAATATTGAAATAAATTAAGTGAGATTTAAAAGAATGATAAAGTTTAAAGATGTAGTAATTAAATATAAAGATAATGGAAATTTTGATCTAAAAGATCTTAATTTTACTATTCCAAAAGGCCAATTAGTTGGTCTAATTGGAAAATCAGGAGCAGGAAAATCAACAATCCTTAAATCCTTTTATGACCTTGACACTATAGCGAACGGTTCAGTCATTGTAGATGATTTAGATATTAAAAATTTAACGAAAAACCAAAAAAGAAAATATAAAAACCAAATCGAATATGTTGATCCTGATGGTTTAAATTTAATTAATTACTCAACTTTTGATAATCTTAAATTTAATTACAAGCACTACAAAAACTTTATTTATAAGTTCTTTAAATTTATTGATAAGCAAACAAGAGATAAAATTTGAAATCTTGCTGAAAGATTACAAATTTCTAACTTGCTCCTTGCACCAATAAATAAGTTATCTAGTGGTCAAAAACAAAGAGCTCAATTATTAATCAGTTTGATTAACGAACCACAAATTTTACTTGGAGACGAGCTCACAAGTAATTTAGATAACCAAAATTCACATAATGTTATGAAACTTTTAAAAGAGTTTTCTAAAGATAGATATACAATTATCGCAATTCATGATTTGAATTTAGCAATCCAATACTGTGATAAGTTAATATCGCTTAAACGTGGAAAAGTGGATAAAGTATTTATTAAAGATGAATTTGATAAAAAACAAATAGAAAGTTATTTTGATGAACCAAACCAAGTTAACAAAATATCAAAATAAGTCCCTTTTCAAAAAGTGAATATTAATATTAGTTGCACTTATTTTATTAATAGTCTCAATGTATTATTTAGGTTTCTTTTCTCCGGTTTCAAATCCAGGCTGAAAAAGAGCTGCTAAAAATTTCACAAATATGTTTTCATTTGAGTCATATAACAAAAACTTAACTGAAAACTTATGAGAATTAAACTTTAAATACTTTATCCAGACAGTCAAAACAATAACTTGTGGTAGCATTTTAGGTTTTCTAGCAGCTTTATTTACAGGTTTTTTTGCTTCAACGAATATTCATAAACACAAATCAATACCTTTAATTATTAAAATAGTTCTCTTATTGCTAAGGGCTTTCCCTGTAATTGTGTTTTTATTGTTATTTAGAATTTCCTTTGACCCTTATTTAGCTGCGTTTACTATTTATTTCTGATTTACTTGATTATGATTGCACAAGTACATTAATGATTTAATAGAAGCAGCTGATACTAAAAAATATTGAAATGATATTACAAAAGGATCTTCAAAATTAAAGTCATTCTATACAAATATTGTATTAGTACTCAAAAATAAGTTTTGAGTCAACTTCTTCTTATCTTATGAATCAAACATAAGATGAGTTTCAGTTTTAGGTATTGTTGGAATAAATGGATTAGGGTTCTTTTTTGGTGATTTAAGTAAATACCAAAAAAATATAGGGATAACCTTATTCTTTATATTCTTGTTTATATTGATCAACGAAGGATTATTATTCTTCTTTAATAAAGTTTTATTTGTTAAACCTAACATTACAATTAATTCTGAAGCAGACTTAAATAAATTCAAATATAACTGAAGAAAATATGTTTTCTGATTTATTTTGGCTATTTACTTTGGGATATTTATTTGAAGTTTAACAGGTTTATTCCATAGTAAGGTAGATGTAAAAACATTCTCACTATTCTTTAAATCGTTATTTATTTGAGACTTCAGCGATGTTGTGAAAACTGACATTTATAAAGATTATTTATACATTTTTATGTGTGCTTATGTGGCTGTTGCACTTGCATTTATTTTCGCAATAGCTTACTCATTTGTATTGTCAGAAAACTTATTTAATTCATATCTTGTGTGATTTAACAAAACGATTTTGATAATTATCAAAATCATACCTGCAGTAATTTGATTTTATATGTTTAATCCACTGATGAAAAGTCAAGTTGCAATAACTTCAGCAATCTTAATTTCGTCATTTAGACATATGTGCAAGCAGTTTGCTGAATCAATTAACTCAATTGATAGAAGAAAAATTTCAAATATGCAAGCTCAAGGTAATTCGAAATGATTTATTTACAGAAACTTTATAATTCCACAAATTAAAAATCAAATAATTTCAACTAACTTATTTGAATATGAAAAATCATTTAGAAATGCAATTATTTATGGAGCATTTGCGAATATCAGTATTTATAAAACTATTAATAAATATCAAGAGACTCAAGAGTATTCAAAAATTGTTCCATTAATATTGCCTGCTTATGTGTTTTTAATTATGTTGGAACTTGCGTATTTAATCTTCAAAAACAAAGATAAACTCAAGTTTTGTATCAATAATTCGAAGTTATGAAATTCATTCAAAAAGCAGCAAAATTTTATTCCAAAATCACAAGATTTACTATTCTTTAAAAAAGATTTTTAACAAAATTTTTTGAGGAAATTTTGGAAAATAAATTTTTAAGCCTAGCACATAGGTTTAAAAATACTAAAAAATATCTTATGATTTCACTTAAAATGCTTTAAAATACACCTTTAAAAATTACATTTTTAATGTAAAATTTATATACCTTTTATATAAATTGTACATAGAGGTGTATTTTTTTATTCTTATTGAAGGTTTATCTGCAAGAAAGGAATGACAAATATGGAACAACACAATTACAAATTACGTAAATTTGGTCCAAAAACTTGAAGAAGAGATTACTCAGTCACAAAGACTACTCTTCCACTTTTTGATATTCTTGAAACAAGTAAAGAAAGTTTCGAACTTTTTATGAACAAAAAGATTCAAGAATGTCTTTTAGAAATTTACCCTATTGAAGCTGCTAACAGAGAAGTTAAGCTTGAATACAAAAAGGGTTCTGTTAGATTAGAATTACCTTTCAAAAAAATCACTAGTGAAAGTGAAGAAATCAAAAAAGCTAAAGCTAAGGGAATGAACTTTAGTGCAAAAGTTTTCGTTACTTTAAAAAGTGAAGTTAAAAACTCAGGTGAAATTAAAGAAGATGAAGTTTTACTTGGGGAAATTCCATACATGACAAGTGGTGGAAGTTTTATTATCAACGGTTCTGAAAAAGTTATCGTTAGTCAGTTAATTCGTTCACCAGGAGCATACTTCGGATTAGGTGTGCGTAACAAACAATCTGATGATCTTTTCAACAAATTAGAAATCTTACCTAGAATCGGTTCTTGACTTGAAGTTTCTCACAAAGTTACATCATCAACATTAGACGCAGTTAAGATTAAAATTGACAAAAACAAAAATGTTAACTTAGCTACATTCTTAGGAGCATTTGGTTTTTCACCAAAAACAATTAGAGAGTTATTTGGTGAAAACAATGAATTACTTGATGAAACACTTAAGAAAGACAAACTTATCTTAAACTCAGAATTCACATCTGAAGAATTACTTGACGCGTGTCAAGAAGAACTTTTCAGAGGTTTAAGAAAAGGTGACCGTATTTCTGAAGAAGCTAAACGTTCATTATTACCAGGAATGCTTTTTGATAAGAAACGTTACAACTTATCTGTAACGGGTCGTCATATGTTAAATGAAAAACTTTCTTTAGTTGACAGAATTACAAACACATACTTAGCTAAAGATATTTACCTTAAAGGTGCAGATGAACCTGCATTTACAAGAGGAACATTCATCGACATTAGAAAAGCTAAAGAAATTCAAAACTTATTTAACGAAGGAAAAATTTCATACGAAAGAATTCCTGGAATTGATCCAGAAATTGTTTACCACCACGTTATTAAGAACAGCAAGGTGTTATCAAAGAGAACACACATTGTTAAAGTTTGAGTTTACCCAACTAGAAAATGAATGGAAGAAAAAACAGAACAACCTGTTTTAGTAATCGGTAACGATCCAAAATCAGTTGAGCCACACTTATTAATTTCAGATATAGTTGCTGCAATTAACTACTACTTCAACTTAACAGATGGAATTGGTAAAGACGATGATCCAGATTCATTAACAAACAAACGTATCGTTTCAGTTGGTGAATTATTAGAAGGTCAATTATCAGTTGCTTTAACAAAACTTGAAAAAGCAACTCGTGAGCGTATGGGAGCTAAAGAAGCTGACAAGGTTACACCTAAAAACGTTACAAACAACAAACTTGTAACAAACCAAATGAAACAATTCTTTAACTCATCAAAACTTTCACAATTTATGGATCAAATTAACCCATTATCAGAAGTTTCAAACAAACGTCGTGTTACATCACTTGGACCTGGAGGTCTTAACCGTGATACAGCTCAATTCGAAGTTCGTGACGTTCACGCAACTCACTACGGAAGAATTTGTGCTATCGAAACACCTGAAGGACCAAACATCGGTCTTATCTTAAACTATGCAACATATGCAAAAGTTAATGATTTAGGGTTCTTAAAAACTCCATACTACAAAGTTAACAATGGGGTTGTAGATTACAACGACATTAGATACTTAACAGCTGCTGAAGAAATTGGATACTCATTTGCTCAATCATCAGTTCACGTTGATGACGACAACAACATTACAGACGACTTATTAACAATTAGACGTGATTACAGCTATATCATTGGTAAACCACATGAAATTGATTTCATTGAGGTTTCATCAAAACAAATTGTTTCTATAGCTGCTGCCGCTATCCCATTCTTAGAAAACGATGATGCCAACCGTGCGCTTATGGGATCAAACATGCAACGTCAAGCAGTCCCATTAATCCAAGCAGAAGCTCCATATGTTGGAACAGGTATTGAGGCAGATATTGCTAAATACTCATCATACAACTTAAGAGCTAAAGGCGATGGGGTTGTTGATTTTGTTGATGGATCAAAAATCCACGTAAAACACTTTAAAGAAGTAAAAGATCCTAAAACAGGAGAAATTACAACAAAAGAAAGCTTTGATAAATATACACTTAGAAACTTCGAAAGAAGTAACCAAGGTACATTAATTCAACAAAAACCAATTGTTGAAGTTGGACAAGAAATTAAAGCTGGTGACTTATTAGTTGATGGTTCTTCATTCAAAGATGGAGAAATGGCTCTTGGTAAAAACGTTCTTGTTGGATTTACAACTTGAAACGGATACAACTTTGAGGATGCTGTTATCATCAATGAAAGATTAGTTAAAGATGATGTTTATACATCAATTCACATTGAAGAACAAACAATTCAATTCAGATCATCACGTGCTGGTGACGATATCTTAACAAACGATATACCAAACGTTTCTAAGTACTCATTAAGAAATTTAGATGAAAACGGTATTGTTAAAGTTGGATCAGAAGTTTTAGCTGGTGACGTTTTAGTTGGTAGATTATCACCTAAAGGAGAAGAAAACCCATCTCAAGAAGAAAAACTTTTAATGGCTATTCTTCAACAACGTCCACAAACATCAAAAGATACATCTCTTAAAGTTAAAAACGGTCACAATGGTACTGTAATTCACGTTGAAGTTCTTTCTAGAGAAAAAGGTGATGTTTTAGAAGAAGGAATTGACAAGATTGTTAAGGTTTCTATTGCTCAAAAACGTAAAATCAAAGTCGGGGATAAGATGGCTGGTCGTCACGGAAACAAAGGGGTTATCTCAATCGTACTTCCTGAAGAAGATATGCCATACTTAGAAGACGGAACACCACTTGACATTATGCTTAACCCTCAAGGGGTTCCTTCACGTATGAACATCGGTCAAGTTCTTGAGCTTCACTTAGGAATGGCTGCTAGAAAATTAAATGTTAAATTCGTTACTCCATCATTCGATGGTATTAAGAAGTCAGACATTGAAGCTTGTTTAGAAGAAGCTGGATTAAACAAGAGTGGAAAACAAATTTTAATTGACCCTATTACAGGTAGAAAATTTGATAAACCTATCTCTGTTGGTGTTATGTATATGCTTAAACTTAACCATATGGTTGATGACAAGATGCACGCTCGTTCAGTTGGTCCATACTCACTTATTACACAACAACCTCTTGGAGGTAAATCTCAAAACGGAGGACAAAGATTCGGGGAAATGGAAACATGAGCTATCGAATCCTATGGAGCAACAAACGTTCTTCAAGAAATTCTTACATATAAATCAGATGACATCGCTGGGCGTAATGCGTTATATAGTGCATTAGTATCAGGAAAACAATTACCTACACCAGGTATTCCAGAATCATTTAACGTTCTTTCATATGAACTTAAAGGTCTTGGAATGAAACTTGAAACAACTGAAGTAGAAAACTACGACAATGATTACGATGATAGTGAACAATATCACTATGTAGATTCACATGAAACAGGGGGAGATTGATATGAATAATTCAAATTTCGATGCTAAATCAGTAGAAGATAAAATCAATAAAATTACTCTCTCACTTGCAACAGATGAAGACATTTTAAAATGATCTCACGGTGAAGTTACAAAACCTGAAACAATTAACTATAAATCATATAAACCAGAAAAAGATGGTTTATTTGATGAACTTATTTTTGGACCTACAACAGACTACAAATGTCCTGTTTGTGGTACAAAATACAAAAAAAGTGATGAAAACTCAGTATGTACTAGAACACCTGCTTGTGAAAAATACAAACCAGTTATTTTACCTAAAATAACACGTAGAAGCAGAATGGGACACATCAAATTACACAATCCTGTTGTCCACTTCTGATTCTTCAAAATCGATCACTCAATTATTGCTAAATTACTCGGACTTAGAGTTGCTGACTCTTCAAAACAAGTAACAAAAGCAGACTTAGAAAAATTAATTTACTACAAATCACACATCGTTTTAGAAGATGGTGGTTTAGAGTCATTAAAGAAAAACACAATCATTGACATTAACGAAGCTGCAAACATTTATGAAGCTGCATTAATGGAAATGTTAAAAATGTATGATAAAGATACAGATGAATACGAAGACATCGCTACAGCTTTAGATGAACTAAGAACATATGCTGAATCTAAAATTGGTAAAGACTTCGGTATTGACTTCTATCAATACAACGAAATCATTCACGAATATTCAGATGCTAAAATTGACACAGGTTCAAAAGCGATTGAATATTTATTAACTCACATTAATTTAGAAGAAGAAGCTAAAAAAGTTCAAGCTGAAATTGATTTAATTAACCAAGAAGCTGATGAGAATGGAAATCTTTCTTCAACAAAAGAACAAGAAAGAGGAAAGCTTTACAAACGTTTAACAATCATCAACTCATTTATTAAATCAGGTCAACACCCAAAAAATATGTTGATTTACAACTTACCAGTTATTCCAGCTGACTTACGTCCATTAGTTCAACTTGATGGTGGAAGACACTCAACAAGTGATGTTAACGAACTTTACCGTCGTATCATTATCAGAAACAACCGTTTAGCTAAATGAAACGAAGCTGATGCTCCTATGTTAATTAAACAAAACGAGTATCGTATGATTCAAGAAGCTGTTGATGCTTTAATTGATAACAACAGAAAGAAACCTACACCAGTTACATCAAAAGATGGACACCCTCTTAAATCTATCTCTGATGCACTTGTTGGTAAAAAAGGTCGTTTCAGACAAAACCTTTTAGGAAAACGTGTTGACTATTCAGGTCGTTCAGTTATCGTTGTAGGGCCAACTCTTAAAATGCACGAAGTTGGTATCCCAAGAGATATGGCTGCTAAATTATTCGAACCTTGAATTATCAAAGAATTATTAGAGAATGAAACTTCAATCACATCTGTTAAATCAGCTAAGAAAATGATTGACTCATTAAACCCAATCATTTGACCATATGTTGAAAAAGCTATTGATGGAAGACCAGTTCTTTTAAACCGTGCTCCTACATTGCACCGTTTATCAATTCAAGCATTCCAACCTGTTTTAATTAGAGGAAAAGCTATTAAATTACACCCATTAGTAACTACAGCTTTCAACGCCGACTTCGATGGGGACCAAATGGCTGTTCACGTTCCTATTTCAGATCAAGCTGTTAGAGAAGCTCGTGAATTAATGTTAGCTTCTAAAAACATCCTTGGACCAAAAGATGGAGAACCTATCATTAACCCTTCACAGGATATGATTTTAGGTCTTTACTACTTAACTATTGAAAAAGCAGGACAACCTAATGAAGGTAAAATCTTTGCTAACTATGAAGAAATGATGTTAGCTTATGAAAATGGTATTGTTAACTTACATACAAGAGTTGTGTTACCAGTTTCTGAATTAGATAAAAATTCAGTTAAATTACATACAACAAATCCTTACATTTTCTCAACAGTAGGTAAATTCATCTTAAACAAAGTATTCCCATCAGACTTTGAATTTATCTTTGGTAAATCAATAGTAAGAAAAGAAACAGTTAATGCAGATGGTTCAATTTCAGTTTCTGAAAAAGAAAGATTAGACACATCAGAAAATGCATTAGACAAATACACAATGCCTTATGGAACAAACTTTGCAGAATATCTTAAAGACATCCCTGTTAACTTAGGATTAAACAAGAAAGACATTGCAAAAATTGTTCTTAATGTGTACAAAAAATATGTTGCTGTTGTAACAATGGAAGACATTGCAGGTGTTATTGATTCTACAGATGTAAACAACTTTGAAAGTCGTTTCAATGACTGTGCTGCATTAATTGACTATGCAGGTGAACGTATTCCTACAATTCACGCAACAAACATTTCGAACTTCATTAAAGAAGAATTCGAAAGAATCAACTTCATCATTGGCACAGATGAAGAAACACACAAACTTAAGAGACAATGAAACATTAATGACTACACATTAGTGTTAGAAAGAGTTTGATTCAGATATACAAACTATGTTGCTTCTATTCTTGACAATATCAAAGAATTAGGGTTCAAATATTCAACAATATCAGGAACAACTATTTCAATGAATGATATTACAACATTAGATACAACAGCTCAAAAGATCAAAGAAGGGGAAGAATACACAGACCAATTAAAACAATTCTTCCTTGAAGGTTACTTAACAGATGATGAGCGTTACAACTTAACAATTCAAAAATGATCACAAGTTAAAGAATCTATTGAAAAAGATCTTAAAGAAGTTACAAAATCAGATATTGATAACCCATTATTTATGATGTTCACTTCAGGGGCTCGTGGAAACTCATCTAACTTTACACAGTTAGCTGGTATGCGTGGACTTATGAGTAACAACACCAAAGTTCTTAAAGCCGATGCTGAAAACGACCGTGTTGTTCGTTCAACAATTGAAGTTCCTGTTAAATCATCATTCCTTAGTGGACTTAGTGCTTACGAATTCTATTCATCAACTCACGGGGCTCGTAAGGGACTTACAGATACAGCTCTTAACACAGCTAAATCAGGGTACTTAACACGTAGACTTGTTGACGTTGCTCAAAGTATTGTTGTTAAAGAAGTTGATTGTGGTTCAGACTTTGGATTTGTTGTAAAAGACATTAGAGATACAAAAACAAACACAGTTATTGAGTCATTACAAGAAAGAATCGAAGGAAGATTCACAAATAAACCAATTATTGATGCAAATGGTCACATTATTGTTGATGCAAACACATTAATTTCAGCAGAAATGGCTGACAAAATTGTTAACTTATACAACATTGATCAAGTTGAAATTCGTTCAGTATTATCTTGTCATACAAGAAACGGAGTTTGTGTTCACTGTTATGGAAAAGACCTTGCAACAAACCGTTTAGTTAACATTGGTGAAGCTGTTGGAGTTGTTGCTGCACAAAGTATCGGGGAACCTGGTACACAGCTTACAATGCGTACATTCCACACCGGAGGGGTTGCCGGGGTTGAAGATATTACAGGAGGATTTGGACGTCTTCTTGAACTTATCGATGCCTACGAAAAACCTTGAGGAAAACCTGCTGTTATCTCACCTGTAACTGGAACAGTTGTTTCAATTGCGCCAGCTAGAGATAAAAACGGAAAAGAAAATGACATTATGCTTGTTGAAATTGAAACAACAAGACCAAATGGACAAAAAGAAATCGTTACAACATCAGGTAGAGTTTCTCAAAAATTACGTGTTAAAGTTGGACAAACACTTAGACCAGGGCAAAAAATCTTTGAAGGACCAATTATTATTAATGACCTTCTTGAAGTTGCTGACACACGTGCAGTTCAAAACTACTTATTAAAAGAAATTCAAAGACTTTACCGTTTACAAGGTATTACAATTTCAGATAAGTACATTGAAATCATTATTAGACAAATGCTTTCAAAAATTATGATTACAGACCCAGGAGATTCAAAATTCTTCACAGGAAGCTTAGTAGATACATTCATCTACCAAAAAGAAAATGGAAGATTAATTGCTCAAGGACTTAAACCGGCTTACGGTCAAGTTAAAATCCGTGGAGCAAAACAAACTCCTTTATTAAGTGACTCATTCTTATCAGCTGCATCATACCAAGAAACAGCTAAGATTCTTGTTAACTCATCAATCGCAGAAAGAGTTGATAACTTAGATGGTCTTAAAGAAAATATTATTTTAGGTCACAAAATTCCTGCTGGAACAAACTCAAATTACCAACTTAAAGGTAAATATGACATTCGTGACCCACGTTCATACTTCACAAACAAAGTTATCTTAGATGATACACTTGAAGATGAAAATGGTAATGTATACATTTCAGAAGACTTTAACAAGTACACTACAGACTTATTAAAAGAATCTGAAAAAATGGGTGACTTAGACGAAGTTTTAAGTGACTTAGCACAAGAAAACGAAGAATTACAAAACTCATTTGAAGATTCATATGCATCCGATGATGATTATGAAGAAGACTTCGTAAACGAATAATTTGAAAATCAGAGATTCAGTTCTCTGATTTTTTATTTAACTTCTTAAAAACTAAAAGTATGGTCTGCAAGCTGTAAAAGTTTAAATATACAAACATTTATTTGTAATATAATTAGAACATGAATTTAATAAAGATATTTGAGATGCAAAAAGAATTGGATAATAAAATCAGAGAAAAAAGTTTAAGTCTTAATCCAACATTTAACAAAGAAGACTTTATAGTTCAAAAAACTCTAGCGCTTTTAATAGAAGCTGCTGAATATGTAAATGAAGTTCAAAGTTTTAAATATTGAAAATCACAAAAGAATGTAAATAAATTAGCTGTAACTGAAGAATTTGCTGATTTAATCCATTTCTTAGTTAATTTTGCTTATAAATTTGATGTTCTACCTGAAATAGAACCAAAAATAATTAATCAGGATATAAACATTCAATTCCAACATTTATTTATTTCATTAGCAAACATAATGAAAAAAGTTAATAAATCAAATATCGAACACGCGTTTCAAGTTGCATTGGGTTCATTTGTAATGTTAGGGTTTACATATGAAGATTTATATGATGCATATGTTCTTAAAAATCAAAAGAACTACGACCGTATTAAAAATAATTATTAAAAAATAACCAGCTACAGAAGTTGGTTATTTATTTTTTTATAAAAATTAAATTATCAAATTGCTTATTGTGCTTAGTAATTCATTTATTGTAAATTTTGAATTTGTGTTTGTATTTATTGAGAAGTTTTAGTGCAAAACCAACCCCAATAAATACTACATAAATGATAATTGATACTGTATTTTTGAATTCTCATCGACCACCTAAAATTCAAGGGAAGAATGTGATTAATAAGATAAATGACATTATACAAATATCAATAATGTAAATAGCTTTTTCTCAAACAGGTATTTTTGAAATTCTTTTCTTTGCAGCTAATCTGAATGCTATAAAGAATGTGATTAAGTCTTCAATTAATAATGCAATTGAGCTGGTTATAATTGTTGCTTTAAAGAACTCATCACTATATTCTTTATCTAAGAATATAGTAGGAACAAGTCATAATGTAATCATTGAAATCATTATTATAACTGTAGAGAAAACGATTGCATTTTTAAATTCACCCTTTTTATTTTTATGATGCAATGAATTGAATAAGTAACCATCTTCAGAAAGAGGAACAAGTTTTCTAGCAGTCGCAACTGTTTGAAAAATTCTAAATCCTAAATCATTACATAATAATCCAATAATGAAGATAGCAACTCCAAATGCACCTAATCCATAGGTGTAGATTTTTGAAATCTCGTTTGAACCATCTCCATTAGTTACTTTTAATGAGTTTGGTAAGAATAAATAGAGTGAAAAGAATATTAGATAAAATCCAAATATGAAAGCTAATGATGTTAATAATATTTTTCTGAAACTCTTAAACTTAACATCTTTAGCCATAGCAGCAACATCTTCAGTTCCTGCAAAAGCATACATAAATAAAAGAACATCAGCGATAATTAATTGAGGTGTAACTTTTTTGTATGTAGCTGAGTCAGGTAATGTAGCTTCCTTTGAAACAGCGACTAGCATTACAAAGATTGCTAAGATAAGTATTATTCATTTAAATAACGAGGCAATGAAAATAATTTTCTTATTTGTTTTTAATCCAATTGTTGAAATAGCAATTATGGAAATGAATAGTAAGATCGAAATCCCTCTAACTATTCACATAACTAAGTTGTGTTGAGGAAATTCTTCTGGTTTAGGTAGTATGATTTCAACAACATCAGCTAAGAATAAAGGTGCAATTGCTGATAAAAGTGGTGTTTGAATAAATTGGTTTCATCCGATGAAGAAAACAAGATTTCTAAGACTGCGTTTCTTTGGTTTTGTTAATTTACCATCAACAACATCATCATCTAAATGTCTTGCATAAGCATACGAACCACCGTAGTGATCATTGTATTGATTTGATAATCTAGAGAATACCAACATTATCCCGAAGCATATAAATGCTGAGAGTATCATTACAAGATATCCTCAGTAAGATATGTTCATAATTGTTGATATTGTAGTTATAAAACCTATACCAACGACAAAATTAATTGTAAAAAATGTAAAACTTTTCTGTGTGAACTGCTTTTGCATTTTTTATTATTTTGCTTTTATTTCGTTAGAAGGTTTTTGGCTATTAAAAATTACATTGTAAATTTCATCATATGTTTTAACAGGTACATATGTTAAGTTTTCTTTAATTTCAAAAGGAATGTCTTTTAAGTTTTTGATATTGTTTTCAGGTATGAAAATCATTTCAAGTCCTTTTTGACTAGCTGCAAATGATTTTTCTTTTAATCCACCAATTTCAAGGACTTTTCCTCTTAATGTAATTTCACCAGTCATTCCAATTGTGTTAGGAACTGGTCTTTTTGAAAGGGCAGAAATAATTGCAGTTGTAAATGTTACACCAGCACTTGGTCCATCCTTAGGAACTGCTCCTTCAGGTACATGAATATGAATTGTATTGTTTTCAAAATCAAACTCATCAACACCAAATTTTTCAGCGTTTGCTCTAACGAAAGTTAAAGCAATTTGAGCTGATTCTTGCATAACTTCTTTTAGTGAACCAGTTAACTTAATTTCTGATTTACCTGGGTATGTAGTTACCTCAATCGGCAATGTTGAACCACCAAATGATGTGTAAGCTAATCCTGTTACTAAACCTGGAACAACATCTTCTTCTTTTTCTTCTTGTTTGAATTTAATTACACCAAGTAATTCTTCGATTTTATCAAGTGTAATTACATATTCTTTTAATGATGGATCATCAAAAGTCTTAACAACTATTTTTCTAGCAATCTTATCTAATGTACGTTTAAGACCTCTGACTCCAGCTTCAAGTGTGTAATGTTGAATGATGTATTTAAGCACATCATCTGAAATTTGGAAGTATTTTTCAGCTAAAGTAGCTTGTTCAAGCACTTTTGGTAATAAGTGCTCTCTAGCAATGCTTAATTTTTCACTCAATGTGTATGAAGATAATTCAATAACTTCGACCCTGTCAATTAATGCAGGTGGTATGTTTTCATAGTAGTTAGCTGTAGCGATGAAAATACATTTTGATAAGTCATATTCGTGTTCTAAGTAGTGATCTTGGAATCTTGTGTTTTGCTCTGGGTCTAAAACTTCAAGCATTGCACTTGCTGGATCGCCCTTCATATCAGCTGCCATTTTATCAATCTCGTCAAGAAGGACAACAGGGTTTGAAACTCCTGCGTACATCATTCCTTTGATGATTTTTCCAGGCATAGCTCCTACGTAAGTTCTTCTGTGTCCTCTAATTTCGCTTTCGTCGTGAACTCCTCCAAGTGAAACTTTAACGAATTTTCTATTTAAAGCACTTGCGATAGCTTTTGAAAGTGATGTTTTCCCTGTTCCTGGAGGACCGACAAGAGTTAAGATAGGAACATTGTTAAATGTGTTCGTTTCTTCATTGTTTTTAAATAATGAAAGGTCAATTTCAAATTTATCATCAATCTTGATTTTATTTTCATCAAGTTTTTTAACTTGGTTGTTTTTAATAATAACAGCTAAGTATTCAATAATTCTTTGCTTAATTTCATTTAAACCATAGTGGTGTTTATCTAAAACTTCTCTAACTCTGTTTATGTCTAATAATTCGTGTTGAACTTTTCTTCAAGGAAGTTTTTTAAGAGTATTAATGTATGTTTTGATGATTGAAGCTTCAGGAGAAACAGGAACCATTTCTTCTGATTTTTTAGTTTCAGCATCAATAAGTTTAATAACGCTTTCAGGGAAGATGTCTTTGAATTTTGAATTGATGATTTGCGCATACTCATCATCAGATGCGGCTGGGTTAAGTTCTTTAATTTGCTCTTGAAGAGCTTTTAATTTTTCTCTAAGTAAGAATTCTGTTTGTTGCTTACTTAATTTTTGTGTCATCTTACCTTTTAATTCTGTTTCTGCTTGAAGAATTTCATTAATTTTTGCAGTAGCTTGAATTAAGTAAGTTTGATATCAAAATCTGTTGTATGGTTCTTTGAAAATTTCAAGTCTTTCTGGAACAACTACAGGTGAAATGTGGTTTAAGAAAGTAGCGATTAATGCACTTGCATAATCTTCAGAGAATCTATCAGTTCTACCTTCAAAGTATCTGTTTGTTAAATCAACAATACTTGTGAATGTAAAGTGTCTTCCTGATAAAGGCTCAGTTTTAAATAAGCCAATAAAATCGGAATCGGCAAATTGTTGTGGTTTATCTTCTTCAAGGTCAATTCCGACACCTGCAAAAATTGAGAAAGTTTGCAAGTAGTCATAAACTTCCCTTAATTCTTTTTTAGATAATGTAGCAGGTAAGTCAACAAATGCTCCACCTTCTCCAGTTTCTGAACCTATGAAACCTTTATATTCAACGTGTGATTGAACTCCTTCAGGAAGAGTTTCAAGCATTTTAAATCCATTAGGTAAATAGAATTGTGAAATAACTTTATAAACTACGATAAATGAATCTGTTGTAGCTTTGTAAATTACTTCAAGTGGTTTTACATAGTTACCATAAACAATTTCATCTGTTGTTTCAGGTTTTGCATATAAAACAACTGCTCTTCCTGATTCTTTAAGTAATTCTTCACGGTTCTTTTTAAGATCTTCAACAAGAACTTTTTCTGTAACCTCAGTTTCCATAAAACCACCAGGAATTGAATAAAAATCTGGTGTTTCAAAGAATGTTATATAGCCTGATTTATCAGCTTTCGCTTTTTTAATATATTCATTAAAAGTCATCATTCTCCTTCTATTTGTCTTTTACAACAATGTTAACGATTTTTCCAGGTACAAAGATTTCTTTGACGATTTCTTTACCTTCTAATCATTTTGTTACTTGTTCTTTTGCTTTTTCTAAAACTTCTTCTTTTTGTGCTGTTTTTGAAACTGTTAATTCAGCTCTGACTTTTCCATTGACTGTAATTCCATAAGTTACTTCATCCATTTCTAATGCAGAATTATCTATAGCAAAGTCATATAGGTTTTTTGAGTCAAAGTATTTATTTGATAATTCTCAAACAACGTGTGGAATGAATGGTTCAAGAATGTTTAATAAAACGTAGAACATTTCTGTGATTAATTCAGGTTTTGTGATTGAATCATATTCATTCATAATTTCCATAGTTCAAGAAACTAAAGTGTTAAATGAGAATGAATTATCATCACTTTCAAATGTGTTCTTTTGTTTTTGCATTCCTTGGTAAAGTTTAAGTCTTGCAATTTTTTCTTGAGCACTTAAGGTTGATTTGTCAATGTTTTTAAAGTTTGAATTTACATCAATTTCAGAACTTCTATCGTAAATTCTATTGATGAATTTAAAACATCCAATAACACCTGAATCACTTCATTCAAGTTCTTTTTGAGGAGGAGCTGCAAATAAGATAAATAATCTAGTTGTATCAGCACCATAGGTGTTAATCATTTCTCCAGGTTCAACTGTATTACCTTTTGATTTAGACATCTTAGCACCATCTTTAAGCACCATACCTTGAGTTAATAAATTAGCAAATGGTTCTCTAAAGTTTACTAAACCTAAGTCAGATAATGCTTTGGTGAAGAATCTTGCATAAAGTAAGTGTAAGATAGCATGTTCAATTCCACCGATGTATAAGTCAACTGAATTTCAGTAATCTAAGTTTTCTTTCTTGAAAATAACTTCGTCACGTAAGTTTGATGGTGTAGTATATCTTAAGAAATATCAACTTGATTCAAAGAATGTGTCCAATGTATCGGTTTCTCTTGTTGCTTTTGAACCACAAAGATGACAAGTTGTATTCATTCATTCTTCATTAGTTAAAAGTGGATTGCCTTGACCTGTGAACTTAACTTCTTCAGGTAATAAAACAGGTAATTGATCAAGTGAAACAGGAACTGTTCCACATTTTTCACAGTGCACAAGAGGAATTGGTGTTCCTCAATATCTTTGTCTTGAGATACCTCAGTCGCGTAAGTTGTATTTAACTTCTTTAGTTAATTTAGTTTCTTCTACTTGAACTAAATTATTATCTAAAAAGTCTAAATGGTTAACTTCCATAAAAGTGGTGTGTGTTTGATTATTTGATGAAACAATCGTTGCATCTTTGTTTGGATTATTTGATGCAAAATCAGTAATGATAACTTGAACTAAGCTACCATCGAAAGGATTTTTAACAGTGTAAGGTGTTTTGATAAAAATTTTCTTTGAAAATTCTTTTTTAACAAAGTTTAAATTGATTTCTTCAAGTAAGTCTAAAGCTTCTTGATTAAAGTAGTTTGCTTCTTTTAAGGCATCAACTAGTTGATGTTTATTTGAGATAGCAACATAATCAATTTTTGAAATGTAATCTAAATTTGATTCATAGACATTAATTGTGTTTTGGCTGTTATCTGCAAATTCCAATGTTAATTTGTAATCTTCAGTTCTACCAATTCAATTTTTTTGCATCGTAAGAACTTGTTGAGGTCAGTGTGTTTCAAGAGATTTAAGGTCTTCAAGTAATTCATCAGCATACTCGGTAATTTTTAAGTAGTAAGTATCCATTTCTTTTTGAATAACTTGATTTCCACATCTTCAACATTTGTTATCTTCAACTTGTTCGTTAGCTAAAACTGTTTGGTCAAATTCACATCAGTTTAATGAGCTTTTCTTTTTGTAAATTAAGCCTTTTTCTCAAAGTTTGATGAAAATGTATTGTTCTCATTTTGTGTATGAAGCATCGCAAGTGATTGTTTCATAATCTCAAGCAAATGAAATTCCTAATCTTTTAATTTCATCATCCATTGATGCAATGTTTTGATATGTTCAGCTTTTTGGATGTGTTCCGTTTTTGATTGCTGCATTTTCAGCAGGTAAACCAAAAGCATCTCAACCAAATGGGTGAAGGACATTAAAACCTTTTCTTCTAAAGTATCTAGCTACAGCATCACCGATTGAGTAATTACGAACGTGTCCCATATGCAATTTTCCACTTGGGTAAGGGAACATACTTAAGACATATTTTTTAGGTAAACTAAAATCATCTTTCGGTTCAAAAGCATTAGTTTCTGCTCAGATTTTTCTTCACTTTGAATCAATTTCTTTAAAGTTAAATTTTGACATAAAAACCTTTCTATGAATCACACTTATTCACTGTGAAATTATTTAGGATGTTATCTAAAAACTTAGTTTTAGATAAGGTAAAAATAAATATATAAATTATAAAATAATTTATTGCAATATTGCTCAAATTAAATGATAAATATAAAGCGATAGAACCTGCAAAGTAATTCGGAATACCAAAGAAGAAAATTTTGAATTTTTTATCATAGTTAGCAAGCAGTTCATTAAACGAAACAGCATCTAGTTGCTTGAATAATTTGAAATAAATTAAGTTAAATAAAAATGTATTCAAAAACGTTATTATTGCAATTGTTAATAATGAACTTATTCCTAAGATTACAAGGATTGAAATTTCTTTTTTAAGCTTAGATTTTCATAATAATTTTCCAAATAAATATGAACTGAAAACGAAGACACCTTGCATTAATAAAAGAATAAAGTTCCCTAGAAATGCAATGTCTAATGTAGTTGATTTAATTGTTATAAAAGGACTTATCAAAAAGTTTGAAATAAGCATTATTAACGAATATTGAATATCGATAATAAAAGCAGTTAAAAAAGTTGAAATTAAAAGGAAATTGAAAAATAAAAATGAATTAAATGGAATAAAACTTCCGATAATGCTAAAAACAATAGAAATAGCTAACATCAAGCCTGTGAAAGCCATTTTGAAAATAACATTCATATTTTTGTTATTTCAAACTAAAAATTGTTTTTTTTGCATTATTTTCCTCCTTTTTTACATTTTTTACTTTTACGCGATATAAAAATATATTCATTAAATAATATCATTATTTCATCTTATTAGTAAAAAAATCCAAAAATGAACAAATTATGAACTAGAGACTAAATTCGTTCATTTTTCATATGACCATAAAAAACAAGTGTGTTGAATTTTAAACAATTAAAAAGTAATATATTCAGTTTATTTTTTAGATTGTTATGGTAAAATTAAGTATATTTTTACAATCAATATTTTGTTAAAAATATTCAATTTAGTTAATAAAGAGGCGATATGGGTAAGATTACATTTTACAAAGATAACAAACCATATTATGACGAAGAAAATGGATTAGCTTATGTTGAAGTTATTAAAGACTTTTTAGTAACAAAAGCAAAAGAAGCTAATTGCTACGGTTTTATTGTAGGTATCAGTGGAGGGATTGATTCTTCACTTGTGTATGCAATAGCAAAACAACTTCCTTTAAAAGTTAAGGGAGTTGTGATGTCAGTCAATGGAATGTTACAAAGTGATTTAGAACATATTAAAAAACTTGAAGAAAAGTTTGATGATAAATTTGAGTACATTGATTTAACTGATGCTTTTAACGCTTTAAGCAAGCAAGTTAATGTTAAAAATCAATTAGCAGTTGCTAACATTAAACCACGTTTAAGAATGACAACTTTATATGCTCTAGCTCAAGAAAATAATTTACTTGTGTTAGGAACGGATAATAAAGATGAAACATTCATTGGTTACTTCACAAAGTATGGTGATGGAGGAGTTGATTTACTTCCGATTTGTCATCTTACAAAAGGTGAAGTTAGATTTTTAGCTTCACTTCAAAAAGTGCCAAGTGAAATTATTAACAAAGCACCATCAGCTGGATTATGAGAAAATCAAACTGATGAAGATGAATTAGGTTTCACATATGCTCAACTTGATTTTTATTTAGATCACTTAAATGACTATGAACAAATCAAATCAGTATTACCAGAAGAAGTTATTAAGAAAATTGAATATAAACATAAAATCTCACAACACAAAAGAGATTCAATTTATAAACCAAATGATATAGATTAGGAGAGATAAATTATGGCAGGACATTCACACGCAGCGAATATAGCACATAGAAAAGGTGCGCAAGATGCAGCAAGAGGAAAAATTTTTCAAAAATTATCTAAAGAAATCTTTGTTGCAGCAAGATTAGGAGCAGACCCTGATACTAACCCAGCTTTAAAACTAGCAATTGCTAAAGCTAAATCAAAAAATATGCCAAAAGACAACATTGAAAGAGCAATTGCTAAAGCAGCTGGAGATAAAAATTCAAACGCATTTATCGAAACTGTTTTTAACGCTACTGTAGGTGGAGGAGCAACATTTATTGTTGTTACATTATCAGACAACCTTAACAGAGTTAAATCAAATATTCAGTCATACTTTAACAAACAAAATGCTACATTAGGTAAAACAGGTCAAATTCCATATCCATTCAGAAAATTAGGAATCATTGAAATTGCTAAAGAATTAGTTAATGAAGATGATTTAATGGAAGTTGCACTTGAAAATGGTTCAGAAGATGTTGAAACATATGATGAATCATTTGTATTAACTACATTACCTGAAAACTTCACAGATTTAAAAAATGCAATTGAAGATAAATTCGGTCAAATTGACTTTATCCAATGTGAAGTAACATATGTACCAGATATGTACGTAGAATACGATCAAGAAAAGAAAGACAAATTATTAGAATTTGCAGACAAATTAAAAGAGGATGACGACGTTCAAGATGTTTACCATAACATCGAAACTGAAGAATAATGCAAATAATTAGAGATTTTTTCGAAACCCTCAAATTAAGCACAGGTAATGAAGGGTTATCTTACTTCATTCTAATACTTGTCACATTACTTTGCTTATTAGCTATACCAACTATTCTTTCATTCATTTTCCCACTTATTAAATTAAGTAAGAATGGTTGAAAAAATCTGTCATTTTATTTATACTCATTTTCAACAGGTTTTTTCTTAGTATTAGCTACATTTGGTTTTTTAAGAGAATCGCTTGAATTAGCAAATCAAGGTGCAATGACAGACAATGTAAACGTCCATGGGTATAGCATTTTAGTCGTAGTTGTCGGTCTTGCTGTAGGTATCTTATTTTCATTCACACTTAAGTATGCAATTACATATCAAATTAATAAAAAACTTAAAAAATCAAATAATAAAAAGTTAAATGCATTTGTTCACGACCACGATCACGGTGATGGGCACGAGCACGATGATTTTGATTTCTCACACCCACATTCAGAACATTTTTATGAAGTTAAGAAATATAATAAAAATCAAAATATATTTTTAAGACAAAGTAAAAATTATAATAACTCAAAACACGTTCATTATCATCCTGATTACATCTTTTCAAATGATGAGTCAATTATTAAAGCTGAACAAGAAGCAATTAATTCAGCTTCAAATAAATTAAAAGTTATTGCTTTATTACTGCTTTTAACTCACAGAATTCCAGAAGGATTATTATTAGGATACAACTTAAATTTAGCAGCAAACGGTCACGAAAACTCACTTACTATGGCTTATTTTGCTTCTTTAGTTTTACACTTAATCCCTGAAGAAACAATCTTCTATTTCAGACTTAGAGAAGCAGGATACTCAAGAATCCAATCATTGTTATTATCATTTTTAGGGCTTTCATTATTTTTACCATTTATGTTAATTGGTTGCTATGCAGGTGCAGCAATTGAGAAAAACTGAATACTAAAAGGAATGATGATGTCAGCAATCGCAGGAATTTTCATTTTCACTACTTTAATTGAGTTTATTCCTGAGTTTTATCATTCACATATGTCGAAGAAAAAATGATATTTCATCCTTGCATTCTTATTTATTGGTGTAATCTTTGCTGCATTAATTCTTTCATTCCATACACATAATCACTCACATTAATTGTGAGTTTTTGTTTTATTTATCATATTCCTGTAGATATTTTCGGTGTAATAAAACATATTGATAACAATTTCTGCAAAACTTATATAATTTAAATATTAAATATTTAAATTTTTACAACACAAACAAAAAGGATTTGAATGAAAACAAAATACAAAATAAGCTTACTTTCGTGTTTATGCGTAGTTTTTGTAATTATGTTTATTTTACTAACTGCAATTTTAGTAAAAAATAACGAAACAACTGCATTAACTTGAGAAATTGGTTTAGTTATTGTCACGATGATTTTAGTTTTTGCATCACTAGCAATTACACTAGTTTGAATTACAAAGATTTTTGCAAGGTCAAGAAACATTGTTAAAAACTCTTTTGATTCATTTACTGAAGATATTATGTCAAGTAATAACATCGGATTTGTTATTTACAATGCTGAACATAAAATCATTTGAGCAAGTAACTTTATCAAAAACAAGTTTCACAAAGATTTTATTGATATTCACATTAAGACATTCTTTACAACGATTTCAGATAACAAAGAATTTTTAGAGCTTGATATGAACCAAACTAAAATTGAGTTTGAAAATAATAAAAACATTTATGAAGCTCAATTCTGACCATTATCAAACATCATAATTATTCGTGATATTACAACTGAAACTTTATTTAAAAATGAAGTTCATAATCAAAAAACTGTTATTGGTGAAATTGAAATTGATAACTACCAAATGTATCAATCAATCTTATCTGAAGAGCAACTTTACTTAGTTAATAAAACAATTATTGATACATTCAATGAATATTCAAAAGAATACAACTTAATTTATAGACAATATACAAATGGTAAGTTCATTGTTATTACAGACCAGGTTTCACTTTATAATATGTCTAAAGATAAGTTTTCTTTATTTACAAATATTCAAAAGAATGTTCCGGACACATCAATTGGTAAACTTTCACTTAGTGTTGGGTTTGCTAGAGGATGAAGCTCGCTTAAAGAAAAATTAGAGCAAGCTAAAAAAGCTTTAGTTCAAGCTCAAAACCGTGGAGGGGACCAGGTTGCAATTTTCAGTGATACCGAGACTGCGATTTATTATGGTTCAAATATCGAAATTGTGTCTAACAATAATATGACTAAAATTAAGAAAATTTCAGATGAGTTCCTTAAAAAACTTGATAGTGACCAAATTACAAAAGTTATTGTTTATGGACACAAATCAGCTGATATGGACTCATTAGGTTCATCATATGGAATTGCATATTTAGCTCATCAAAAAGGTAAGAAAGCTTACATATGTGCTGAATCATTCGATATGACTACAACATACTTTAGAAATGAACTCAGTTACAAAAACAATGTTTATGAAGATACAGATTTAAACTTAGAAAAAATTATCATAAGCGCAAATAAAGCGTCAAAATTAACAGACTTAAACACATTAGTTGTGTTTGTAGATAATTCAGATCCAGGCCGTACAGATAACAAGGATGCTATTTTAAATGCGGACAGGGAAAATATTTTCGTATTTGACCACCACAGAGTTGGAAAGCAAATTGATTATTGTCCTGTTACAAATATTTATGTTGAAACAACAGCTTCTTCAGCTTCAGAAATTGTTACTGAAATTTTTATGCTCACAGATAGGGAATGAAAATTCTCGCCATTATGTGCTCAATTACTTTTAGGTGGTATTTTAGTTGATACAGTACAATTTACAAAATCAGTCTCAGCTAGAACATTCCAAGCAAGTGCTTGGTTGCAATCAAAAGGTGCAAATGTAGTTGAAGGAAGCGAAATTCTTAAAATTGATGAAACAACAAAAGAACAAATTAATACTATTTTAGAAAATGCACAAGAAGTTAAAAAAGGCTACTACTTAGCGTATTCTCCAATCGAAGTTGAAGCTGACGTTATTTCAATGGCTGCTAATGAACTTCTTAAAACAAAAGGCAGAGTTGCTTCCTTCGTTATTGCAAGACTTAAGGGAACAAACTTGTACAAACTTAGTGCTAGAGGTATAAATACAAACGTTCAGATTATTACTGAGCAAGTTGGTGGAGGTGGACACTTTGGAACAGCTGCTGCTATTTCAAATGAGGAATTAGAAACATTTGTTAACAATGTGCACCACGCAATAACAACAACAGAAAGAGAGTTAAAAGATGAAAGTTATACTAATTAAAGATTGTAAAGATGGAAAAGCTAACACAGTTATCGAAGTATCAAATGGTTATGGTTCAAACTACTTAGTTAAAAATGGTTTTGGAGTTCCATACAATGAACAAACTGCAAGACAATTACAAAGAAGATTAGATGATTTATCAGCTGATGAACATGAAAAAAGAACAGGTGCTTTAAGACTTAAAGAAAAATTAGAAGAGTTAAGATTAGAATTTACTTTAGAAGCTAATATTGATGGAAATTCTAATTTAAATGTACACGGTTCAGTGTCTACAAAAGATGTTGATAAAAAATTAACTTCATTAGGGCACAAGTTACCAAAACATTCAATCCAAAAAGTGCATTTAGTTTCAGAAGGATTGCACGATGTTGAAATTGTTTTATACAAAGATATAAAGGCAACTTTAAGAGTGGAAATTAAAATTAAAAATGTTAAGAAATAATAGAAACAATCAAAACTCTTTATACAAGTGAGTTGAAACAATAATTCGTCCTTTAGCAAATACTTTGTACAAAGATGAAAAAATCGAAAGACAAGTTTTAAGTACGATAATTAATGATACTGAAAAACAATCTCTTGGTTTAGACTACCTTGTCCCTGAGGCATTTTTCAACCCTGAATACTCTACATTATTTAGATTTTTAAAAACTAGAAAAGCAAGTGAACCTAATCAAAATTACATTTTTGATTACAACACACTTTTAAACGAAATACCTAAATTCAAAGCTCAAAACCCAAGTCTTGAATGAGCTCCTTTATCAATTGAAACATTAAACAAAGTTGTTTCAACACTTTCTTCAGATGAAAACTTTTTACCAAATGTTGAAAAGTTAATTGAACTTCACAAAAGAAGACAAGCAGAAGCTTTCTTTAGTAATTATTTAGCTGTATTAGGGCAAAATCCTAAAATCACTTGAGAAGACATTGTTACTGATGTTGAAAACTTCATTATTAGCAGTAATAATTTATCAATCAAAAATAGTGAATTTATTTCACTTGAAAGCGCTCTTGAGAAATACTTTAGTCGTCTTAAGAATGATGAAAATGAAGAAAAAGCTCTTCTTACAGAATTTAATGCAATTGATAAATATGTTAAAGGATTTAAACCTGGTCAGTTAATTATTTTAGCTGCTCGTCCAGGGGTCGGAAAAACAGCGCTTGCATTAAACATTGCAAGAAACATTATTGAAAAAGGAATGAAAGATGGTAAACCAAAAAATGTAGCTTTTATTTCTCTTGAGATGCCTACATCAGAACTTACAACTAGATATTTAGCAACTTCTACACTAATAGATATGTACAAATTGCAAAATATCAAACTCTTAAAAAACAATTATGAAGATTTAATGAAAATTCATCACGTTGTTTCAAGTATGCAAAGAACACCTGATGAAAATCAAATTTGATTTGATGATGATCCTAAATCAAAAATTAATGAAATCATTTTCAAAATTAAACATTTAATTAAAAACACAAACAAAGTAGACTTAATCGTAATTGACTATTTACAATTGATTTCAGGTGGAAATCAAGCAACAGGAAATAGACAAAACGAAGTTGCAATGATTTCACGTTCACTAAAAACACTTGCTCTAGAGCTTAAAATTCCAATTATTGCTCTATCACAGTTATCCAGAAGTGTTGAAAATCGTGAAGACAAGCGTCCACAATTAAGTGACCTTAGAGAATCCGGATCAATTGAGCAAGATGCTGACATTGTTATTTTCTTAAGTAGAAAGAAACTTAAAAAATCAGCACACAGTGATGATGACGAAGTTAAAAAATTCGAATCAATCCCTGTGACCTTATCAGTTGCTAAAAACCGTAATGGTGAACCTGGTCAAGCAACTTTAATTTACACAGGTAAATATGTACAATTTTTAGACGATATGACAAACGAAAGAGGTGGATTTTAATGGACTCCAGTTATTATAGGAACCACAAAAATAATTCTTTAGAGGTGTACTATGGATAGTAAAACAGTAATTACAATTGTTTTATGCATAGTTATGCTTATATTATTTATTTTAAGTAGTATCTTTAGTGGAAGTGAAACTGCTTACTCAACAGTTTCACCTGCTAAAGTTTATGAATTAGTTGAGAACGAACATAGATTTGGAAAGTTAATTGACAAGCAAGTTAAGAAATACAATCAAATTCTAAGTACCATTTTAATTGGTAACAACTTAGTTAACGTAGCTTCATCAGCTACAATGTCTTATGTTTTATCAAAATATCTTTCTGATAATGACTCACTTGTTGTTATTATTTCGACATTAGTAGTTACTCCAATCTTAGTATTATTTGGTGAAATAACACCTAAATTAATTGCTAAAAATAATCCAATTAGATACTTAAAAGTTTTCTGTTTATTCAATGAACTAATGTTCTGAATATTCTTCCCAATCACTTTCTTTATTAGCAAACTTAGCAAAAATGTTTATGTTACAAACTCAGAAAGTGACATTAAATCAATGCTAGCACTCGCTAACGAAGAAGGGGTGCTGCAAACCGGAGAAAGTATTTTAGCTCAAAATGCTTTAGATTTAGATTCAACAAAAGTTGCACAACACTACATTAGATTAAAAGATGTAACTTACATTTCTTATAAAGCTAGTGTAGCAGAAGCGATTGAAATATTCAAGGATACAAACTATTCAAGATTACCAATTGAAAAAGATGGACAACTTATTGGAATTGTTTTATTAAAAGACATATTCTCACTTAAAAAAGGTAAAGTGATTAATTATATGAAACAAGTTCCAAGCATTTCAGCTAACTCAATTCTTTCAAGTGCTCTTGAGAAAATGAGAGCAGCAAGAGCTCAAATGGCTTTTGTTGTTGAAAACAACAACTCTACAGATGTTTTAGGTATCATTACAATTGAAGACATCATTGAAGAAATCATTGGAGAAATCTATGATGAATACGATGACGATGAACAAATTTATGAAATTTCACTTGAAAGAGCTAAAGCTCATTCAAACGTTAAAATGTCTGATTTAATTAAGCAACTCGAGATTGATGAAGAACTTATAAGCGATGATGAAAAAGTTATGGACTTGAAAACTTATTTACTAACTAAGACAAATTCAACTAAACTACTTAAATCAACAAAATTCACTATCGAAGATGAAATTAGCTTCAAGGTTATTGAATTAGTTAAAAATAAAAAATATTCAGCAATCATTGAAGTTAACAAATTATAAAAAGTAGCAGTAATAAACTGGGACACAAAATATGGACAAAACCGTATTTTGTGTTTTTTATATTAAGGAGTTATTATGAAACAACTAAAACAAGAACAATGACTAGAACTTTTTTCAGATTATGATG
>NZ_JAYFFD010000004.1:0-114625 GCF_034863285.1 Mycoplasma sp. 2704 | reverse complement strand
CGAAAAAAATTGACTTGTCATGTCTTGTATATATCTAGTTTTCAAAGAACTTCTTTGCTATCAAAAGCAAGAATATTATAACACTATTTTTTTTATTCAAAGCTTTTTTTAAAAAAAATAAAAAAATAAATTACTTGATCAAGGTAATTTATTTTGATTATATATATGTTTAATTTAAAAGTATTAGAGAAATGATTAAATTAACCCTTTGTTTTTAAGAGTTTTTAATGTTTTTGCACTTACTCTTAATGTCATTTTTTGACCGTCTATTGTAACTCTAACTTTTTGTAAGTTAACATTAAATTTTCTTTTTGTAGCATTTAATGCGTGTGAACGTTTGTTACCTGTTTGAGGTCCTCTGCCTGTTAAAACGTCTCTTCTTGACATAATTTCTTCCTTTCTATAAGTAATAAATGTTTATAAACTTTTATTTAGTCTTTATAAAAAGAGTAAAAATAAAATTCTTTGATATTATAGCAAAAAACTTTATTTTATTGTTTTTTTATAAAAATCATTTTGATTAATTAGATATGTTTAATTTTTCAATGAAATTATCTTCAAGTGTAAAGTTTACATTTTGATCAATTCAATATCTTCTGTTTTCAGCATTTTCTCCCATAAGAACTGAAACTCTTCTTTCAGCAATAAGAGCATCTTCAATTGTTACTTGAACTAATGTTCTTGTTTTAGGATCCATAGTTGTTTCTCACAATTGATCAGCATTCATTTCTCCAAGACCTTTATATCTTTGGAGTTCATATGATTCTTTTATATTTTCAAGCATATCACTTAAATCATCTTCATCTCATGCATAAAGAATTTTTTTGCTGCTCTTAAGAGTCACTTTATATAATGGAGGAAGTGCAAGAAAAATTTTTCCTTGTTCAATCATTTGTTTCATAAATCTATAAAAGAATGTTAATAATAGAAGTTGAATGTGAGCACCATCAGTGTCAGCATCAGTCATAATGATTATTTTTCCATATTGGGATTTTTCAATATCAAAATCTCTACCGTATCCTGCTCCAATTGCATTAATAATTGTGTTGATTTCTTCATTTTCAAGAACTTCAGCCATTTTTTTCTTTTCAGAGTTAATGACTTTTCCACGTAATGGTAAGATAGCTTGAAATCTTCTATCTCTTCCACTTTTTGCCGAACCACCAGCTGAGTCCCCTTCGACTAGAAATAACTCATTTTGTTCATTATTTTTACCAGTCGCAGGTTTTAATTTGTCACTTAAAATTAATTTTTCTTTACTTGTTTGTTTTGATTTTCTACTTTCATCTTTTAATGATTTTTGTTTTTGCCTTAAATCATATGAAGATTCAATTTTATCTATGATTAATTTAGCTTGCTCTTTGTGTTCACTTAATCAAGAATCTAAATATTTAAAGACAATTTCTTCAACAACAGGTTTAGCATCTGGAGTCCCTAATTTATCTTTAGTTTGGCCTACGAATTCAAGAATACTTTCAGGAATTTTTAAAGAGAGAACGCAGCTAAGTCCTTCTTTAATGTCTGCTCATTCATAAATTCTTTGACCTTTGACTACATTTTCTTTTGACACAAAGTTATTAACTGATTTAACAAATGCAGTTTTTAGTCCAACCACATGTGAACCACCATCACTTGTTTTAACATTGTTAACAAAACTCAGAATTGTATCTTCATATTGAGTTGTTCATTGAAAGGCAAAATCAACAGAGATGCCTCTTTTTTCATCTTGAAATGAAATAGGTTTTGAAACTAAATCTTTTGAATCATTTAAAAAGTTTAAGAATGATTCAAGACCTTTAGTGTATTCATAAATTTCTGTTTTATCAGTATTTTGATCTCTTAAGATTATTTTTAAATTAGAAATTAAGAAAGCTCTTTCTTTAAGTCTTTCTGAAATTTTGTCAAAACTTAACTTAGCTCTTTTAAAAAGTGGATAATCAGGTCAGAAAGTTACTATTGTTCCAGTGTTTTTTGATACACCTACCTCGTGAGTTCTTTGAAGGATTTTTTCTTGTTGAAATTCTGTTAAATAGATCTTTTTATCTCTTGAAACTTCAACAACAACTTTTGTTGATAAAGCATTAACAACACTAGCTCCAACACCGTGAAGACCTCCTGATGTTTTATATGCACTATCATCAAATTTTCCACCTGTATGCAATTCAGTGAAAGCAGCTTCTACAGCTGTTTTTGTTGAACCTTTAATTTTATCAACCGGAATACCACGTCCATTGTCTTGAACTGAAACACCACCATCATTTCTCAATGTAACAATTATTTCAGTTGCATAACCAGCTAATGCCTCGTCGATTGAGTTATCTACAATTTCTCAAACTAAGTGATGTAAACCATGTACATCGGTTCCACCAATGTACATACCAGGTCTTTTTCTAACAGCTTCAAGCCCTTTTAATTGTTGAATATTACTTGCATTGTATGTATTGTTTTGACTCATAGTTTAAATATTATAAAAGATTAAATAAAAAACATACGAATTAATCGTATGTAACTCCTTCTAAATTTTTAGCTCAATTTATAAAATGTTGGTAAGTTTTTACAGTGTCAATTCTTTGGTTTTCTTTGTAAATTTTAAATCTTTCACCATAGCTAAATAATTGTGAGTAAATTTCAATATCATCTTGAGATGGTTTTAGACCTAATTGTTCTAATTTTTCTGGATAATATTTTGAAATTAATCCATAAAACTTCATTGAAACAACCTCTGGTGAGAAATTATCTAATTTGATAGCACCTGTGATTAATAATTTAACAGCAACTTCTTGATCTTCAAATTTAGGAAGCAAAATACCTGGTGTATCTAAAAATAAATATTCACCGTTAACAACTCACTTATTTTCTCTGGTTACACCTGGATAGTTAGCAACTTTTAAAGTTTTTTTGTCTGAAACTAAATTAATAAGTGTACTTTTTCCACAGTTTGGAACACCAACAACAAATGATTTCATTCTGGTTATCAACATCCCTTTTTCTCTGTTTTTATTAATTCTTTCTTGTGAAAGTTTTTTAATTGTTTTTAAAATAACTTGTTTTGAAGATGATTTTCTAAGATCTAATCATAATAACGTTTCGCTTGCAAATCTTTTTTCAATTTTTGCTTTTTTCGATTGATCCATTAAATCTGATTTAGTAATAATGAACAATCTCTTTTTTTGTGGTGCAATTTTATCAAAGTCTTCGTTATATGAACTAATTGGACATCTTGCATCTAAAACTACTATAAAAATATCGGCTAATGAAGCTTTTTCTTTTAATTCCTTGAAAGCCTTTGCCATATGACCAGGGAATCATTGAATTAAATTATCATATTTTTGTTCTTTGTGTTCTAATTCCATAATTATCCTATTTATTTAATTTTTCCAGTTCTAATCTAAGTTTATTAACTTCTTCAGCAAGAATTTTATTTTCTTTGTAAAGTTCTTTATATTGAGCTTTATATAATTCTGTTCTTTCTGTTGATTCATTTATTTCATTAACAATTTCATTAATTTGTCTAATCAATTCATTTAAATGACTTTCAACTTCTGTTTTATTGTACCCTTCTAAAGATAAATGAAAGTTATAGTTTTTAATTTGTTCAATTAAATTATCGAATTTATTCATAATTACCCATTTCTAACTTTGTTCAACACAATTGCTGCAGCAGTTGCTACATTTAAACTTTCAAATGAAATTGGAATGTAAACTTTTTCATCAGATAATGAAGCTGTTTGATTATCAATTCCATTACCTTCGTTTCCTAAAATAATGACAATTTTTTCTTCTTTTGAAAAATCAATTTCATTTAACTTCTTAGCATTTGTATCTAACATAGTTGCATATAAAATATAGTTTTGTTTTTTAAGTTCCTTTAAAATATCAATATTATTTGTCTTGATCAAATTTAAATCAAAAAGTGCTCCTTGTGAAGAACGAATAACTTTTGGGTTAAAGTAATCAAAATTTTGGATGATAACAGTATCAAAATCAAAGGCTCTCGCTAATCTAAAAATTGTCCCTACATTTCCTGGTTCTTGCAAATTATTTAAAAATAAAACTCTGTTACTAATTGATCTTGAGATATCAGGAAATTTACAAATACCTATAATTCCTTGTGGTGTAGATGTGTCTGATAAATAATTTAAGATTTCCTCTGTGACTAAAATCGAATCAGCAAATTTATTTTTATCAACTACTTCAATTGTTTCTAGCAAAATACCCTTTTCTTTTGCTTCATTGACTAAGTGATAACCTTCAACTAAAAACTTAGATTCTTTACTTCTATATTTTTTATCTAAAAGTTTATAAACATCCTTGATAAACTGATTTTGCTTACTGGTTATTATTTTCATCATATTGTTCTAAGTAATGTTTTCCTTTTTCAACTTCAAATTTTGATAAATCTTTAAAATCAAGTTGTCTCATAACTTCAAAACCTAAAATAGCAACACAGTTAGCAAGATTAATTGAACGCATAGCTGAAACCATCGGTATTCTGATGCAATCTTCTAAATTTTCTTTTAAGATTCTCTTATCAATACCTGTAGATTCTCTACCAAACATTAATCACACTTCACCAGTTTGTTCGTGTACTTCATTATATTTAACATTTGTATATGTCTCTAAACCATATCTAGTTACATAAAATATTTTTTTATCTTTGTACTTATTGTAAAAATCTTCATATGAGTTATGAATTTCATGTTGAATGTCACTGAGCATTCTTCCTGCACCTGCTCTTTTAAGATATTTAGGATGAAGGTCAAAACTTGTTGGTTTGATAATGTGTAATTTTGCACCTAGTGCATAACAAGTTCTGATTATATTCCCTGTATTTGGGGCAATTTCCGGTTGATATAAAACTATATTTAACATAATACTATTATACATAGTATTATGATGCTGATTAATAACTCCTTGATTATTGGGTTAATTTTACTTTTGCAATAGTGTATAAGTTAAATAAGTAAAAAATAAAAAGTAGGATATACCTACTTTTTTAAATTATTTAAAGTGAAAATTTAAATATTAATCTTCATCTTTATCTTGAATGTTTCTACGTTTAATAATTTCATCAGCAATTGATTTTGGAGTTTTTTCATAGTGATCAAATTGCATTTGGTATGTTCCACGTCCACTTGTCATAGATCTAAGTTCTGTTGAGTAACCGAACATTTCTGAAAGAGGAACCATTGCTCTAACAATAACAGCTCCATCATTTCTTTGTTCTTGGTCGTTAACAAGTCCTCTACGTCTTGATAAGTCACCGATAACATCTCCGATGTGATCTGATGGAACAACTACTGAAACGTCCATAATTGGTTCTAATAATACTGTACCAATTTTATCTTTTGCTTTTGTAAGTGCTTTAGAAGCAGCGATTTTGTAAGCCATTTCTGATGAGTCAACGTCGTGATATGATCCATCGAATAATGTAGCTTTAACGTCGATCATTGGGTAACCAGCTAAAATACCAGCTGCCATTTTTTCTTCAAGACCTTTTTGAATTGATTTAATGTATTCTTTAGGAATTTTTCCACCAACAATTTTGTCCACGAATTCAAATCCACCATCTGGGTTTGGTTCGAATTTGATTCATACGTGTCCATATTGTCCTTTTCCTCCTGATTGTTTGATGTGTTTTCCTTCAACTTCAGCAGGAATTGTAATTGTTTCACGGTATGAAACTTGAGGTGCTCCAACTTTAGCTTTAACACCAAATTCACGTTTTAAACGATCAACAATAATGTCTAAGTGTAATTCACCCATTCCGGCAATAATTGTTTGACCTGTTTCTTCATCAGTATATGTTCTAAATGTAGGGTCCTCAGCAGCTAATTTTTGTAATCCTAATGATAATTTTTCTGTAGCAGCTTTTGATTCTGGTTCTAAAGCTTGTGAGATAACTGGTTCAGGGAATACCATTTTTTCAAGAACGATTTTTGGTGATTTTTCTCCAACTAATGTATCTCCTGTTGTTGTGTATTTAAGACCAACAGCAGCGGCAATATCTCCAGCTCTACATTCGTCAATTTCTACACGTGAGTTAGCGTGCATTTGTAAAATACGTCCAATACGTTCTTTTTGTTCTTTAGTTGTGTTGTATACGTAGCTTCCTTTTTCAAGAACTCCACGGTATACACGGAAGAATGTTAATGAACCTACGTATGGGTCTGTCATAACTTTGAAAGCTAATGAAGAAAAGTCTCCATCGTCTGTTGCATTAACAAATATTTCTTTATCCCCATCGAAAGCAGGGATTGGTGGTACATCAAGTGGTGATGGTAAATAATCAACAACAGCGTCAATCATTCTCTTAACACCTTTGTTTTTGAATGATGTTCCACATACTACTGGGAAGAATTCTGATGTTAAAGTAGCTTTTCTAATTGCAGCTTTAAATTCTTCAACACTTAAATCTCCACCTTCAAGAACTAACATCATTAATTCTTCGTCAAAGTTAGCAACCGCTTCTAATAATTCTTGACGTTTTTCAGCAACGATGTCTTTTAAGTGAGCAGGAATTTCTGTTGGAAATTCTTCTTCTTGTGGTTCTCCGTTGTATTTAATCGCTTCTAATGTAACAAGGTCAATAATACCTTCGAAATCTGATTCAGCACCGATAGGTCATTGGATAGCAACTGCATTTCCACCTAAACGTTGTTTAACTGAAGCAACTGAAGCTGCGAAGTCAGCACCAGCTTTATCCATTTTGTTAACGTAAACAATACGAGGAACTTTGTAGTTTGTAGCTTGTCTTCAAACTGTTTCTGTTTGAGGTTCAACTCCTGATTGAGCATCAAGAACTGCTACAGCACCATCTAATACACGTAATGAACGTTCAACCTCAACTGTGAAGTCAACGTGTCCTGGTGTATCGATAATGTTAATTCTTTTTCCTTTTCAGAAAGCTGTTGTAGCAGCTGATGTAATTGTGATTCCACGTTCTTGTTCTTGTGCCATTCAGTCCATTTGTGAAGCACCATCGTGTGTTTCACCAATTTTGTGAATTTTACCTGTGTGGAATAAAATTCTTTCTGTAGTTGTTGTTTTTCCAGCATCAATGTGGGCCATAATACCGATATTACGGTAATCTTTTAATTCATATTCTCTAGCCATAAATAAACCTTAGACTATCATCTGAAGTGTGCAAATGCACGGTTAGCTTCAGCCATTTTGTGTGTATCTTCACGTTTTTTGATAGCTCCACCTGTTTTGTTTGATGCATCAATGATTTCATTAGCTAAACGAACATCCATTGTTTTTTCATTTCTTAATCTTGAGTATTGAACAAGTCATCTTAATGCTAATGTTTGTTTTCTACGAGGAGAAACTTCTGTAGGAACTTGGTAGTTTGTTCCACCAATTCTTCTTGTTCTGATTTCTAATTGAGGTGTAATGTTTTCAACTGCTTCTAAGAAAACTTCCATTGGTTCTCTTTGAGTTTTTTCTTTAATAATGTTAAATGCTGAATATAAAATATCTTGAGCGATAGATTTTTTACCATCTAACATAATTTGGTTAATTAACTTTGTAACAATAACAGAGTTAAAAACTGGATCTGCAAGTACTTCACGTATTGGGGCACTTTTTTTTCTTGACATATGTCCTCCTTATATTAATAATTATTGTGTGTATAAATTAATTTAAATTATTATTCTGATTTAGGTTTTTTAGCACCGTATAAACTACGTCCTTGGTTACGTTTTGCTACCCCAGCAGCATCTTGTGTTCCACGAACGATGTGGTATCTAACCCCAGGTAAGTCTTTAACACGTCCTCCACGGATTAAAACAACTGAGTGTTCTTGAAGGTTGTGTCCTTCTCCTGGAATGTAAGCTGTAACTTCCATTCCGTTTGATAATTTAACACGAGCATATTTACGTAATGCAGAGTTAGGTTTTTTAGGTGTCATTGTAGCAACACGAGTACATACACCACGTTTAAATGGTGAAGCCATTTTTTTAGCTTTTTTAATTAATGAGTTGTAGCTAACGCTTAAAGCAGGAGCGTTTTGTTTTTTAATTTTTGAGCTACGACCATTTGTAACTAATTGATTAGTTGTTGGCATTTTATGCTTCCTTTCGTTTGTGATTTGATAAATTTTAAGATTAATATTGTTAAGCTATTTATTTTGATAATAATTTAGCAAAGCAATTATATAACAACTTACCCGTGTGTATCAATATTTTTTATTTTTTTTATTTAGTTTTATTAATCCTTGAAAAAATACTTTTAACGCTTACACATAAATGTTTTGGTAGTTACATTGAAAGTTATTTTTGAGAACATTCAAGCTTAACAGAGTTTAAAAATCGCACAAAATTAAACAAAAATGTGAAATTAATCACAGATAAACTTGCTCAAAGTATATAAATTTAAAAATGTTATAATTACATTACTTTTCTAGAAGAAAAGTTAATTAATTTAAATGTACATTAAAAATTAAATAAAGGAGACTAAATGTCAGCAATTAAAAAAATTCACGCACGTGAAATTCTAGACTCACGTGGTAACCCAACTGTTGAAGTTGAAGTATTCACAGAATTCGGTGGATACGGTATTGCTAAAGTTCCTTCAGGTGCATCTACAGGATCACGTGAAGCTCTTGAATTAAGGGACAAAGGTTCTGAATATGAAAGTAACTGATTTGGTGGAAAAGGAGTTATGTTAGCAGTTGATCACGTTAACAACGATATTGCTCCTTACATCGAAGGTATGGAAGTTACATTACAACGTGAAATTGATAGAAAAATGATTGAATTAGATGGTACAGAAAACAAATCTAAATTCGGTGCTAATGCTATCTTAGGAGTTTCATTAGCTGTTGCTAGAGCTGCTGCTAATGAATTACAAATTCCACTTTACAAATACTTAGGTGGATTTAACGCTCACGAATTACCAGTTCCTATGTTAAACGTTATCAATGGTGGAGAACACGCTTCAAACACAATTGACTTCCAAGAATTTATGATTATGCCAGTTGGAGCTAAAACATTCCGTGAAGCTTTACAAATGGCTAACTTTGTTTTCCATAACTTAGCTAAATTACTTAAAAAACACGGACACGGTGTTCAAGTTGGTGATGAAGGTGGATTTGCTCCAAACTTCAAATCACACGAAGAAGCTTTAGACTTCTTAGTTCAAGCTATTAAAGCAGCTGGATATGTTCCTGCTAAATCAGGTGAAAACGCTGTTGCTATTGCAATGGACTGTGCATCAAGTGAATTATATGAAGATGGTGTATACACATTCAAAAAATTAAAAGCAGCTGTTGAAAAACAATTACCTGGATTTGAACACTTAACAGATACTAAATTCACATATACATCAGATGAAATGTTAGATTACTTAAAACACTTAGTTGACAAGTATCCAATCATTTCAATCGAAGATGGATTTGCTGAAGGTGACTGAGAAGGATTCAAAAAATTCACAACAGAATTAGGAAACAAATTACAAATTGTTGGAGATGACTTAACAGTTACAAACACAGCAATTTTAAAACGTGCTATTGAAGAAAAATCAATGAACTCAATCTTAATTAAAATTAACCAAATCGGTTCATTAACAGAAACTTTTGAAGCTATCCAAATGGCTCAAAAAGCAAATATGACAGCAGTTGTATCACACCGTTCAGGTGAAACAGAAGATACAACAATCGCTGATATCGCTGTTGCTATGAACACAGGACAAATTAAGACAGGTTCATTATCAAGAACAGATAGAATCGCAAAATACAACAGATTATTAGCAATTGAAGAAGAATTAGGTCCAGTATCTTCATTCAAAGGTAGAGAAGCATTCTACAACATTGAAAAATAATGATTTAATTTAACAAAAAATAGAGAGACTAAACTGGGACACAAAATATGGACAACGCCGTATTTTGTGTTTTTTATATTAAGGAGTGATTATGAAACAACTAAAACAAGAACAATGACTAGAACTTTTTTCAGATTATGATGATTATAAGAAGGGTTTAATGTCAAAAAATGATTTTGAAATTAAATACCGAGCGATAAGAGGTGTTAGCTTTTTTGACAAAAAATCTACATATTCAAAGAGAAATTTTTTAGAGAAATATAAAAGATATAATTTAGGAATGACAAATCTAATATCACAAACAGGTAAATCTCCTAAAAAGGGCAAAGGAACAGGGAGACCTAAAAAAACCAAAATTGCACCAATGGATATTGTTAAAAAAGAATGAGAAAAAATGCCGAAAGAACAATTGATTGAAATTTTGGAAATTTTTAAAGATTCATTCGATAGGAATAACTTTGATGTTGATATATCTAAAATTAAAAAAACTTCTGTTTCAACTAGGAAATTAGCAATCATATTTAACAAATCAAAATCAACAATTCATAATTGAAAAACTAAAGAAAAAAAATCTAGAACCCAAAAAAGTGATCATAGAAATGATGAATTAATATTAGAGGCATTTAAAAAGAATAAATGTCTATTTGGAAGAAAAAGATTAGAACATTACATCAAACAAAAATATCAAATTTTGCTTAATTATAGGACTATTGGTAGAATTATGAATAGATTGCAATTACATTGTTTAATTAGAAGAAAGAAAAAAGATAGAGAAATAAAAAACACAAATGTTAAATTTGTGGACCTTGTAAATCGTGATTACAATGGAAAAACCAACCAAATAATCGCAACAGATGTTACATATATTACAGCACCAAAAGATTGTGAAAACAATTTTGTTTTTTTGTCAATTGCCATTGACCACAAAAGTAAATTTATTGTAAATTACAATTTGTCAAAAAGAAACGATTTAGATTTAGTTATGAAACACATGTCAAAAATAAAATTGAACAAACAATGAATAGCACATTCAGATCATGGTTTCCAATATTCATCTAAAGATTATTTGCAAACAATATCTAAAAATAATGGCGTTATTTCAATGGGGAGAGTTGGCAACTCTCTAGACAACAGAGAAGCAGAATATTTCTTTTCGATTTTAAAATCTGAATGTTTAAAACTAATTGATATAACACAGATAACTTTTGATGATCTTAGCAAAATAATTAATGAGTTTATTTTTTGATACAATAATGAAAGAATTCAATCAACATTAGATTGAAAAACACCCCAACATCATTGAGGTGTTATTATGTCTAATTAAACCTTCTGTCCATTTTTAGTGTCCCAGTTTAGACTTTAAAATCTCTCTATTTTTTGTTACTTCTATCTAAAAAAGATAACTTTCTTTCTTGATTCTTAAAAATTCTAACCAAATTATCTCTGTGCATTATAACTATTAGTAGTGCCGCTGCTATAAAGAAAATTCCACTAGTTAATTGATAATTATAAAGTGAAGTGCTTGTATGTTGACTATAGTCAGCAAGTCATTTCATATTAGTTGCTCAAGAAAGATCTGAACTTAAAAATCAATGAGCAAACATAATTACAGGCATCATTAAAAGAGCCGTCACAATACTTGCTAATGAAACATATTTTTTTCAGAATAATACTGCAAAGAATATAACTGCAGCAATTGGTAAAAGTGTAATGTTGATTGAAATTAATAAACCAATTGATGTAGCAACTCCTTTTCCTCCTTTGAATTGGAAGAAAATAGGAAAACAATGCCCGACAACAACTCCTAAACCACATAAAATTGGAAATACATATAGGCTCATATTTAAGCTATTTTTATTGATAGCCTTGCACAATCCATACGCAATTGAAACCATTAAAATTGTTTTAAAAATATCTATTAATAAAATGCATAGTCCTGCTTTTTTTCCTAGTACTCTAGAGGAATTAGTTGCTCCTGCATTTTTTGAATGAAGCTCTCTAACATCTTTTCTAACAATTTTCCCTCATATAATTGAAGTGTTTAAGGATCCTACAATGTATCCAAAAATGAATAATAAAATATTAAACAAAATTGAATTGCTAAGTTGAATCGCTGTCATTGTCCCTCCTAATTAATTGAATATACTTCGTTAGCTAATTTATATTAAATTATAATTAATTTAATATATTATAATTAATATTATGAATAAAAAATTTAAAGTAGAAATCGTACAATTACCAGAAAAAGTACTTAGAAAAAAATCACAAGACGTACCTCTTCCATTAACTGATGAGGATATTGAATTAGCTGAGAAAATGATTTATCACATTGATGATTCGCAAAAAGACGGTTCTGAATTTAGAGCTGGAGTTGGTGTAGCAGCAGTTCAATATGGTGTTCTAAAAAATGTCTTTTATGTTTTTATACAAGATGAATTAGGTAACACAATTTATAAAGATGTTTTATTTAACCCTGTTATTATTGCTAAAAGCGATAAGAAAATTGCACTTTCTGAAGGTGAGGGTTGCTTAAGTGTTTCCGAAGATTGACCAGACCAAGAAGGATATGTTTATAGATCTGAAAAAATAACAGTCAGAGCTTACAGCTATTTTGCCAGAGAATTCCAAAACTTAACAGTTGACGGATATTTAGCAATAGTATTTCAACACGAATTAGACCACTTAAACGGAATGTTATTTATCGATAGAATTGCTAAGAAAAACCCATGAAAGAAACTACCTAAAGCTAAATTCTTGTAATTTAACTAACTAAAAAAATATAGAAAGGAGAATATGCTTACATTTTTTGAAACTCAAACATCATCAAGTAGTGAGTCATCGAACGCAATGGATAAGTTATATGACTTCTTCGCGAATTTGATGTCGTCTAAAATTTCAGACCCAACTATTTGAATGCCTATTTTAATTGTTACACTCGTTTTATTTTCATTTGTAACAGGTTGATTCTTAAGATGAAAATGAACTATTTTTAAAACAATTTCAATAGTTATCACAATTATCGTTTCTGTTATTTTATCAGTAGCTCTTAAAGCTGCATTTGAGAAAAAAGCACAAGAAGATCAAAAATTTCAATCTGCATATGAAATTCTTACATTTGCAATAACATTCATTTCTTTAGCAGTTTACTGAGGTGTTAGAGGATTTTTATGATTAATAATCGGAATCATTCATTTAGCAACAATAAAGAAAAGAAAAGAGAAAAATAAGAAAAGATCTAAATTATCTAGAGCAGGTTTTGGTGGTTTATGAGCAATTACAAACGTAATTCTTACCTTACCCGGTTCATTATTACTTGCTAACGTAATTTCAACAATGGCACCCAACTCGAATAAAGCAAATAAAGCTACAGAAATTGGTGTGAAAATTATGACTGGTGGCCAAGGTTTATCTGTAACAAACTTGGCTTCAGGGATTTTCTCAATGGTTCAATTATTTGTCGACTCAGAATTACATGATTTAGCAATTAAATTTATCAAGGAACCAAATTCATTATCTAAAGATGATATTGAAAAATTACTTAAAAACTCAAACACTATTGCAGCTATGTTAGAAAATGAAAAATTTGTTGATATAGTTGCCAAAAACATTCCTACATTACTAGATGAAAAATCTAAAAATGAAATAAAAAACAATAAAGAACTTGAAGCTTACATTACAAAATACGAAGCTCAATTTATTGCAGCAAATCCTGGTTCAACATTGAACTCAAGCGAACAAAATAAAGCAGACTTTACAAAATTTGTTGTTGATAAAATCAATGAAGAATTACAACAAAATTCAATTACATTAATTCCAGAAGAAGTCAAAAATGTCTTCGGAATGCTAGGGTTAGCGGCAGCTAAATCAGATAGTTCACAAGAGCAAAACTTATCAAAAATTGTTGATGCGATTTTAAAAATTAACCCAACAATCTCTGAAAAAACAAACACAGCAGTTTTGGCTTCAGGAATTTTAGGAAACCTTAAAAATTCTGTTTTAAGAGACCTTAATAAACAAGAAACAACTGAAACCTTAGATGACACAAATAATCAACCAAATGCAGAGAATTCACAACCAGATGCAAATATGTCAACAGGAGCAAGTGAGTAATTATGAATAATCAAGAACAACAAAATCAAAATCCAGTTTCAGTTCAAAACTCATCTGGTTCAACTGGTGTTTATGCAAATCAAACACAAGTTCAAAATGTTGCCACAAACGAAGTTACTAATGTAAATCCAAAAAGCATAGTTCCTGAAAATATTCTTAAATTATTTAAAAGAGAGAAAAAACTAGCATTACTTTCTTTCTCGATATGATTTTTCATTTTCTGTCTTTGTATAGTTGCTACAATTATTAATTATTTTGTTAATACATTTAATTCGCAACCACCTCATACACAAGGTATTGCTTGATACATCGGAATAAGCATTGTTTTCTTAATTTCATTAAGTTTATGAATTAAGGCTTTAACAAGACGTAAGTCATGAATTAAAACTGAAGAAATAACTAAAAACAGTTACATTAATGGAACACAAATGAATGGTGTTCTTATTGCTGAAGCATACAGAGCAATTACACTCAAAATGCTTCGTTTAAGTTGAATTTATGCTTTCTTCTTAACATATACTGGATTATTCATTGCTGTAGTTTGCTTACTTTACTTTACATCTCCTTGAGAAGTAAATACCGGACAAGAAGGTTCATGAATTTACATTAACTCAAAAATTGAATGAACCGACATTTTAGATAATGCTTTTGGAAGCACTAAAAATATGCTCATTATTTTAGGAACTACAATAGCAGCTAGTGCGATTGTATTTACCGTTCTTAGAATTTACGATAGAAAAAGACAAGCTGAAATTAAATTAGCAATCTTAAACAACCCTGAAGAAGTTGTTGCTAAAACAAATACAGATAGAAGATTAGAGAATAAAGCTTGAATTAAAGCTTACATTATTGTTTTCATCTTAGTTGTATTATTACCTTTAACAGTATTCTTATACTTAATTTGAAAAGGCGTGATTAAAAGAGGTAAAAAATAATGAAACTTCTTGTAATAATTGAAGATAAATTTAATGACATAGAATTAAACACGACTTTATCTGTTTTAGTCGCTTCAGGCAAACTAGAATCAATTACTTATTATTCTCCAAACTTAAAAGAAGCTTCAGGACAATTTAATATTGTTAAAATAACAAACATTGTTAATTCAGTTAATTTAAATGAATTTGATTTAATGTTCGTACCTGGTGGTAAAGGTTGTCAAGCACTTAGACAAAATCAACAGTCATTAGTACTAATTAACAAATTCTTTAATGAGCTTAACAAACCTCTTGCAGCTATCTGTGATGCACCAAATGTTTTAACTGAATTTAATATAATCAAAGATCAAAAATACGTTTCATTCTTTTCTGAATGAAGTAAACCATTCTGAAAAGATGGAAAAATCATTAACTCTAACAATTGAAAACAATCTCCATTCACTAATATAGACAGGAACCTGATTACAGCGTCAAATGCAACTGCTTCGTTAGATTTTGGGTTCGCTATATTAGAATACTTTTATGGCGAAGACTTCTCTGATACTGTACGTTCAAATATGACATTTGGAAAGCTTACACAAATATAATCAAAATTACCTACACAATATTTGTGTAGGTTTTTTGTAAAAAAACAACCAAAATTGGTTGTTAATTCAATTATTAAGCACGGTGTGAATGTCTTACTGTTGTTTTTTGTGTTGTAAATTTATCGTGTAATGTAAATCCTAATTGGATTGAGAATAGTGTTAATGAAATTGATTGTCATACTAATCCACCGACAGCTGATGTGATTGATTCCTTAGGAGTTGCGTTATTATTAATAAGGATTAATAAAATTCAGTAAACTATTCAAATAATGTTGTTTACAACATATAAAACATACATTCAGTATGAAACACCTTGTCATTGTTTTGTTTTAAATGATGTTATTAACTGAGGTAAGAAAGCAAATGTAGTAAATGCTGGGAAAATGAATCCCATAACAGTTGAAATTTCAGAAGGTAATTTTCCAATCATATATGGAACATCTTTACCATCTCTACCATAATCAATAATGTAAAATACAGTAAATATTCCAGCAATAATTCATGTAGCTAAAACAGCAAGATATCCTTGTAATTTTTGTTTTTTAGTAAATTCTTTTTTGTAGTAGTAAAGTAAACCTGTCATAATTCCATTTACAAGTATACCTACTCCATCTGCGACCATAACAGTTATGAATTTTTCATTATTCGCATCTGTTGCACCTCAAATTACTCAAAGTAAAATCCCAATATGGAAAATTCAGAATGACACAAAGTTAACAGGTCCTGTCTTTTTATCTTTAAGAATTTTCAATAATTGAGGAATACTTAATGAGATAACAGTAATTGCACAAATTCATTTAATAATTTCAAATGCAGTTGACATAGTATTCCTTTCAAATATAAATTTTGTCCTTTAATATGATGTATATTTTATATTATTTTTTATTTTAAGTAAATAAAATAAAAAAGCACAAAATTTACTTTTGTACCTATGTATATGTGTTAAAAGTTTTCTGAAATGAATTGTCCAATTGTGTTTGTGTCATTATCACCAATAACAAAGTTAGCAGCTGATTTTGCTTCAATTGTTGCATTCCCCATAGCTACACCCACGTGTGCTTCAGAAAGCATGTGAACATCATTTCCACTATCACCAAACGCTACAACTTGATAATCTTTTAATTGTTCTAATTCAACAATTTTCATAATTCCAGCTCACTTAGAAATATTTTTAGGGTTAATATCTGTATAAACTGAGTTTGTCAAGTAAACTTCACAATCGAAATCTTTTAAACTACTCATAATGTTTTCTGTAGCTTCTTTAGCATTGTGTTCTTGGTTTCTCATAGCCATTTGAGTTATTTTTGTTTCAGGATTACTGATTGCTTCTTTTACTTGTTCAATTGTAGCTTCATTAAAAATGTTCATATTTTTAACTTGCTGTGGTGACATTCATTTTGGATAAGCTCCATTAGGTAAAATTGAGCCATTATAGTTATTTCCATCAACTGAAAGAACTAAATCATATTTAAGTGCATGTGCGTGAACTGTATCTAACATTTCTTTTGATAATTCACCTAATGTGTATGTTGTATTAGTTTTCATATTGTGAACTAACGCACCATTTGAACACACCAAATAATCAACAAATTTGAATGTATCGTGATTTAATGCAAGCATCTTAACTAAACCACGACCTGTTGCAATAACAATTTTATTTCCTTTAGCTTGCTCTTGAAGTAAAACTTCTTTTGTTGAAGGATGAATTGTTTCGCTTTTTGTAAATAATGTACCATCTAAATCGAATGTAAATATTTTTGTCTGCTGCATAATTTTATTCTCCTTGTTCTTTGTACGGAATTACGTGAATGTGTGTGTGGAACACAACTTGTCCTGCTTCTTTACCTGTGTTGATCAATATTTTAAAACCTGGGATGTTGTTATCTATAACTCTTTGCTTAGCTAACATTCTAGCAACTTTCATAGCGTGTAAGAAAGTTGCTTCATCGTGTTCTAAAATATTAGATTTCTGCTCTTTAGGAATAACTAAGAAATGCCCTTCTTGTTGTGGAAATGCATCTAAAATCGCAATAACAACATTATCTTCATAGATGATGTTTGAAGGGATTTCTCTTTTAATTATTTTTGTAAAGATTGAATCATTCATTATTCAAGACCTGCTGTTTTATCTTTAAGTTCATCAATAGATGAAATTTTGTAACCCATTGTAATGTAAGCTGCTTTTGCATTTTTGTATAAGTTTTCATCACTGATTGAAATGAAGATAGCTAATTTATCTAATGAATCTTTGTAAATTGTTTGGTCGAATGATAAAACTGTTTTTTCTTCTTTTGTGCCGTTTTCGTTTGTATCAACTGTAATTTTTTTAGCAACTGGAACAATTTTAGCAAAGTAAGCTACTTCGACTTTTTTACCATCTTTTGAAACAGGAATCGCTTCAGCTAATTGTCCATTTTCATCAACTGAAACTAATTTACCATTTGTTAAGTTATAGAAACCAACTAAATTTTCAGGTGATGTTGCTTTTAATAATTCATCGACAGTGTAGTCTGATTTGTAAGGGTTAGATTTAATACCTTGGTATCCACCCATTGTAGCTTCAAATTCAGCTTTAGCAGGAACATTATTGAAAATTAAATCTGCTGTTGCAATGTTTTGAGCTTCTTTAGAATTCTTTAATAAGTTATTGTAATCTAAAACGTGTTTAATAACTTTATTAGCATCTGTATACATTTCATTTACATTATCATTTGTGTAACTTCATAATTGAACTGTTTTATTTGAGATAACATATTTAATTAAGTTAAATTGCTTGTTATCGTATTTTTTACCATATAAATTAAATGAACTTGGATCGATTTTTTCTAATGTAACAACATCTGAAATAAAGAAGTAGTTTTTAACTAAAAGAAGCTTATTAACCGTGAAAGCCACACCTGTATTTTCGTTGTTGTATAAGATTTTGAATTGTTCATTTGTTAAGTTAATGTTGTAAACATCTCTATATAAAGCGTTCAATGCAGCTAATTCAGTTTCATTGAAAATTCCGTTTGATTTTCACTTGTTTAATTGAGTAGCTAAATATAAGTTATTCTTTTGCGATTCTGTAGCTAAAAATCCTTTATAAGCAATTAGAGCTTCATTAAAGAATTTTTCATTTGAAAGTAAGTTTGTATCTTTTTCAACTTTGTATTGGTCTTGTAAAACTGATTTTAATCATAAGTTTTCGGCAACAGTTGAAACTGCAGGTTTATCAAATAAAATGATTTGTTTATTTTTTTCTTCTGTGTTTTTATCAACTCCACATGAAAGTGCAACTAATGGTGTGAAAGCAACTGGTGCTAAATATAAAGATTTTTTAAATATATTCTTCATTATTTGCTCCCTTCATTTTTTTCGAAGATTGAATAAACTAAGTCATTAATAACTTCGATAGCTTTTTTATCGCTATATACATTATCGTTATGGTTGTAAACTATTTTTGTAAGACCTTTATCAACTATAAAGTTGTAACTGTTTCCATAGTTTAATTGTTTTTGAATGAACTCACTTACTGATGTTAATACTGAAATTAATTTGCTTGTGTCTTCTCCACTTTTTACACTAGTAACTTTTGCTTGCAAGCTTGTTACATCAGCATCTGTATAGTTTGCTCCTGTAGTTGTATTTGTTTTTGTTTTAAGTTCTGCAACAAATTTTTCATCACTTAAAGCTAATGAAAGAATTTGTGAACTTGATAAGTTATTTGAAATTTGTGCAGGTGTATTGAAGTATGAAACATTTCCTAAAGCTAAGTTTTTAGCATCCTCAGCAATAAATTGTTTGAATTTATCTAATTCTGTAATTTGTGAATATCTTACAATTTGCACATTACTATCTGTAATTATCATAAATGCATCTTTCATATCTGACAATTTGAAGACATAAGGAATTAATGGATTATTTGTTGTTTGTGCATCTTGCACTTTTGAAAACATATAGTCAGCAATAACTTTGTTAATTGTGTTAAATCTTGATGGTTCAAATTTTAAGTCTTCTAACTTCTTATCGATTTGGACATCGTAATCTTTAACAATTTTTGCTGCTTCATCAAAGTTTGTAGCTGATGTTAAATCAGGTTGCTCTAGAATGTTTAAAGCAGCTTTGATTGCGTCAATTAATTCTTTTAATGAGAATTCAGGTAAGTTATTTTGTTCGTTAGCAAAAATTGAAGTTGCATTTACACCTAATGCAAGATCTAAATCTTTAGTAAATAAGTTGATGTTTGATGTTAAACCTGGTGTTGCTAATTTTTCAACATCAGAATTTGTGATTGATGATAAGAAGTTTTTATATTTTTGAACTCTACTTACAAATTCTTCTTTAGTTTCATTTTCTTTTTGGAATGCATATTCTTCTGCTTTATTAAATTTTGTTAATGATGCAACGTTTGATTCTGCAATAAATGAATCAGCTGTTGGAGTTACATTTCATTTTAATAAGTTAAATAATTTCACTTTGTCATCATCAGATGAAATTTTTCATGGATAAACTACATCATTTTTAGAAATGGTTCCTGCTAATTTGTAAACTGTAGGAATGATGATGTTATTTTTGTTGAAGTATTCAGAAATGAAGTTTGCTGGTGATTTGAATTCTGTAATGAATGATTTTGTTGTTAATAAAGTAACTTTTGTTGAATCTGATGATGGAGCAAAGTAATTAACATTTTCTTCTAAATATGGGAAAACTTTGTCACCTTTACTGAATAATTTAATTGGTTCACTGTTTTCACCTTTAACTTTGTTTCCGTTTTTATCAAGTTTATAAATATCTTTTGTAGCAGTTCTATTTACAAATGTTCTATCAACAACTTTGTATTCTAATTGATATCTACGTGTAGCAATTTCTTCAACTTGTTTGAATAATAAAAAGTTTGTTGCATCTGTTTCATTAGCTGAATTTCCGTATTCATCTTTTTTAAGTTCTTCAAAAAATTGTTTTTCTCAATTTTGGAAACCATAAACTTTTTTGAAGTTAACTTTTAAATCTTCAAATTTAGCTTTAATTTGTCTTTTGATTTCATCTAATGATTTAAGTTCGATTGAATTGTTAACTTCTTCATCATTTTGTAATGAACTATTGTAAATGTTTTGATATTGAACTGATGCTTCAACTTCTTGTTCATACATATAGAAAATCGCTTCTCTGTATGCATTTTTGATTTCATCTGAAACTTCTTGACTTTGTGATTTTACTAAATCTGTTAATTTACCAACTGTTAATGAGTTAAGTTCATTACCTTTTGCATCATTAACAACAAAAGCAGATTTTTCTCCATCAACCGGTTGAATGTAGTTAACCTTTGTAGTTGTAATTGTTAAAGGAATTGTAATAGATGCAATAACTCCAACTGTTAAAGCAGAAAAAATACCGATTAAGGTTTTAGATCTTTTTGATTTGTTAGTTGAAGTTTTATGTTTCTTCTCATCATGTCTATCATTTAACTCAACTAAACGTTCAAAGAATGATTTTTGTCTTTTAGCCATTAATACCTCTTAGTTTTATAAAATTTATTTATTATGTAATAATAAATATTGTTTTAATTATATCAAATTTAATTTATTATAATTTCACTATGAAACAAGCAGAAATTAAAAATGTTTTTGAGGAATTGCTCAAAATTAGCAAGGAAGAAAAATTCATTTTCTCCCTATTCTCTAGCATTTTAAGTCAAATTAAAGAGAAAAAAGAGTTAACTAAGCCAATTCAAATTGTGATTGATGTTTATGCATTTTTGAAATTAAAAAACAAGTTCCCTGAGTTAATTAACATCTCTAATAAAATGAATAAAAACGAGAAATTTCTGCCTATTTTTTCTTTAAATAACACCGATATTATCCTTAATTTACTGATTCAATCAACTGATAATAATGCTAAAAAGATTAATTTAGCTAAGAAAATTGTTGAAAAAGAAAATAACAAACAAAACCAATATTGTCATGAATTGATTGAAGTTTTGTTTTCACAAAACCCAAATACAAGGTTTTTAATTTCTAGAGATAAGGAAGCTAAACTAGTTATTTCTAGAGTTAAAAATCTTAACCCGAACTACTATGATATAGTTGAATTTGATGATTTAAAACTTCCTTATTTTCATATAGAAAATGTTGATTTAGATTAAAAATACCACCTGAAAAGGTGGTATTAAATTATTATTTTTATAAAAGGTATAAAAAAAGCAGCGGCTCCCTATTTTCACTGTAAAGCTATCTTCGGCACTAAAGGGCTTAACTACTGAGTTCGGAATGGATTCAGGTGATCCCCTTTGCTATAACCACTGCATATATTATAGCACTATTAAAATAAAGTCAAGTAAATTTTTTATTTTTTTAATACTTATTATTTAAATGAAAAAGTTATTTATCGAGTTTTCTTATTTATGAATTTCTCTTTAAATTTCTTAGAATGTATGAGTTTGTGAATAATTAATGTTTGCATAATTGTTCATATTGAACCGAATAATCAATAAACTTGAACACCAGCAGTAAAGATTAAGGTAATTGCTGTGAACACAAGCATCATAATCTTTTGTGTTCTTTCAGATTTCTTAAGTGCTTCAGTTTCTGCGATTGTTGTTTTACGTTTCATTTTCTTTCTATTAAGAAGTCTTGGTAAGAAGCTTGAAAGTAATTGGAACCCAACAACAAGTACTAAAATTCATAAGTAAACTCATTCTCCCTCAAACAATCTCTTATATGATGTTGAGGCGAAGTTAATACCAAGCCATGTTGTTTGTTTGATTTCAGGAATACTTTGAATAACTCTTCACATAGCAAGGAAAATCGGCATAGTAAGTAACATATTTCCGAATTGGTCTAATGGATTTATGTTGTATTTTGTATATAAAGCTTGAATCTCTTGATTTTTCTTAAGTTTCATAGCTTTATTATCTTCTAAACCTTTATATTTAGCTTCAATAGCAGCTTTTTTGTATTTAAGTTCTTCCATTACTGATTGCATTACAGTTGTTCTAAATGTAAATGCAAGCGTAATAAGACGTGAAATAATGATTGCAACTATAATTGAGATAACAGAAGCTCATCCAAGCATATCAGGCATTGATTGACGCATTGATTGCACCAACACTGAAAGTGGATATACTAATAAACCGTAAAATGGCCCATATTTTCAAGCTTCACCTCAAGTTGTAATAGATTGTAATGGTAAATCACCTCTTAAAGGAAGTGTGTTAATGTTTTCAGAATAAAGAATATTTGTATTGTAGTCATATTTATCAGTTCTATTTAATTTGTATTGATTTTGAACTTTTTCTCTTCTTTCTTTATATTCTTCAGAAGATGTGTTAGGAACTTCTCCATTAAAGAATCCTAATTCATTCATGTATGACTGCATTGTATTTTGATATTCAATAAGCAATTGGTATTGTTCTTGAGTTAAGGTAAATAATGTGTTATTGTGTTCTGAGATATTTTCTTCTTTAACATTTGCCGGAATGTTATCAACTAATTCTTTAATAAATAAAGAAGGTTCTTTACCTAATTTTGCAGCAAATTTAGATCCTTCACCAAATGAATATGTATATAACATTTGGAGAATATCTCTAGCAAACTTATTAGAAACAGATTCGTTTTCTGATGTGTAGTCATAAATTTTTTGAATACCTGAAATGTATGTAATTTGGTATTCTTTTGCATCAGTAAGAACAGGGATTATTTTATCCACTTCTTGTTTTCCATTGACTTCCTTGTATTTTTTTTCTGTTTTAAAAGTCATGTAACTTTGAAGTTTACCTTTATCGTAGTTATTTTTTTCATCTTGTGGGAAAGTGAATGGGAAAATAAAGATATCTTTAGGTTCTTTTACAAAGTTGTAAGTTTTATCAGATGCTGTTGCAAATAAATAATTTTTAGCGTCATCTGAACCTGTGTAAATTAATTTGAATTTTTCATCAAATTTATATCCTGCGTTTTTAAGAATTTCAGAATCAAATGGAATTCTTAAAATAGACATGTATCCACCAGGGGTACCATATTCACCCTGATGTGATTTTGTTTGTTCTCTAAGTTTGTCTAATATCTCTTTATCAGTAACAAAAATGTTTGATTCAGTATCAAGTGCTAATCTGTCGTATTCAAATACTTCAGATGTTTTGTTTTCTCCGTTTGGATCTTGAAGTGTTACTAAATCTCTTTTTTGATTTGTGCTCTTTAAAGTATTAACTCTAGGTGCTATGTCACCTTTATCTCTATAAAACTCAAGTCCGTTACCTACGTTGTAAGAGTTTTTAATAACAAAGGATTGAACACACCCTGTTACAGTAAGTCCAAAAATTAACACATAGAAAACTATTTTTAATCATTTGAGGATTTTTTTAGTTAACTCTTTACGGTTAGTCTTTGGATCATTACCGTTAGTAAAGTATGAAAAATTTTTTGCGTTTTTCTTCATTATTTAAATTTCTCAAAGAGTTTTGCTATATGTTGTTTTTTGATAGCAAAATCTTCCTTCATAAATTCTTTACGAACAATTAAAACAAAATGATATTTGAGGTGATATAAATTCAACTCATGCATAATTGCTCTTAATTGTCTTTTAAAAAAATTACGACCTACAGCTTTTGCGAATTTTTTTGGAACTGTAATTCCTGCAGCGAAGTTTTTACGTTTCTTGAAATAGATGATTAAATATCTATTTGAAACAAAGTTACCTTGTCTTGCATTAATTACATCTTCAAATTCTCAATTCTTCTTTAGTCGATATTGTTTTTTCATTGTTTAGAATTATTTATCAGAAACTGTTAATCTTTTTCTACCTTTAGCTCTTCTTCTTGCTAATACTTTTCTACCATTTGCTGTTTTCATTCTAGCTCTAAAACCATGAACCTTAGCATGTTTACGCTTGTTTGGTTGATAAGTTCTTTTACTCATAATTTCCTCCTTATGTGAATAATTTTATATATTTTATATAAGCGTGTTTAAATTATAGCAAATGACTAATTTTTTAACATCTATTTTTTTAGTATCATTTTTTGAATTATTTTGCTTAATTTAAGGGTTAAAAAATCTATTTTCAACATAATAATTCATTAACTCTTTATTAATGTATAATTTAAACAATTCAAATTACGAGGTCGAAATGCTAGATATAAAATATGTTTTAAATAATGAAGAAAAAGTAAGAAAAAACCTACAAAACAGAGGTTTTAAAATTGAAATTTTTGATCAATTTGTTTCATTAGCTAAACAAAGAGGTAGCGTGATGAAACAATCACAAGATAAAAAAAGTGAATTAAACAATCTTTCAAAACAATTTGGTTTATTTAAAAACGATAAAGGTAAATTAGTTGAATTAAAAGCACAAATTGAAGTGGTTAAAAACGAAGATTTAACTTTATCTAACCAAGAGCAGGAGTTAAATAGCAGAATTAATGAATTAATTTTACAAATCCCTAACGAAACTTTAGAAGAAGTTCCTGTTGGAGAAGGTGAAAATCAAAATGTAATCATTAAAGAGCATGATAAATTAGGTAGAGGTCTTGTTAAAGATGTGTTACCTCACTATGAAGTTGCTAAAAATTTAGGTATCTTAGATATTGAAAGAGCTGTTAAATTATCAGGTTCAAGATATGTAATTTACAAAAACAATGGTTCAAAATTAGTTCGTGCATTAATTTCATTTATGTTAGATTTACACACTTCAAAAGGTTATCAAGAATTCACAACACCTGTAATTGTTAAAGATAAAATGTTATATGGAACAGGTCAATTACCTAAATTCAAGGAAGATTTATATAAATTAGAAGGATTAGATGAATATTTAATCCCTACTGCTGAAGTTACATTAACAAACATTTACAATGATGAAATTGTTGATTTATCAACCCCTTTTAGAGCTACAGCATATACAGAATGTTTTAGATCTGAAGCAGGGAGCTCAGGTAAAGATACAAAAGGTATCTTAAGACAACATGAATTTAAGAAAATTGAACTTGTAAAAGTTACATCTGCAAAAGATGCTATGGTTGAGTATGAAAAAATGGTTGAAGATGCTAAAGATGTGCTTGAAAAATTACAAATTCCATATAGAGAATTACTTTTATGTACTGGTGACTTAGGGTTTTCTTCAAGAAAAACAATTGACTTAGAATTATGATTACCTTCAGAACAAAGATATAGAGAAACATCTAGTGTAAGTTATATGGGTGATTTCCAAGCTCGTAGAGCTATGATTAGATATAAAAATGATGAAGGTAAAACTGAATATGCTCACACAATGAATGGTTCAGGTTTAGCTGTTGATAGAGTAATTGCAGCTATCTTAGAAAACTACCAAAACCCTGATGGAAGCGTTTCTGTCCCTGAAGTTCTTGTACCATATATGGGTGGATTAAAATTATTATAGTAACGCTTATGCGTTATTTTTTACACATTTTATGAAAAAAATAACTATTTACTTAACTTATAGTTAAGTATGTAATAAAATGAATTTATATTTATTATTTTATTTACTCAATTTACTAAGGAGATTTATGAAAAAATTAAAATACTTATTGTTTGGAGCAGGTTCAATTATTTTAACTGCTGCACCTGTTGTTACTAACTCATGTCATTCAGAAAAAACACCTGAAGCGCCTAAAGTAAAAACATACACAGAAGAAGAAGTTGCTGAAAAAATTAAAGCAGCTCAAACTTTAATCGCAAATGGTGCAGGAATCGGTAGTTCAAATGCATGAAACTCATTCTCTGGAGAAAAACATGCTATGGGGATGCAAGTTTACAAAAATGCTAAAGCTGCTTTTGACAAAATGATTACACAACCAAATGTTGATTTAACTAAAGTTAATATTTCTGGTGATGAAATTGTTGTTTCAGCACCAGAAGAAGGTAAATTCATTCCGGTGGTATTCATGGATTTAGATGAAACTGTTTTAAATAACTTTAAATACCAAAACTATTTATTCCTTAACAATAAATCATACGATGGACGTGCATGAGATGATTTTGTTAGTCAAGCTATTTCTACAGAAGTTCCTGGGGCAATTGATTTTATTAAGCATGTTTACTCAAAAGGTGGAGTAGTATTCTTTAACTCTAACCGTTCTCAAAAATGACATAAAGAACCAAGTAAAACAAACTTAATTAATTTAGGGCTTGAGGCTAAATATATGCCTGATTTCATTTGATGAATGCAAGGTGTGGATTTAGCTAATAAACAAAAACCTTATTCATCAACAACCTCTACAAAATCAGAAAAAGAAGAAAGAATGCATCTTGTAAATAATAATAAAATTACAATTGGTGAAACACCAGTTCAATTCAAAGTTGTTATGAGAGTTGGGGATGATATTTCTGATTTCAATGACAACTTCACTAAAAAATCAGGTGTAACTTCTGAACAAGTTGTAGGTGAACTTAAATCTGATTCAAATAGATATGGTGACTTATTCGGAAATATGGATATTTCTGTAATGGGAACATACTATAACAAAGAAACAGGTGCTTGAGAAGATGAAACTCACTCTGAATCATATGTTTTAATTCCTGGAAATTCATCATATGGAAGTTGATTATCACATTTAATTGGTCAAAAAGGATACAACTACGCTAAGATTACCGAAAAATTAAAAGGATTTATTTACGTTCCATCAAAAAGTTAGTTAATTTAATATAAAAAATAAACCAATAAAATGGTTTATTTTTCTTTTTCAATTACATAAATTTGGTCGTTTATTCAAACAACATCACCTGGGTGTATTTTTGAAGATCTACCTTCAGGTTTTTTATTATTAATTTTAATATCATTTGTCTCGATAAAGAATTTAGCTTGACCACCTGTATCAGTCTCATTGATTTTCTTTAAAAATTGACTTAACTTGATTGAATCACCTGTTATTTTAATTGTCATAATTAATTGTTATAAAACTTTCTTAATGGTGTAATTAACTGAATATGTGAATTATCATTTTCTGTTAATAAAAGTACTCTATCTTCTTTTTCAGAAATGAAAATATTAATATTACCTGGTTCTAACTGTGAAACCGCATCCTTGATATAAATGTAGTTAAAGTCCATATCAATAGGTTTTCCTTCTAAAATTTGAAATTTATTCGAAACAGCCTTTCCTGTTCCGATTTCAGGAACTTCAAATAAAACTTTAATTTCATTTTCATTGAATGAGAATTCCATTTTTCTGTCTTTTTCTGTGATTTGGAATAAAGCTGTATTAATAACTTTTAATAATTCATCTTTTTCAATAAAAAATCTTCTTGTATATTTTGTTTGGAATAATGACGAAATATCGATATATTGAATTTTACTTACAGAAATATAAATTACTGTGTTTTCGTAAGAAATACCTATTTTATGCTCATCAAAGAATAATTGAACTTTTTCTGGTGCATCTTTTGTGATAAGTTTTTTAAGACTTTTTGCGTCAACTGTTAAATCGATGTCAACTTTTTTATCAACTTTTAAAATTTCAGTTGAAAGTCTATATGAATCAGTTGCTACAAATCTTACATTTTCTGAATTTTTAGATGTTATATTAATACATTTAAAAACTATTGAGTTTAATTTATCATTACTTATTGTTGTCGAAATAGAAACATTGTTAATAATTTTATCTAATCTCTGAGCGTCAATTTCAAGAGTATTTTTTTGATCTTCAAAATTTGTGTCAATATATTGTGTAATGTCATTTGTTGTTAAAGTAAATGAAGTTGAACCTTCATAGATATCAATTAAATTACCTCTTTGTTTAAAAGTGATTTCTTTATTAAATTTCTTAATAATGTTTTTTAATAAAGAAGCTAAAATACAAAGTTTTCCTGCTTTTTCAACTTTAATTTTATCTTCATCAACTTTGATAACTTTTCTAGCTGCTATAGATGCGTTAGCTGCTGTTAAAACTAAGTTTTGACTATCTAATTCGATCTTAATTGTTCTTGATAAATAATGCATATCATTATTATCAATATAATTAGAAATAAATTCAATCAATTGATCTATTAAATGTTTTGAAATTGTAAATTTCATATCTTCTCCTTAATATAAATATTAACAGTTGTTAATATGTTTATAACTTTCAAAAAGTTAAATTTTAGTGTGTTTTTCTATTATTTTTTAAGTTTTTAGTTAAAAATAAATGTTTATAAATTATTAATAATTCTTGCGCATCTTATCTTCTACTTCATTTATAACTTTTTTAACTTTAATGTCATCTTTAGTATTTATTTTCTTTAAAGCACTTAATATAGTTGAATGATCTCTTTTAAATAATTTACCTAATTCATTGGATGAATAATCTAAATGCTTTTTAATCATATAAATCGCAATTTGTCTTGCTAAAAAGATATTAGATTTTCTCGATGTGCTTAAAATATCTTTAACTGGTATTTTGTAATACTCTGAAACAGCTTTTAAAATTATGTCATCAGTAATTTCTGCTTTATCTTTAATAAAATCACCAAAAATATTTCTAATTGTTTTTATAACTAAAGTTTTTGGTAATGATTTAATTTCTTTTTCATAGAAACTTAATCTTTTTACAGCACCTGTAAGTGTTCTGATTGAATTTGAATGATTTCTTATGATGAAATCTTTTGATTCATCGTCTAATGTGTTTGTGTCGAAGTTGTTTTCTGTAAGTAAGAAATCCAAAATCTTATGTAAATCTTCTTGTTCAGGTTGTTTGATTTTTGTAATAAACCCAGATTGAATTCTCGAAACAAGTCTTTCATCAAATATTTTAGAAATTCCGTTTATATCTGTATCTGAACAAAAAATGGTTAATTTACCTTTTTCCATTCTACTATCTAGAACTTGAAAAATATAATCCTTTGTAGCTTTTTTATTCCCTGAACCATACAATTGGAAATCGTCAAACATTAAAACGTCGTAATTATCAATCAATTTCTTCTGAAATTTATTAAGAACATCAACTGAATTTTCTTTTAATAAAGGTTGAATTCATCGAATAAACTCAGTTGCATTAACAAGAAATGATGATTTACCTTCTTTGTTTAAAGCATTAGAAATAGCTTTTAAAAGGTGAGTTTTACCTAAACCAGAGTTACCTGTGATAAATAAAACTTCTAGTTTGTATTCATCATCAATAATTGATTTGCAAATATTTAAAGCTTCATCATTAAATGAACCATGAATATAGTTGTGAAATGTATATTCAATACCATCTGTTTTCTTTTTATTTGTTGTAGGTATCTGAATATTTAAGTTTTTACTTTGTTTTTCAGTTTCTTTAAGTGCATCTAAAGTCTCTTTATCAATTATTCTGTAAGCAACATTCGCTCCAAAAATTTCTTTGACCGACTTGTCAAAAACATTTTTGTAATAATTTTTAAATGAACTTAAATTAGGATGGACTTTAGGGAAATAAATAACAACTTCATTGTTTTTGAAACTAAGAATTGTTAAATTTTTAAAAAACGTTTTAAAAGCGAGATTATCTTGAATTTCATTCTTTATATACTCGATATAAAGTTCATTGTAAGAGTTTAATTTCGCTTCTTCTTTGTTTTTTTCTTCATCGAAATTATTAATATTCATAGCTAAATTTTATTACTATATAAAAAACATATTTAAAAATAAGTTATAAACAACTTTAACAACATAGTTATGCAAAAGTTATCCACAACTAAAGTGTCTAAAATGTAAGTAAAAAAGTACTTATTAACATATTTATATTTTATTGTTTTAAGTATGTGGATAACTTATCAAAAATAATCCAATTTGACACCTAAAATAAAGGGTGATATATAAAAATTAAATCTTTATAATTTAAATAAATAGATAGAAAGTAAGGAGAGAAAATGAAGGGTAAATTTATTAAGCAAATTAAAGGTGGTAAAGAATTAGGTTGAGCACTTATGTTGTTTTTACCTGAAGGTAAAAGTCAAACATTCTTAGTTTTTGTTACAAATGTTTTTCCAAATTTATATAAAAAATATGAAGTTGAGTTCGGAGACAATCCTAAAGCTAGTTACAAAAACTCAAAAATTATTAAGAATTTAGAGTTGATAATCGAAGATGTGCAAACAGATTGAGTTGATTATCTTTCAAAAAATGTACCTAACATCGGAAAATTAACTGCTAAAAAAATAATTGATGAATTTGGACAAGATTTATTTACTAAACTAGCAGATATTGAAAATTATAAAGATGAATTATTAAGTGTAATTACTGATAAACAACTAGAATCATTAGTTAAATATTATGAAGAAAATAGTGCAAGATTAAAATCACTACTAAACTTAACTGAAGAAGATAAGAAAAATATAAATTTATTTAATAACCCAAGAGTTAGTGATTTAGTTGAAAAATTAGCAACTATTCACGGTTCTAGAGAATTTAACTTCATTGAATATTACAAAAACAATTCTCCTTATTACTTGTTTATAGATAAAGTAATTGATGATATTTTTAAAGTTGATACTTTTGCATTCTTATTGAATTGAACTAAAGAAAATTACCAAAGATACATAGCTTACTTATATAAAGTTGTTTGAGATTTAGAAACTCAAAACAGTACAATTTTTGATTTAGATACATTGCAAGTGAAATTCAAAAAAGCTATTGAAGATGCGAATATAAAATGAAATTCATTAATAAATGAAGAAGAAAGTGATTTTGCATTCATAAAAGACGAAATTGATGTAGATATCATTTTTGAAAGATTTATTAGAGATGAACATTTAATTCAAGTTTTACCTGGTTTCTTTACTTTGAAAGCCACATTTGATAAAGAAGCATATATTTACAACAGATTAATGAAATTAGCTAATTCAGAATTAATTTGCAAATTAAAACCTGAAGCTATGATTGATTTGAAATTCTTATCAAAGCAACAAAAAGCTGCTTATGATAATTTCATAAACAAAAATATTTCAATAATAAGCGGTGGGCCAGGAACAGGAAAAACATTTGTTATTAAGCATATTTATGAAACATTAAAGAAAAACAAGGTTAAAGCAAATGAATTCGCTATCTTAGCGCCAACAGGTAGGGCTGCAACTAATGTTTCTATAAAGATTAAACATCAAATTAGAACAATTCACAGCTACCTACAAATAGCTAATACTGATGAAAAAATTTCTGTAACTAATTTAGAAGAAATTGTTGATTTAAGAATTTTAATTATTGATGAGTTTTCAATGATTGATGTTAACTTATTAGATAAATTGTTAAAAGCAAGTCCTAAATTAGAAAAGATCGTTTTAATTGGGGATGCTTTCCAGTTACCAGCAATTGGACCAGGTAACCTATTAGATGATTTAATTTTTTCACAAAATATACCTACAACATACTTAACTAAGTTTTATAGAAGCGATTCAGAAACAATTTGAAAACATTTTTCAAATATTAACAGAGGTGAAGTTGATGATTCAATGTTTAAACCTTCTGAAGTTGATTTAGTTAAAGTAGATAACAAAAACTTTCATAATGATTTATTAACGCTATATACAAAAGAAGTTGAAAAATTCGGAATTAATAACGTTATTATCCTTATTCCAACTTACAGACACCAATATGGAATTAATGAAGTTAATAAGAAAATTCAAAATGCAATAAATAAAAATGATGTTTTTGCAACAAATTGAAAAAACTATAGTCAAATTGAATATAGAATAAACGATAAAGTTATGCAGTTAGAAAATAGAAATAACGAAAATATTTCTAATGGTGATATTGGTTATATAACTGATGTTGTTTATGAGGATGCAACCTCTAAATCAGGTAACAAAAAAGTTAAGAAAATTAAAGTTACTTTCTATAGAGGGGATGAATGAAAAAAAGAAATTGAGTATTCATTAAGAGAATTTCAAGAACAAATTCAACTTGCATATAGCACTACAATTCACAAATTCCAAGGTAGTGAAATTGACTCTGTTATTATGGTGGTTCATAATGAACACGCATTTATGCAAAGCAAAAAAATGCTTTATACAGGTGCATCAAGAGCAATTAAACACTTGCAAATATTTATTGACCAAAGTGTTGATTACAAAAGTTTAATTGAAAGAATACACGCAACAAGTGCTAATCAAGTGCATACAAACTTAAGATTCTTTATCCAAACAGAAAGAAGGGTGTAATGAAATTAATAGTTGGTTTAGGAAATCCAGGAGATAAATACAAATACACTAGACACAATGTTGGTTTTATGGTTATTGATAAAATCTGTAAGCAAATGGGTGTCGAGTTAAACAAATCTAAATTTAATGGTGAATATGTTAAGTTAGATGATTTAATAATTGCAAAACCAATGACTTATATGAATAAATCAGGTGAATTCGTTCAAGCAATAGCTCAATTTTTCAAAATTAATCCTGATGATATTTTGGTTATTCATGATGAAAAAGACTTTCCACTAGGAAAAAGTGCAATTAAAATTGGTGGTTCAGGAGGAAGTCATAACGGTGTTTTAAACATTGTTCAAATGCTTAATACTAAAGAATTTAAAAGATTAAAAATCGGAATTAATACAGAACACAGAGAAACATTAAGAGATTTTGTTTTAGGTAATTTTACACCTGAACAAATGTTGGTTTTAGAGCCTGTGTTAAATAAAGCAGCAGAAGCTTCAATTTCATTTGTCTACAATGATATCCTAACTGTTATGAATAAATACAATGTCAAATCAAAAAACTAAATATTTACTAGCTGTTAGTGGTGGACCAGACAGTATGTTTATGTTGAATGAATATAAAAACAAAAACATAATTGTTGCTCATGTTAATTACAATCAACGTACTGATAGTGGTTTGGATCAAAAAGTAGTTGAAGATTTTTGTAAGAGTCATAATATCAAGCTCTATGTTTTAGAGTTATCTAAAAATGATTATGTTAAAGGTAACTTTCAATCTTGAGCTAGAGAGCAGAGATACAAATTTTTCAAAGAAGTTTATGTAAAAGAAAATTGTGACAAATTGTTAATTTCTCATAATAAAGATGATTTTTTCGAGACTGCATATATGCAAAAGCAGTCTAAAAGAAATGTTTTATTCTATGGAATAAAACAATCAAATCTTATTGATGGAATTAATATTTATAGACCTTATCTATTTAAGTATTTTAAAAATACAATAACAAAGAAAAATCAAAAAAATCACACACCTTTTTGTTTTGATTACACGAACAATTTACCTAAGTATTCAAGAAATAAAATAAGGTTAGATTTCGCTAAAAAAACACTCTATAAAAATACATTTATAGCTTGTAAACTGGTAAAAAACTTCTTTTTAAGTTTCAAAAGAAAAAAAATTCAAAAAGAATTTCAAATTTGAAAAGAATCAAGATTTAAGCAAGGTGTTTTTGAAAAACTCAAGCACAAAAAACATTTAGTTTATCAATACATTCACACATATTTTTCTGATGAAAACATTGAATTAAGCTCATCGAAAATCAAATCAATTATTGATTTTATTCTGTCTAAAAACAGAACTTCAAAATACCTTTTAAAGAACGGTTTATATTTTGTCAAATTAAAGGGTGAATTGCTAAATTAATAGGGTATAATATAAAAAAATATTAAATAATAAAACATCTCAAAGAAAGGAGATAAAATGCCAAGAAAAAGACGTTGACCTGGTATATTAATAGCTTTTGTTGTTGTTTTAATAATATCAGTTGGACTTTACTTAATTATCAGTAAGTTAACAGGTCCTCAAAATATTTCAACAAGCAAATTTGTTGAATTCATCAAGGATGCAGCAAATAGTCAAGATGATGGAACATACTTTAAATTAATTAAGTTTGATCCCTTCACTAACCAAATGCACGGTACCCTTATAAAAAATAATAGTCAACTTGAGCTTGTTGCACCTGGTTCATTCAACTTCATAAATGAAGTGTTTGAAATCAAAGATCCTCTTAAAGAAGCGACAAAATTTGTAAATAATGGTGTGGTAAGTTCAGGAGAAATTCAAAATGCAGCAGCACCACAACCAGGATTCTTCTCAACATACATTCTTCCATTTATTCCTACATTATTATTCCTAGGAATAATGTTCTTTATTTTTAGATCACAAGCTAAAATGATGTCAGGGCAAGGTGGGGCTATGTTTGGTGACAATAGTCCTGCTCAAATTATTAAATCAGATAAAAAATTCTCTGATATTGCAGGAAATAAAGAACCAATTGAAGAAATTTCAGAAATAGTAGATTACTTAAAAAATCCTAAAAAATATGAAGTTTCAGGAGCTAGAATGCCTAGAGGTATCCTTTTAGGAGGTCCTCCTGGTACAGGAAAAACTTTATTAGCTAAGGCGACAGCAGGAGAAGCTGATGTTCCTTTCTTCTTTGTATCAGCATCTAACTTTGTTGAGTTATTTGTTGGTATGGGGGCTAAAAGAGTAAGACAAGTTATAGCAGAAGCACGTAAAAATGCACCAGCAATTATTTTCATTGATGAGCTTGATGCTATTGGTAGAACAAGAGGAAGTGGTATTGGTGGAGGGCACGATGAACGTGAACAAACACTTAACCAACTTCTTGTTGAAATGGATGGTATTAAAGAAAACTCAGGGTTATTATTTATTGCAGCTACAAACCGTACAGACGTTTTAGACCCTGCTTTAACAAGACCTGGACGTTTTGATAGGGTTATTACAGTTGGATTACCAGATGTAAAAGAACGTGAAGCGATTTTAAAACTACATGCTAAAGGTAAACGTATTTCAAATGATATTTCGTTTGAAAATGTTGCAAGAAGAACACCTGGTTTCTCAGGAGCTCAATTAGAAAACGTAATTAACGAATCTGTTCTTTTATCAGTTAGAGAAAATACAGGTATTATTACAAGAGATCAAATCGATGAGGCAATCGATAGAGTTATGGCTGGTCCAGCTAAAAAATCTAGAACTATTACTAAGGAAGAATTAACATTAGTTGCTTATCACGAAGCTGGACACGCTGTTGTTGGTATAAAAGTTCCTGGTGGTAATAAAGTTCAAAAAATTACTATTATTCCACGTGGTCAAGCCGGTGGATATAACTTAATGATGCCTGAGAATGAAAAATACAACTATACTAAAGAAGAATTATTAGCTTCTATAGCAAGTTTTATGGGTGGTAGAGCAGCAGAAGAAATTATTTATGGAGAAGATAAAATTTCAACAGGTGCTGCAGATGATATTTCGAAAGCAACAGCAATTGCTAGAAGAATGGTTACTGAATTTGGTATGTCTGATTTAGGTCCGATTAAATATCAAGAAGAAGAAGGATCTCCATTCTTAGGAAAAACTTTAGCTACAAGTTCATCAATTTCTAACCAAATTAGTCACGAAATTGATCTTGAAGTTAGAAAAATAATGTTAGAAGCTAAAAATATAGCTACAAAAGTTATTAAGAAAAATAGAGAACTTTTAGAGCTGATTAAAACTTCATTACTTGAAAAAGAAACAATTGTTGCAGAAGAAATCGAATACATTGCTAAAAACTTACAATTACCTCCTGAAAAAGAAAAATCAGAAGAAAAAGCTAGTGCTGTAGGTTTAGATGAATTAATTGAAATGACTTCTGACCCTAATATTGGACAAAGTACACAAACTGATTTTTACGATAATAAAGAAGAAAGTATTTCTGTTGACTTAGTTTCAGATGGAGTTATTGATAGTGATAATTTAGTTACAGAAGATGGAACTGAAATTGAAAAATTATAGTGATTAAACAACTGGTTTTCCGGTTGTTTTTTTATACAAAAATCCTTTATAATTAATAAATTAATTATAAGTAAATTTTTAAAGGTGGATTTTATGAAGAATTTGTTTAAAGAAGTCTTTAAGTCATTATTTAAAAACAAAGCTACTGTTATAGGGTTAACTATCCTTGTATTTTTAACGGCAGGAGTTTTCACTGTTTTAAATGATGCTGCTAAATCAATGAAGCAACAATATGAAGCTGCTAAGAAAAAATCAGTTTCACACAATATTACAATCGATTTAAATCTATCAACAAATGCGAAAGCATACAATGATGGGTATTTTGTTAACGGACTTTCTAAATCAGATTCACTTGTTTACGAAAATAAAAGTGTTTATGATAAAGGAATTAACTATATAACGGATAATTACAAAAAAGAAGGTTATGTAATTGACTTAACAAGAATTACAGATTCATTTATTCCATTAAGTTTATTTGTTGATGAGGAAAAATATAAAGACAAATACATTGATAGAGTTGACTTTATAAAAATCTACAACACTTATGACTTCAAGAATGAAAACGCAAGTTCATTAACATTAGATTTTGATAAAGCCATCAAAACAATGAGAATGAAAACTGATTTCATTGTTAACTTATACAAAAAAGAAAATGACTCATATTCACCTGTTACAACACAAGTTGTTTTAAATTTAAATGACCACTTTGTGCTTGATAAAACTTATAAATTAGAAGATATCGGATACATTACAACAGATACTGAAAGTAATGTTATTCTTTCTCAAGTTAAAACTTTATTCTTAAATATTGTCACAAAAGAAGCTACTTTTGACATGGTTAAAGGTAAAGAATGAATGTATGAAGGAGTTTGTTTAAGTGTTGAACCAGCAACACTTGCTGACAAACTTGGTTTTGATAAATATCAAAATAACAATTACATTTTCATTCTTAATAAAGATAAAAACTCAACTTTAATTAACATTCCAGAGGATGCTAAACCAACTGATGTTGTTAATGTTGAATTAAATTCAGAATTTGATTATTCATCTTTATATGATGAATCAAGAACATTAGACAAACCAATTCCATTTGTTTTTGAAACAAATCATACTTACAACATTCCTTTAAAATGAGCTGCAAAACAAGAGGAATACACATACTACCAAAGAAGAGTTTATGAATCAACATATGTAGATCCATTCAAGAAAAACTGAGATGGAGCATATGTTACATTTATGGAGAATTTAATTAAAGGAAACAATGGTGAATTACCATCAGAATTTAAAAAATTCTCATATTGAAATAAAAACTCACTTAAATACTTTATCCACTTTGATGAACAAGGTGTTTTAAAAGAAAACAAAGAGTTAATTTATGAGAACAATTCAGTTCTTACATATGATTTAACATACAATGAGCAACTTAGATTAGCTGATTTATCAGACCAACCAGGTTATTTAGATAGAGACTTTGCTATTAAAGAAATTATTATTAATGACTTAAAAACTCTTATTTTAAAAATTTATAACTTCACAAGAAAAGAAGTTGACAACCACCCAGAGTACAAGAGTAGAGTTCCAGAAATTGATGCATTAGCTAACGATGTAAACACAAGATTGCAAACTGCATCAATTAACAAATCACAATCAGTTTCAGAATTAACTGATATTTACAACAAGTTACTTAATGATGTAAGTGTTATTGTTCCAAACAATGTTTTACTTTTACCAGTGTTAAATTATGAAAAGAGAACGAAGATTCCTAATTATGCAGAATATGCATTTGATGGATATAAAACAATTGCACAAATTGAAACATCAAGAGATAGATTAACAGAAGAAGAATTTGACAAGTTATCTAATAAAAGAATCTGAGATATCACATTCACAAAAATTAAAAATGGTGCTTTAGATATTGTTAAAAAAGATATCTACAACCAAGTTTCAGAAAAAGTCGGTGTAGATAACATAGGTATCAAGAAATCAATCACAATTGATGCATTCGACACATCTAAAAATGAAAAATTCGTATATCACTTTGTTAATATGGGTGATAATGAACAAAAGATTGATGGAATCAAAAACAATGTAAACAAACTTTTCAATGAAATTGATAATCCAACAGGTTTATTTAATCTTTATTCAAATGTTGATGGTTACTTCAAAACTAGAGAATTACCATATTATGCAATTCACAATATTTTAACCCAAATTATTGGTAACGTCATTCCATATGAAAAATACGTTTCATTAGATATGACATATGGACAAGTGAAAATTTATCAAAACTACCCAGAAACTAAATTATTTGAAGTTTGAGATAGATCGAAAATTTATAAATTAGCAAAATTTGTTGGATCAGAAACAGATGCACAAGGTAATTTATTACCTGATAGCGACTTTAATCAATTTGCTGAATTAGGAATTACTTTTGATCCATCAAGAGAAGAAGATACATACTACATAATTAAACCTGTTTATGATGCTAATAAAAAGTTACTTTACTGAAAAAATGTTTCATTATCAAAAAAAGGTGTTTCTGAATTTGATAAAGAACGTTTATCAACTGGTAGATTAACTTTAAAAGAAACAGATTCATACTTAGAAAACAATAAATTGACGTTAATGGCAAAAATCAATCCAGAAGGATGAGTTGAACATAGTAATGAATTTGATAACGTTGTTTATTTACCTTTTGGTTATAGAGCACCATTAAGTGATGTTTTAAATGAAGCAGCTACACAACAAACTTTAAATAAAGCTTTTGAAAATATACAAAAAGTATTGTTAGATAGCGATTTAACAAAACAAGGATTTTTCACTAAAGACATTATTTATGCATTTATCGAAGCTTCTGAATATTCAGTTAATATAAATAAATTTGCAACAATTTTCTCATCAGGACGTATTGATTTAGGGATTATTCCTAAATTGTTCCTTGATTTCCTTTACAAGTTATCACACAATGTAAATGGTGATTATGCAAACAAACTTATTGTTAACTTATTTACAAACTTAAGAAGATTTATTGCACAAAAAGATACTCTTGAAGAAAGAAAACAATATTTAACTGAACAAATTCAAGAATTATTTAATGTTTTAAATGTACTTGGTGTAGAAGTGCCGGTTAAAGTGGGGACTTTATCAAAATTTATTAAAGATCCTGTTGTTATGCTTGATTCAATTATTGGAATTATTGAATCAGTTAACTTTGTTAAGTTCACAGAGCAATCAAACAACTTTTTCTTAAATGAACATGATCATTTAGTTGATAGAGAAATTACAAAAGCCGATGGAACTAAAGAAATTGTTAAGTACGTAAGAAAATTATCAACGCTTGAATTAATTGAATGATTTATTAGATCAGTTGATCAAAAAGCATTTAAAACGCATTTATTTGACTTATTAGAGAATATTAACATTGCCTTATTAGCTGATGTTAATGATCAAGCTAACCCATTATATGACGTATTTAATTCATTTATGCCTCAACTTAAACCTATTTGACAAATTATTAACTTGTATCCAGGTTCAGCTGATAAATCATTTAAAAACGTTATAGATTGAACTAAGTATGTAATTAACTTATTTGATTTTGACATCTTTATTGATGCTGTTTTAAGCAAAAAACAAATGTTCTACACTGAACATCAAAGTGTAGATAGAGTAAACAAATATGCGACATCAGGAGTTGGATCAAAAGACTTTATTTATGCACTTATTAAATCATTATTTGCATTACCAGGTTCAAATAAAACATTTAAAGAATCAATAATTTCAATGTTTAACGTTTCAGACAAAGGGACAAATATTGAAATTGATGACAACGGATTATATTTAACAATTCCAGTTGCAGATGATGAAAAATTAGACTACTTTGACCTTCTCAACATCTTTATATCTCCTCAACCTTCTTCAACAACTGAAGCAGGAGCAGATACTAATACATCTACATCAACTCAAAATTCATTAAGTTTATTTGACAAACTTTACAACTTTGTTCACTCATACAAAGTTAGATTTGAAAATTGAAACGGAAACACAGTTTCACTAACATCATTCCCATCATCAGAAACAAATGATGCTATGGGTGTGTTTGGATTTACTAAAGACAAAAGAGAAATACCTTTAAGCGAAGCTAAGCAATTAGTTAATGAATGAATTCAAGTTCTTAACTTAGTTGTGCAAACAACTTCAAATGTTAAATTACAACCTAACTTATCAATTGGAGATATTTACAAATACTTTGCAGAATACAAGCCAATTGAAAACAATTCAGTTCATTCATTAGTTCAAGAAGCTATTAAGAAATTCTTAGATATTTCCAACAAAAATAATGACCCATTCTTCTATGTGAAAGAAGCATATCCATTATTCAAAGTTTGAATGAAAATGTTTGATAAATCAGTAAATTCTGACAGTGCAAAAACTAAAGAGTTTGCTCTTGAATTATTAAAATTAGCTAACAATTCAGAAATATTGTCTGATTTTAGTTCATTTGAATTAATTCAACCATCATCACAAAACATTGTTTCATTTGAAAAAACAGGATTTGGTATTACTAAATCACTTGCAAATACTTTAAAACTTAAAGAAATCTTCTTCGCAAAAGATGAACAAGGGAACTATACAAATTCATTATTAGCTGAATTAATTAAAAAATTCGCTGAATATAAACAATATGTGCAAGATAATGAGTTAGAAATTATTCAATCATTTGCATACATTGCAACATCTGAGTTATACGGTAAATTCAACCCAGAGCACTTCAAAGATGTTTATACATCAGAATTTACAAACATTGATTCAGTTGTGTTAGAAAACTTAATTAAAGGTGTATTTTCAAACGAATTATTTGTAAAACACTTTAATACATTTAACATTTACTTAAGTAACTCAATTAATGAAATTCCGGTTGTTAGATTAGGAATTTCAGATGCATTGTTACACCCGTTAACAATTGTTAAACATCCTGAAGTTGCAGTTTGATTCTTAACAAACACAAACAACCTAGGAGAAAGTGGTAAAAATAAAGCAAATATTGCTTACTTGATAATGGATAAGGTTATTAACTTTGAGGAATTAGCTAGAAATGATGTTGAATTAAGTGAATTTATTAGTTCATTCGAAAAAGGAAAACCTGTGTTTGCAACTATTGGTAAAGAATGACTTTTAAATGTTGCTTTTGACAACGAAATTATTCAATACTGATATTCAAAAGTTGGAAACAACATTGAAAATTATTCGCCATTTGGTGTAAACATTATTAAACTTATTGAAGATGTTTTAAACACAATTACAGGTGTTAACAAATTAGATAACACACTTAAATTTGACCAAACAAGTTCATACATTGCAAAAGTTAACTATGTATGATTAGCTAAAAACAAGAAGAAAATTTACGATGGTGAATTACCAAATAATCCAATCGGAATGGTTGAATTAATCAAAAATCTTCCTGAAGATTACAAAATTAATGTAAATGGTTCAGAATTTATCATTATTGGTGACGATTATACATATGATAATATTTATCCAGTTGTGGATGAAGCAAACTTACAAGTTAATACAAATAACCAAGCTATTGTTTACGTTAACTCACAAGGGTTTGACAAAATTGCACAAGCTTACAGAGGAAATGTTGTTAAAGAATACTTACTTGTTAAGAATTCAACAAACTTAACAAATGAAGACCTTAAACAAGAATTAATTCAGGTTGTTAATAAAGCAACAAATAACTCAAATGATTTACCTAGAGTTTATCTAGATGATGAAATTGATGGAATTAACCCTGAACGTGCAATTAGAATTACTGCAGTTAAAAACTTCATTAAAGTAATCGGATTCGTTTCAAAAATCTTATTATCTATCTTAATTACATTAGTTGCTATCTCAATTATTTTCATTATTAAGAGATACATTACAAACAAAAACAAAGCTATTGGTATTTTAGTTTCTCAAGGTTATACACCATTAGAAATCTCATTATCAATGACTGTGTTTGCGTTCTTTACAATCATTATTGGAGGTATCGCAGGATACTTAACTGGTTTCTTAATACATGCTGAAGCTGTTAAGTTATTAAGTGATTATTGAGCTATACCGATTCAGACGCTAAACTTCTCAATAGTTTCATTTGGAATAAACATCATATTACCACTTGCAGCTATGTCTATACTTATTATTGTTGTTTCAATTCGTTCATTAAGATATAAATCAATTGACTTAATGAGTGGAATAACAGAAGTAAGTACAGGTGACTTCCACGCTAAATATGCAAACTTATTCAAGAAGAGAAATATTAAAACTAAATTTAGTGCTTCATTAATCTTCCACAGCTTCTGAAAACTGGCATCATTTGGTATTTCAATCATTTTAGTTGCTATAACTACATTGTTCGGAATAGCAACCTTTGGTGAATTCGAATCATCAATTAAAAAAACATATAAAAACAGAAGTTACAATTACAAATTTGACTTAAGAACACCTACAATAGAAGGTGGTGGAATTAATTTATTCACAGCACAAGATTTAGAAAACACACTTTATGTACCTGTTGGAGATATTGCTGAAATTAACCAATATCAAAACGATTACTTCAAACCAGGTATATCAACAGCTGTAAATAAACTTGCAATCAAAAACTCTGATGGAACTACATCATATAGATATCCAAACGGAAATCCTACAGATTTTGATGGACACGTAATTTCACAATTCTCAGTTAACATTAAGATTGATTCATCAGTTTCAATTGACCCTTGAGATCAAGTTTACAATTCATTACCCGACTCACAAAAATCAAGAATTACATCAGTAAGAAATGAAATTGGTAGAAGACTTGAAAGAACACAACCAAACTTACATTACAAACAAGATGGTGATAGAAAAATTCTTGATATGACTAAAATGATTGAGTTAGTTCAAGCAGGAACGGTTTCAGGATTCTTCCGTTATGTAGAAAATGAAACTAGCCCAGAATTAGGTAAATTTGTTTATCTTCAAGCTAACAAAAATAAAACTGATTTTGATGAAATAATAATTTCAACATCAGCTTATAGAGATGAATATAGAGAATTCTTAATTAATGGATACAAACAAATCTATAAAGAAAATGGTAAGTTATTAAAACGTAATCCTAATGCATCAGTTGTAAGTGACTTCTTAGTTTCATTTGGTGGCTTATATTTTGACCCTGAATTTGATGAGCTTTACACATACGTAGATGCAAATCAAATTAAGAGAGGTAAAATCAAGAACGAAACTATTAAGTTATATGGTTACCAAGAAGATTCAAAACAAATTAAGATTAAATCTACTAATGGACAAGATTTACTTAAATTAATTAATGACGAGTTTAGTCAAAACGGATTTGATGTTAACGATAAACCTATTCCACTTATCATTAACGAAGTTTCATCAAAAGCATTTAACTTATTAGTTGGATCTAAATTTGAAGTTGTTGTAAACAATAATGTAAATAGATTCAAAGATAAGATAAATGAATATTATGAGAAATTAGATAACCCTGAATATAAAGAACCAGAGAGACAAACTTACAAATTCATTGTTAGAGGTATAAATCCAACATATATTAATAATGAGTTTATTATTCCTAAAAAAGCTGCTGATATACTTACAGGATTAGATAAAGTTAAACATAACCCTAAATATGAAGTGTTTAACGGTATTATGTCTAAACACCCATTACCAATGCAATTATTATCATCAGCTGGATTATATTCAAACAGTGGTTACTGACCAGCTATCCAATCATTTGACACATCTACTTTAACAACTAAATATCTTGAAGATATGTTTGATGCATTATTTGGATCAAGACAAACAGTAGATAACTCAACAATCGATGGAGTAATGAGTACTTTAGGATATTCAGACTTACAAATTGCTAAATTTATAAATCCTGAATATAAAGAAACTGAAAGCATCAAAGATAACTACTTATTAGCAAGAGCTAATGCAGAACAACACATTAAGAAGTTTGCTAATATATTCAATAACGACTTATATATCCCTATGGCTAATACTTTAGATTCTAAAGTTATTGAAGTGGGTTACACAATGTCTATTGCACAAACAGTTCAAAAAATTGTAACTATTGTAACAATCTTAGCATTCATAATTTCTATAGTTATATTGGTAATCATTTCAACAATTCTTATTGGAGAAAATGAGAAGAATATAGCTATCTGATCAATCCTTGGATATAATGAAAAAGAAAAAATTAAGATTTTCTATGGAATTTACTTACCGTTTATTCTTATATCTATCTTAATAGCTATCTCATTAGCATTTGGATTTATATCAATCTTTAGTGGTTTCTTAACATCAGCTGCATCTATTGCAATTCCTATTGTTATTTCACCTCTAAACATATTAGTGACAGTATTAGTTATTCTAGGAGTATTCTTAGTAACGTCAATATTATCTTGAATCGGAATTAACAAAGTTAAACCAATTGATTTATTGAAAGGTAAATAATGGAAAATAAAAACGTAAATGTAAACAATGACACAAATAAAGACACTCAAGAAGTTGTTGTTTTAACTAAAAAGACATCAGATGTCAAAATTACAAAGAAAAATGTATTTGACATTCTTGATGCTGATGGTGGAAGCAACAAAGTTGTATTAGACAGATCAATTGCTAGAGTTATTAGAAAAGCTTCAAACAAAAAGAGATCTAAAGATGGTAATGAAAAACTTAAAAACACAGGTAACGCAGTCATAGAAGTTAAAAACGTAAGTAAGTTTTACTTGTCAGGAACTACAGCTACTAGAGTTTTAAAGAATGTTTCATTAACAATTAACAAAGGTGAATTTGTTATGATCTTTGGTAAATCTGGAGGTGGAAAAAGTACATTACTTAACCTTATAAGTGGACTTGATAGACCAAGTAGAGGACAAGTTATTGTATGTAATCAAAACTTACCTTACTACTCAGATTTAAAACTTACTTTATTTAGAAGAAAACACGTTAGCTTTATCTTCCAAAATTACAACTTATTACAAAATCTAAATGGTTATGACAATGTTGAAACTGGTGCTTACTTACAAAAAGATAAAAGCAAAAGATTAAACATTGATAAGTTATTTGAAGAATTTGAACTAGAAGATGTTAAAAACAAATATCCATCACAAATGTCCGGGGGACAACAACAACGTATTTCAATCCTACGTGCATTGGCTAAAAATGCTGAAATCATTTTCGCTGATGAACCCACAGGAGCACTTGATGATGCTACTTCGAAGATTGTTTTAAATTACTTATATGACATTAATAAAAAATATGGTGTTACTATAGTTATGGTTACTCACAACCCTCTTATAGCACCAATTGCTGATAAAGTTTTCACAATCAAAAACGGAAAAGTTGCTAATATCACAGTTAACAAAACTACAAAACATCCAAAAGATATTGATTGAAAAGAATAATTAATTATGTTGAATAATACTTACCACAAAATAGTGGTGAGTATTTTTTTATACCTTGGAGACTATGGAATAAGTACAATTGGAATACAAAAAGTATAATAAAAACAGACTTTAAAAGTCTGTAATTTAAATACTATTTACGTTTCATTGTAGGGAATAAAAGAACATCACGAATTGAATCTTTTTCAGTTAATAACATTGTTAATCTATCAATTCCAATTCCACATCCACCTGTAGGTGGCATTCCATATTCTAACGCTTCAACGAAATCTCAATCAATGTCACTAGCTTCATCGTTTCCATTGTTCTTTTCTTTTAATTGATCTTCAAAACGTTCTAATTGGTCAATTGGATCTGATAACTCAGTGTACATATTTGCATATTCTTTTGTGTTAATGAACAATTCAGCTCTTTCAACGAATCTTGGGTCTTGACCTTTAGCAGTAAGAGGAGAAATTTCTAATGGATGTCCATATACAAAAGTTGGTTGTATTAATGTTTTTTCAATAAGTTCTTCAAAAAGTTCATTAATAATGTGACCTAATTGATGGAATTTTTGAATTTTAATACCATATGATTTAGCAACCTCAACAGCTTCATCAAATGAAATGTTTCTAAAATCTTTACCTGTAGCTTTAGAAACAGCTTCAACCATATCAACTCTGTTAAATGGTTTTGTTAAATCAATTTCAATACCTTTGTTAATAACTGTTGATTTACCTAATTTAGCTGCAACTCTTTTAATAAGTTCTTCTGTACGTTGCATCATTCCTTCAAGGTTTGAGTAAGCTTCGTAGAATTCAATTGAAGTAAATTCAGGGTTATGAGTTGTGTCGATTCCTTCGTTTCTGAAAATACGACCAATTTCATAAACTCTATCAACTCCACCAACTAAAAGCTTTTTAAGAGGAATTTCAGTAGCAATTCTAAGAACAAATTCTTGATCTAATGCATTGTGATGTGTTTTAAATGGACGAGCAGAAGCACCTGATAAATAATCATGTAAGAATGGGGTTTCAACTTCCATATATTCTCTTTCATCAAAGTATCTTCTAATTTCACTAATAATTTTTGTTCTATTTCAGAACACTTGCATTGATTCATCATTAACAATTAAATCAACATATCTGTGTCTGTATCTTTCTTCAACATCAGCTAATCCATGGTATTTATCAGGAAGTGGTTTAAGAGCTTTTGTTAAAAGTTTAATATTTTGAACTTTAACAGTAACTGCACCTGTGTGAGTTTTCATAACATTACCTTCAACATAAATAATATCTCCTAAGTCTAAAGATGATACTAATGCATTAACAGATTCATCATGTTCTTTTTTGTTGAAGTAAGCTTGAATTTTTCCGTGGTAGTCTTTGATTAAAATGAAAGGTCCACGCATTGTTAAAATTCTACCTGCAATAGCAACAGAAACTGGATTTTGTTCTAATTCTTCTTTAGATACATTTTCGTATTTAGAAGTTAATTCATCTGAATATGACCTTTCTTTTAATCCATCTGCTTTTGCAAAAGCTTGAATATTATTTTCTTTGTAAAAGTTTAATTTATTACGTCTTACTTGTTCTTGTTCTGTATATTTTGTCATATCTTTTACTCCATTAATAAATATGTTTAAAGTATACCACTAATATTAAAAATATTAGTGGGGTAATATTAGAAACATAACTAATAAAATATTGATAGTAACACACGTATTTTTTTGAAATTATTTGATTTGAATTTTATTGTCTAAAAAAACAAAAAAACTACCGAAATAGGTAGTGATTTCAAAAAAAATTTTTTATAAAATGGTCGCTTTAGATTCTATCTTCTTTTACTTTTCTAGCTGAAATTGTTACGTGTTTTGGACAAGTTAACATTTTTTGATCTGGTGTGAATTGAACATATAAAACATTCTCATTATATTTACGGTCATATTTAACAGTTCCTTCAGGTCTTAAAAATTCTAAATGAACTAAAGGCACATTAAATACTTCTCTTTGTTCTTCAGGAATTCTTAAATCAACAATTGGGTAAATTTCTACTGAACCACCTCAAAGTATGTTGTTTTTAATCATATCTTTTTCTTCTTGAGGGAAGAATTCATCAACCTGTTTAAATGAAGTTTCTAAAACTTTATCTTGTTGTTCATATGATAAAGTTTTAAATTGTGGATCTTCAGCTAACTCTTTTCTCAACACTTCTTTATACACTTCAAAGTCTAATAAATATTTTTGTTCTCTAACCATTAATTTAATAACAATATCAAATGGAACTACATCAGCAATTGTTCCAAAAGCATATCTATAATCTTTATTGCACATATCACAATGTGCTGTAACTAATGAACCCATAATATCTCCTTGTTTGGAATAAAATCAATATATTAATTATATTTAACTTTATAATTTACTTATGTTAGATTTTGAAAAGAATTATTGAGACAAATATGATGTCATTATTGGTTTAGATGAAGTAGGAAGAGGTTGTTTAGCTGGTGAGTTAGTAGTTGCTGGTGTGATTTTTCCTAAAGGATACTCAAATAGCAAAATTAAAGATTCTAAACAGTTAACTGAAAAACAAAGAGAAGAACTTTATGAAGAAATAGTCAACAATTGTGTTGAATATGTCATTGAAGTTAGAACTCTTGAACAAATCAATAATTCAAATCCTAAAAGAGAATCAATTTTAGGTATGGAATCTATTGTTAAAAAACTTAAAAACAAACCTGATTTGATAATTACAGATTATGAAAAATTAAATTTAGAAAACTATGAACAAATTAATTTAGTTAAAGGTGATTCAATTTCAATTTCTGTTGCTGCTGCTAGCATTTTAGCTAAAGTCACAAGAGATAGAATGCTTAAAGAATATTCGAAAATATACCCTGAATATGATTTTGAAAATAACAAAGGTTATGGAACTAAAAAGCATTTAGATGCTTTAAATGTGTTTGGTCCAACTAAAATACATAGAACTAAATACAAACCAGTTGTAACATCATACGAAAAGCATCGAAAATATAGATAAATTGACTAGGGTCACCTAGTTTTTTTTAATAAAAAAAACACTCAGAAAACTAAAGTGCTAGAAAATTAAATTAAATCTATTTCATATTTTTTAGCTAACATTGAGCCTCCAAAACTAAAGATTGGACCAAATACACAGGCTAAAATATATAATACTGCTATTACAATATGATCTTCTGTTTTTCTGTGAAAAAGTCTAACAATAGCAATGATTTGCAAAAATATTAATATTATGTAAAGAATAAATATAATCGTTCCTATGATTGAGGCAATTATTTTTATTTTAGCAATTCATTCTGAATAATATGAATTTGAATAATATGAATAATAATAGTAACTTTGTTTTTGCATCGCAACAGCTGATCATATTATGTATATAATGAATACAGAAATAATAAATATTCAAATTAATGATAATCAGAATATTGGTCTCGTATAATACGTTTTGTTTCTTATTTTGTTTTCCATATATATCCCTTCGTTTTTATCTATATCCTTATTCTAAAAAAAAAAAAAAAGCAAAGTAGAAAGTGAAATATTTTTGTTTTATAATATGACTATGAAAAAAGAAGTGCAAATTAAAATTGAAATTCAAAAAAATTCAAGAATCAAGTATGAATACAACAGAAAAACAGGACAAATTGAAGTAGATAGAATCTTACGTGAAGATTTTGTTTACCCTTGCAACTATGGTTTCATTCCTGAAGCATTAGACTGAGATGGAGACGAACTTGATGTATTATTATATTCATCAGAACAATTCATTCCAGGTTCATTATTAAATGCAAGAATTATTGGTGCTATGAAAATGATTGATGACGGTGAAACTGATACAAAATTAATTGCAGTTCACGCTGATGATTACAGATTAGATCATATTAACTCATTATCAGACTTACCAAGACCATTTTTAGATACAGTTAAAACATTCTTTAGTACATACAAAAACTGAAAACGTCCAGGAATTACATCGGTTGATGGATTTGAAGATGTTGAATGAGCTATTGCTGAATATGAAGAATGTGTTGATTTAATGAACAAATATGGTTCAATGGATAAAAAAGAATTCATTGAATTAATGAAACAAAAACATCCTGAAAAATATGTTGCTTAATTAGATATTTTTCTATCCTTTAAGGGATAGATTTTTTTATTTCTTAACAAAAAATCTTATGAAAAAAAGTTAGATTTTAAGTAAAAAAATAGTAAAAAATTAACTTTTTACAAAATAGAAAGAAAAATATGAAGAAAGTTTTGTTTTTAAATAGTAATCTTTCGTTTAAAGAAAACTCTTGCTTAAGTAAAGTTACAAATAATGTCATTAAGTATTATCAAAATAAATTAGGAATCAATCTTGAATACATTGATTTAAATGAAATAGAGTTTTCGCAGCACATAATGTCTCAAAACAATTTGAAAGATTTTAGTTACTCAATATTTGATAAAACCGCTATTAATTTGCAGAAATATGAAAATAAGGAATTTATGAATAAAAAAATTAACAAATTATTAAAGAAAATTGAAAATTAAGGAGAAATTAAAATGGTTAAATTAGGAATAACAACATTTAGCGAAACAACAAAAATCCATTCAACAGTAATATTGCAAAAAGAGTATTACTTATTGTTTATGCTGTAATCGGGGTAATTCATATTCATTTGCAAAATTGCTAATATATAGAACTACATTTAAATCATTTGGATATGATGAAGAAGTTGCGCCAATTGTTGGAGAATACTTTTAGAATAAAGATAATTCAAAAAATTAAGCACATAATTGTACCTTTTTATATAGCTCTACAAGCTATAAAAGTAAAATTCATAGTGATATAATTAACTGAAATTTGTCAACTGAGGAGTTTTATGACTTTAGACTTATTAAAGGAAGAATGATTTGTAAATAATTACTATATTTTTCTATATGAAAATGACTTACTAGAAAATAAATTAGAAAATAATGGTTCTATTACCTATTTCGAAAATGGATTGGTAATTAACACTTTTAGAAATGATGCATATTCTGCATTTATATCTAATGTAAACTACAAAAAAGAAAATGTAGAGAAAATTATTAATTTGCTTTCAGATTTTTCACCAACTGTAATAACTTATGGTAATGCTTGCTTGAACTTGGTTCATCAAATCAGTAATCTTAATAATTATGAAATTTACAATCAAACTATTGCTGCATTAGATAAAGATGATTTTGCTTTTAGCGAAGCAAAGGAAGAAGCATTAGATAAAAAGATATTAATTAGAAGAGTTGATTTATTTGATTTTGATGAAATCAAAAAATTCCTCGAAGAAGAAAATTTTTATCCAAACTCAAGAAATCATTGAGTTGCTTCTTATAAAAAATATATTCTAGAAAATAACTTAAACTATGGTTATATAGCTTTAAAAGATAAAAAAGTAATTTCTCACGCTTGTGTTGTTTATACAAATTATAAAAACGCAGTAATTTGAGGAGTAGCAACAAATACAGAATTTAGAGGTCTAGGTTTAGCTTCGCATTTAGTTTCACTACTATGTAAGGATATATTAAACAATAATCTTGAACCACTTTTATATTACACAGAAGAAAAGATTGGTAACTTATACAAAAAGTTAGGCTTTAAAGATAAAGCACAATATTTTATAGCTTCAAAAGTGGAAAATTAGTTAAATAAATTAAATTTATTTAAAAATAATAATTTTCCAATAAGAAAGCTATCAAAATATTGCTTTTTTATTAAAATTATATTTATGATTAAGGTAGATAACATTACATTCAGATATAGAGAAACAGATACTCAACCAGCATTGAAAAATGTTTCTTTTTCTATTGAAAAAGGTGAGTATGTTGCTATATTAGGGCACAATGGTTCAGGTAAAAGTACTTTATCAAAAGTACTTGTAACTTTACTGAAACCTCAAAGCGGTTCAATTAGCATTGATGGAATTGAATATTCAAAAGAGAACTTACTTAAGATTAGAAAGAAAATTGGGATTATTTTTCAAAATCCAGACAACCAGTTTGTAGGTTCTAGTGTTGAAGATGATATTGCATTTGGATTAGAAAATAGAAACATTCCACACGAAGAAATGCATAAGTTAGTCAAAAAATATGCAGCAAAAGTTGATATGGAAAACTTACTTGAAAGAGAACCTGAAAGTTTAAGTGGAGGACAAAAACAAAGGGTTGCTATTGCTGCAATTTTAGCTTTAAATCCTGATGTTATTATTTTCGATGAAGTTACATCAATGCTTGACCCGAAAGGTAAATCAAGTGTTATTCAAATAATCAAAGAAATTAAAGAACAAAAAGATAAAACCTTAATCTCAATTACACACGATATGGATGAAGCAATTTTAGCTGATAAATGTTTAGTTTTTGCTAAAGGAAAATTAATTGCAGCTGGCTCACCAAAAGAAATATTAAAGAACCAAGAAATTATTGAAATAGCGAAAATTGAATCTCCATTTATTTACAGAATGAGCACAATGATTAATGGAATTGAACCAACATACAATGAAAGTGAGTTAATAGAAGAAATATGCAAATAAAAGTAAAAAAATTAACTCATACATTTAGTGTAAAGACACCTTGAGAGTTTACTGCATTAAAAGATGTATCTGCAACAATTAAGCAAGGTGAATATGTTGGTATTATTGGTGCTACTGGTTCAGGAAAGACTACATTAATCGAACATTTAAATAGATTACTAGAACCTACAAATGGAGTAATCGAATGAGTTTATAAGGATAATATTAGAAGAACATATAACTATGAACTATCAAAACTATTAGTTTCATTAGATAAAAAATATTCTGATAAAAACGATCCTAAATATAAAGCAGAACTTAAAGAAAAAAGTGCTCAAATTAAAAAAGAAATTAAAGCTAATGATAAGCAAATTAAAGAGTTAGAAAAAATCTATAAAAAAGAATACAAGATAGCTTACAACAAATTTAGTGAAGAATACAGTTATCATCAAACTGAAAGAAAATCAAAACTTAAAAACAAGTTTAAATTTTCATTTAGTAAAGAAGTTGAATTGTTCAAAAATGAATTTGATGCTAACTCTGAGACATTAAAGAAAATTAATGAGCTTAAATATGTTGAAGATTTTGTGACTCAACAAACCTACAAAAGCAAAATCAAATCATTAAGATCTATGCCTAAAAAAATTAGACAAAGAGTTGCTATAGCTTTTCAATTTGCAGAATATCAGTTATTTAAAGGAACAATAATTGAGGATATTGCATTTGGTCCGATGGCTTATGGTGTCCCAAAAATTAAAGCTTATGAAAAAGCTAGAGAATGTTTAAAACTTGTTGGATTAGGTGAAGAATATTTAGAAAGAAGCCCTTTTGAACTCAGTGGTGGACAAAAAAGAAGAGTTGCTCTTGCCGGAATTCTAGCAATGGAACCTGATTTCTTAGTTGTTGATGAACCTACAGCTGGACTTGATCCTCAAGGTGTTGATGAAATTTTAGAAATTCTTAATAACTTACATAAATCAGGAAAAACTATCATCAATGTAACTCATGATTTAGATAACATTTTAAAATACTCAAAACGTATTTTGCTTATGAAAAATGGACAAATTGTTAATGATGGTGAACCTTATGATGTTTTAAATGATGTTGAGTTTTTAAAGGAAAACAATCTTCAACCACCACATTTATTAGAGTTTGCCAATAAATTAAGAAAAAGAGGTGTAGATATACCTAAAGTAACATCAGAAGAACAATTGGCTTTCTATATTAATAAGCATATGGAAAGTAAGAAGGGAGTGTAATGAAAAGTGTATTTGGACGTTACATTCCAGGTGATGGATTTTTATATAAATTAGATCCTAGATTTAAGTTACTTATGGTTATTGTTTATATTGTAATGGTGTTTATGGTTAGATATTTCATTGATATGGTTATCTTACTTTTACCTCTTATTATTATTTATATTTACACAAATAAAAGAGTAAGACCATTACTTAAAATGCTTAAGTTACCTATCTTTGTGTCTGTTGTAATTTTTGCAGTCAACTTGTACACTATAACAAACGAAACAGTACATAATGATGTTGCTAATATGTTGAGCAAATCATATTTAAAAGATCATCAAGATGTAAATAGGTTAGCTCAAGCTTACTGGACGAATGGATTCTGAAGTTTTAACACTTCAGCAAGCAAAACTTTTTATAACACAATAATAGACACAAATGGTGTGTTATCTGTTTTTAAAGGTGAACATTCAAATGCTCTTATGCAAAAAGTTCAATATGGTGTTTCATTAGATAATATCAATAAAACATTGAGTTTATTTTTAAGAATTTACACAATGATTTTAATCACTACATTGTTAACAAACACAACAAGACCAATATTATTGACAAAAGCAATTGAAGATCTTTTATATCCACTTAAATTCATTTTTGTACCTACACACGTTATTGCGATGATTGTTTCAATCGCGCTTAGATTCATACCGACATTAATTGATGAATCAAATAGAATTATTAAAGCACAATCATCACGTGGGGTAGACTTCAAACATGGGAATATTAAGGAAAAAATTGATGCATTTACTACATTGATTATTCCTTTATTCGTTTCATCATTCTCAAAAGCTGAAGATTTAGCTAACTCAATGGAAACAAGAGGATACGATCCATATGCTAAGAGAACTAAATATAGAAAAATTAAACAATCTTGAATTGATTTAATTTCTTTATTAGTTATATTAGCTATATTATCATTCTTAATTGTAAATATTGTGTATCCAAATTACTTACCATTTGAGTACATTGCAACAAGAATTATTTAATTTTTAGGTCTATAAATCATACGTAAAAAAATGCGTGTGATTTATTTTTTTATATTATAATATATCTAAATTTATACAGCTGTAAAGCACTAGCGCTTTACACTTAATTAAGGAGGTAAAAATGGTTAAAATTAGATTAAAAAGAATGGGTGACAAGTTCAGACCAGTATACAAAATTGTTGTGGCTGACGCAAGATCACCACGTGATGGTAAATTTATCGAAGCTTTAGGACACTACAATCCATCTTCTAAAGAATTTGTTTTAAACAAAGAATTAACTGCTAAATGATTAAAACAAGGTGCACAACCTACAATTACTGTTGCTAACTTATTTAGAGCTCACAAATTAACTTCAGAACTTAAAAAATAATGAAAATTAATTTTCTTACTTTATTCCCTAGATACTATGAACCTTTTGTTAATGAAAGTATTGTTAACTTAGTCAAAGAAAAGGGACTAGTGGAATTTAATGTGGTTGATTTCAGAGACTTTTCTAAAGATAAACATAGAAAAGTTGATGATGAGATTTATGGTGGTGGTCACGGGCTACTTTTACAAGTAGAACCAATTGACTTAGCTTTAGAAAGTTTAGAAAATAACGGTGGATATAGAATTTTAGTTTCTCCACAAGGTAAACAATTCACTCAAGAAATAGCAGAGGAATTATCTAAAAAGGATCAAATCACTTTCATCGCCGGAAGGTATGAAGGGTTTGATGAAAGAGTACTTAATTTTGTTGACATTGAATTATCAATAGGTGATTATGTACTTACAGGAGGAGAGTTACCATCAATGGTAATGGCTGATAGTATTATCAGATTACTTCCAGGAGCCATTAGAGATGAATCACATCAAAATGAATCTTTCCAAGGTAGAGGTTTATTAGAACATCCACAATATACAAGACCAAGAGAATACAAAGGTTACTTAGTACCTGAAGTATTACTTAATGGTGACCATAAGAAAATTAAAGAATGAAAAGAGCAGGCTAGTTTAGAAAAAACTAAAAAGAATAGACCTGACCTTTATGAAAGGATAATTAAAAATGAGAAATAGATTATTAGAGTTAGTAGAACATCCACAATTACGTACAGACTTACCTGAATTCAAAACAGGAGACAACGTTAAAGTTCACGTACGTATCCGTGAAGGTGAAAAAGAACGTATTCAAATTTTTGAAGGTTTAGTAATCAGTAAAAAAGAATCAGGTACAAGAGAAATGTTCACAGTTAGAAAAATTTCTTACGGAATTGGTGTTGAAAGAACATTTCCAGTTAACTCACCTTTAATCGCACACATCGAAGTAGTTCGTTCAAACAAAGTTAGAAGAAAAAGACTTTACTACATGAGAAATCTTAGTGGAAAAAGTGCTCGTCTTAAAGAAATTAAAAAGAACAAATAATTTAATCACAATACCTTATTACATATGAAACCAGTTATAATGACTGGTTTTTTGTATAAAAAAATAGCAACAAGTGCTATTTAATCATTTCATATAAGTCTTGCTCACTTATAATTGGAACATTTAATTTGTTTGCTTTATCAAATTTAGTTGCTCCAACATTTTCTCCAGCAACTAAGTAATTTGTTTTGCTTGAAATCGAAGATGAAACAGTTCCTCCATTTTGCTCAATGATTTTTGAAAGTTCATCTCTAGAAATTGAATGCGTACCTGTAATTACGAAAGTTTGATTTTTAAGTTTATCTGATTTAGGTTCATTATTTGATGATTTGAAAATTAACACACTGTCTAATTTTTGTATCAATTCTTTATTTTTATTATCTGCGACAAAATCTTTCAGTGATTGAACTATTTCAGGTCCAATTGAATTAATTAAAAGGTATTCATCAAGGTTAATTTCGAATAGGTTTGAAAGTTTTGTTAATTTTTCTGAAATAATTTTTGCAACTACTAAACCTATGTTTTTGATTCCTAAAGCAAATAACGCTTTATGTAATTCAACATTTTTTGCTTCTTCAATAGAAACTAAAATGTTGTTTAATCTTTTATCAGCGATCTTGATTTTAACAACAGGATTTGATGAATTTTCTTTGAAGAATTCAAGAATTTCATCAGCTTTATCCTTTAGATTGAAAATTGAATATTGGTCTGTAATTCAACCTTTATCAAAGAAGAAATTAAGTGTCTTTTCGCTTAGTGAAACAATGTTAAGTGCATCTCTAGAAACGAAGAATGATAAGTTTCTAGTTAGTTTTTCATAACAGTTTGTATTTTCACAAAATTGATCAACAATCCCTGGATATTCAACTAAAACTGAATTACAAGAAGGACAATTTAGAACCTTAGGAAAAATTGAGTTTGTGTATTTAGTTTTTAACTCAATAATTTTAGGAATAATTTCACCAGATTTGATTAAAACAACTTGGTCACCTATGTTTATGTTCATATTAGAAATGAAATCATAGTTGTGAAGTGTTGCATTTGAAACTGTTGTTTGAACTAACTCAACGGGATCAAAACTTGCTACATAAGTTATTTTTCCGGTTCTACCTACTGTAGCTACTATCTTTTTAATAATTGGATACGCTTCTTCGGTTTTGTATTTATATGCAATTGCATATCTAGGGAATTTAGCAGTTTTACCTAATAAATCTCAATATTCAAGTTGATTCAGTTTGATGACAAAACCATCACAGTCATATTCAAATGAATCTTTAACTAATTCAAACTCATTAATTCTTTTGATTATTGATTGAAAATCTTTTTCTACATAGTGATATTGATGTGTAGGTAAGTTTAATGATTTCAAGAAATCAACAATCTGTGATTGTTCTTTTAGTCCGTGCTCTAATGGATCTACAATATCATACATAATGATTTGAAGATCTCTCTGAATGATTAATTTACCATTTTTCTGTCTTAAAGTACCTGCTGCCATGTTTCTGGTATTAGCAAAATAATCTTCTGTAGGTTGTTTTGGTTCCTTTGGAAGCGCTTTTATTTTACCGCTATTGTAATCATCTAATTTAGCTAAATAAGCTGGTCAAGTTTTATTAATAAATTCAAGTTTCTTCTCTTCGAATTCTTCTTTTAATTGTTGATTAATTTCAAGGAATTTAGATTTGTTAATATAAATTTCCCCTCTTATTTCAATTGGTTTTAGATAATTAATTGTTTTAGGAATGCTTTTGATGATTAAAGCATTTTTAGTAACATCCTCACCAACTTTACCATCTCCACGAGTTACTGCATTTGCTAATTTACCATCTTTGTAAATTAATGAGATTGATAGACCATCAATTTTTGGTTCAAGATTGAAGTTAATTTGTGATGAATTTATAGGTGCTGTAGCATTTTTAATAAAATCATTAACTTCTTCTTGTGAATATGCTTTAGCAAGTGAAAGCATTGGTTTTTGATGAGTATATTTAGAGAAGTTCAAACTTGGAACACCACCAATTTTAGTTGTGGGAGAATCCTCTTGAATAAACTCAGGATACTTAATTTCAAGCTCCTCAAGTTCTCTTAATTTACTATCATAAACAAAGTCATCAACAAGTGGTTTATCTAGATTGTAGTAAGCGTGATTGAGTTTATTTAACTCATTTGTAAGCTCAATAATGTAGTCTTTTATTTCGTTTTTTGTAGCAGGTATTTTCATATTTTTAAATTATATAGCTTATATAAAGTTTTAAACAAAATAAGCAAATTAGTAAGTTATTTGCTAAATTTTCGACACATTATTTTTATATTTGTATATAATTAAAATATTAATAGATTGAGGAGAAATTATGAAGTTCGAAATTAGAGAGTTCACAGTTGATAAAAAAGAATGATTAACTGTACAAAATAATGTTTTAAGTTACTTAGAATCAAATAAAAGAGAAGGTCAGAAAATTGATCAAAAACTCATTTTAACATCAGCATCAAACGCTTATATGGATTCAGTTAAACAAAAATTAATGGAAGAAATGAATCTTAAAGATGCAGATAAAATTGCATTTTTACCAGTTCCACAAGATGTTAAATTCACAATTGAAGATTTTTCATTTAAATTAAAAGTTTTCTATGAAAATAACCTTGAAAAATATAATTTAGATATTAAACCTGAACCATTTAAGTTATTATCAAATGACTATAATGCAAAAATTGATGAGTTTTATAACTTATTTATTTCAGGTTACAAATTTAAACTTAATGTTGATAGAGACGTAGTTGAAACTAACGATAATGTAATCATTGAAACTAAACCTGCTGATATGCAAGAAGCTAAATTTGAAAAATATCAAATTATTGCAAATCCTGAAAGTGAACATCAATTTGAAAAACAATTAATTGGTGCAAAACTAGGAGAAGTTATTACTGTAAATTATGCAGGAAGAGACTTTTTAGTTAAACCTATTCAAATTGTTGAAATTAAAGAAATGCCAATTACTGCAGAAAATGTTCATTTATTAAATATTGACCAAATTAAAAATATGGATGATGTTAGAAAATATGTTGAAAAAACAATTTTAGAACAAATTGTTAATGATTCTGTTTTTGCTTATGGTGAAAACATTTTAAGTCAATTATTAAAAGAATTTAATCAATTGCTTGAAATTGATGATGAATTAATTGAAAACGATATGAAAGAATTTAGATTTAAAGAAGACTTCGCAGGAGATAAAAGAGAAGTTGTTAAATCAACAATTATGAACTACTTCTGAACTATGTTATTCAATAAGAAAATAGGAATTAAAATTGAATATAGTGAAATGGAAGAAGAAAGACAAAAATTATTCACTATTTTTGGAGAAAAAGCTAACCAATTCGGCGTTCAAGCAATTTCAAATATTGTTTTACTTAAAAAACTAGGGACATACTACTTATCAAAAAATGAACCTGCAGTTTTTGAGGAAAATAAAGAATACCTACAAAAGTATTTAAGCAAATAAATGTATTAAATCAAAAACACCTCAATAATGCCACGAGGTGTTTTTGATTTTTTATAAACTGATTACAAAATCTTCTAGCTTGAACTGATTATATGTGTTTTTGTGTACTTAAAAATTAAAGTTTTATGACTATTTTGCAATTCTAATTATCATAAGAATATTACTTATATGACTAGGAATTTTTTAATTATTTAATGGATAATAATATAAAATATGTTTCATGAAGAATAAAGATAATTTTGCAAATGAAAATTGCAATAAAACTACTACACCAAAATCATCTTGAATTACTAATTATTTCAAATTTAAGTCAAAGAAAATTGACCTTATTAATAAAGCTTCAATGAATCTGGATGCTAATAATTCAGCAGTGATAATTAACCCTGCTGATATTAAAAAAGAAGAAGAAAAATTAAAATACAAGATGGCCAAGTATTTAAATAATTCAAAACAAAGTAAGCTTACATTTAAGACGTTTTGGGTTAAATATTGATTAAAACTAGTGCTTACTTTTGTATCAGCATTAATTTTTAACTTTGGAATTCACATCTTTTTATCAAAAGCAGACACGATTCCTTCTGGAATTACAGGAATTCCTACTATTTTGCAATATTTATTTCCTGTTTTAAGAAACTATTTTGCTTTAATTTATTTTGCATGTAATTTACCTTTATTCATTATATTTTGAAGAAAAGTCAAGTTTAGTTTTATAGGATTAACTTTATTCTTTATGCTTTGTTTACAATTAACAAACTTTATTTTCACAGAAGAGCATGTTCATTCATTCTTGTTTGAGAAAATCAATTTAGTTCCTATTGACTATGATAATTACAATGTATCAATTAAAGATTCTAAAGCAATTGTGGAAGTTGCTTCAACACCTGGGCAAGCTAATTTAAAAGAATTAATTGATTTTAAATTAAACCCAAGTGCATTTAGTGCTGAGAAAGCTGCAGAATTTGAAAAATACGCTCAATATTCAATTGAACAATTAACACAATTAGCTTGATATTCAGATGGAATTAGCTGAGGAGTTTTACTTTATGGATGTCTTGGAGCAGTATTTATTGGTACAGGAATAGCTATTTCGTGAAAAGTTGGTGGTTCAACTGGTGGAACAGATATTATTGCTTACTACTTCTCAACAAAGCATAAGAAAAGCGTTAGTTCAATTCTTGTTATTGTTGGTTTCATAACAGCAGTTACATTTGTGCTTATTTATGGATTTGTTCGTCCAAATCAAAATGGTGAGTTATTCGGAATGAGAGAACTTTCAACATTCTTATACTTAATAGTTACTAACTTAGTTGTTGGTATGTTATATCCTAAATATAAGAAAGTAAACTTAACAATTATTTCATCAAATCCTGAAACAATTATTGCTTACTTCAAACTTATTAATTACTGACACAGTTATAGAATTGAACGTTTCAAATCAGGTTACACAGGTAAAACTGCAATTAAAATTGAAACTACAATTCTTCTTCTAGAAGAGAAAAACTTAATTGCTGATTTAAAAATAATTGATCCTACTGTTTGAGTTTCTTGCTCAAAAGTAGCTAAAGTTTCTGGTAATTTCAATACAAACTATGTAGAACAGTAAAAAAACTGTTCTTTTTTGATCAATTTTTACTATATAAATGAAAGGAGGCTAACTATGAAACTTAATGATCTAAAACCACTAGAAAAAGAAAAGTATTCGCAAATTCAACCTGGTTTTTCGTTTGCCGCTTTAGTTCCGTTAATTCCATCGATAGTTCAAGGCGCAATATCTATTCTTGGTTTATTTAAGTCATTTACATCAAATTCAGGTTCAGTTAAAGGTAAAGATCAAGAATTCAAGTGAGATAATACTGTTAAGAAAACTTCTAATGTAATTGAAAATTACTTATTATTTTAAAAAAATCATTATTCATAATTTTTCAATTTAAAGTCATCATTTCATTGAAAAAATTTGTATAACTTCTATATTTTAAGACTAAAAAAACTTACTAATTTTACTTTATTACTATATAATAAGCATGTTACATTTGTAACCGTACTAAAGAGGTTCATCAAGTGCATAAGCCACCTCAAAGACGAGCCACATTTTGGAGGTATTGCATGTTTGCAATTATCGAATCAGGTGGAAAACAACTTTTAGTTAAAGAAGGTCAAACAATCTTCGTTGAAAAACTTGAAGGTCAAGAAAACTCAGAAGTTAAATTTGACAAAGTTTTATTAGTTAACGATAAAGTAGGGAGACCTTACTTATCTAATGCTGTAGTTTACGGAACAATCGAAAAACAAGGGAAAGCAAAGAAAATTGTTGTATATCGTCACAATGCAAAGTCTACTCACAAAAGAAAATTAGGACACCGTCAACCTTACACACGTGTTAAAATTACAAAAATCGAAGGGTAATTAGAATATGGCACACACGAAAGCCGGTGGTTCTACCCGTAACGGTCGTGATTCTCATAGTAAGCGTTTAGGTGCTAAATTAGGTGATGGACAATTTGCAACAGCAGGATCAATCATTTACCGTCAAAGAGGAACAAAAATTTTCCCAGGACAAAATGTTGGTCGTGGTGGAGACGATACATTATTCTCAAAAATCGATGGATATGTAAAATACGAAAGCAGAAGAAACAGAAAGTATGTTTCTGTATATCCTGAAAGACAAAACTAATTTTAATTTATATAGTAAAACGTGCCACAGCAATTATGTGACACGTTTTTTTATTTCTAAATTTCAGTAACAGAAGTAATTAAAGTGGCTCCGGACTTAATAAGCTGATTATTCAAATCACTAAAATCATCACTAGGGAAACATTTTATATCCTTACCAATATCAGCAAAGTAATTCACTAACTGTATTGCTTTTGAGTCTCCTTTTAAGGAGAATGAAATAAATTGTTTACTCAATAAAGAACTTAATAAATTTGCTTGTTTAAAATATTCTCTTCTAGGATGACAATTTAAGGGATACTGAGATATATAAAGTTCATTTGGTTTTAAGGTTTGTTTTAAAATCTCATCATTAAAACCTTCTTTTAGAATGTGAATAATAGAACCGTTGTGATTTCTATAAAAATCAACAATAGATTTTTCACTTTCTTTATAGTCATTGGTAATTAACACGTGAGAATTAACCATATTTTCAAGATGTTTTTCAGAATTAAAACTATCTAGCATGTTTCTTTCATCAACTAGATAAACTTTATTTTTGTTTTTAAGTAGTGAAGTGTTTCCATACATATAAAGCACATAAGGTGGATATTTAATAATGTTTAAATTCAAAGGATATTCTTCATCTAAAATGGTGATGAACTTTATTTTCTTTTTCACATACTCTTTTACTCATTGTGTTAATAGATTCATATCGATTTTAGGAATGCTTTTAAGATTTTTATAAATTATGTAGTTATTTCCCTTGTGTAAGTTAGATAAATAAAATAATATTAAGTTCATTTTCTCCTCCTATTTACAATAGTAAATTTAGCTGAAAATGAACTATTTTTATACCTAGTACACTATTAGTTTAGTTTAAATAAAAAGCCTTTGTTTTAGTATAAATTTAATATAATTACTTTAAAAATTATTAGGTTTATTTTTATTCATTTTATCTAGGAGAAAATATGAGAATTGCATTTTTTGATTCTAAAGATTACGATATTAAATACTTTGAAAAATATAATGATGGAAGACACGAAATTACTTTTTTTAAAGAGAACTTAAACTTATATACAGTTAAGTTAGCTAAAGGTTATGATGCTGTATGTGGGTTTGTTAACACTTATGGTGACAAAGTAATTTTAGAAGTCTTAGCAAAAATGGGTGTAAAAGTTTGATTGCAAAGATCAATGGGATACAACAAAATTGATGTTGCTAAAGCTAACGAGTTAGGAATTCACGTCTACAGAATTTTCAACTACTCAGCTGAAAGTATTGGTGAATTTGCTTTTGCAGGATTATTAGCACTTAACAGAAATCTTTTAATTGCTAATAAAAGAGTTAAAGATTACAACTTCTCATTAAATGGACTTGATGGACTTTGTGTTGGAAATTCAACAATTGGGGTTGTTGGTTCAGGAAAAATTGGACAAACATTTATTAAAATTGCTAAAGCAACAGGTGCTAGAGTTTTAGTATTTGATGCATTTGCTCAAGATAACTTCCCTCAATTAGCTGAACAATTCGGATTTGAATGAGCTTCATTTTCAGAAATCTTACAAAACTCAGACTTTATTTCAATCCACTGTCCTTTATTACCTTCAACAAGATACTTATTTGATAAAGCTGCTATTGATATGCTTAAACCAGGAGCAATTATTATCAACACAGCCAGAGGAGAAATTATTGAATTACAAGCAATGATTGATGGGCTCAAATCAGGTAAAGTTCGTGGATTTGCAACTGACGTTTTAGAAAGAGAAGAAGGAAGATTTTACGAAGACGTTTCATCAAGAATTAAAGAACTTAAAGAACAAGATCCTCAATGAGCAGAATTAATTGAAATGGACAACGTTTTAGTAACATCACACCAAGCATTCTTAACAGATTTAGCTTTAACTCAAATAGCTAAAACAACATTAGAAAATGCAGACGCTGCGCAAGCAGGAGATTACTCAAAAGCATTAGTTTTATTAGAGAATGGAAAAATACAAAATGGTTAATACACAGGAATTATTAATTAAGAAAAATAACTTTTTCAAAGATTTATTTAGCTTCTTTAAATTAAGAGCATCAGAAAGACAAAATGCTGAGAAACCAGCTGATTTAAAAACTTGAATCATCCACGGTTTATCAGAATTTATCGGAACAATCTTTTTATCACTTGCATTAGCAGGTCTATCAATTTACACATCTTCAGGTAAAGTTGTTGAAGAATATATGTTGCATAAAATCATTGTTGGATTTTATGCAGGATTTATTGCTGTTGGGGTAGTGTTATTCATCTTTTTACGTTGAAGTTGTGACCTCAACCCAGCTGTCACTATTTATCGTTATATAAACGGTAGAAATAATGGTTACTATGCTTTATATAAAATTGCAATTCAATTCTTAGGAGCATTTGCTGCTGCAGGATTTATCTATTTATTTGGATACTTATCAGTAGGGGCAGATAATTTACCTAATGCCCCAATTACTGCAATTGGCGCTTACAAAGCTTCTTTTGTTGCAGAATTAGAAAAAGGTTCAAATCCATCAGCAAACCACGTTTTAGCAAGTGGAACAGCGTGAATTTTCTTTGTTGAGTTAGTTATGACAGCTATCTTATTGTTCCCAATTTTTTCACCAAACATTAACAATAAATACCGTGATTTAATGATTATGTTCATCATTTCATTATCAGTGTGAATGGGAATTTTAGGTGGGACAGCAGCTATTAACCCAGCTAGAGGATTAGCTCAACAATTACCTGCATTCTTTACATCAGAAACTCATGTTGGTAAGCATTTAGAAACAAAAATTACTGAAATAGCCCCTGATTTTGGGTTCGATACTTCAGTAACATTGGATCAATTAAAAAATTCATTTGCATTCGATTCATTAGTTTACGCAACATTTGCTATGTTATTAGGTGACTTATTAGCTCCAGTATTCTATGCATTTGTTCAAGGATTTACACAAAGAGTTGTAAACCCATTTGTTGTTAAAGTTATTGCATTTAAAAACTTTAGAACAGACTCAATGACAACACCAGAAAAAGAAGCAAATAAATTAAACAACAATAAACAATAATAATCTTAAGAATCACTTCTTAAAGTGATTCTTTTGTTTCTAATAGGAAGGATAATATGAAAAATAACGAATTAGCCTTGGAGTTAGCTTCAAAAGAATTAAACATTCCTACAAATCAAGTTCAAACAGTTTTAGAAATGTTATCTAATGGAGATACAGTTCCGTTCATTTCACGTTATAGAAAACAACAAACTGGTGGGCTTAATGAAGAACAAATCTATCAAATTGAATCTATTTACAAATACAAAGAAGAGCTTTTAGATAGACAACAAGCAATTATTAAAATTCTAAGTGAAAAGAATTTACTTACAGACAAGCTTAAGGAACAAATCTTAAATACAACTGTCAAAAGCGAATTAGAGTCAATTTATGAACCATTCAAGGTTGGTAAAATCACAAAAGCAACAAAAGCCGTTGAACTCGGTTTAGAGCCACTTGCAAAGAGAATTTTTGAGAATAAAAACCCTCAATTTGATGTTGCAAGAGAAGCTAAAAAATATTTAACAGAACAAGTGCCTACAGTTGAATTTGCTATTGAGCAAGCTAATTTCATTATTGCACAGTGAATTTCACAGAATGTAGAAATTAAAAAACAAATTAAAGAATCAATCTACAATTTTGGAAGAATTAAAACAACAAAGTCAAAAAAAGTTAATGATGAAAATGATGATTTAGTATTCTTAAATTACTATGATTTTTCAACACCTATTAAATACATTAAAAACCACAATGTATTAGCAATTAATAGAGGTGTTAAATTAGATAAACTGAAACTTGAATTTGAGTACAAACACGAACCATTAGTTATTATCATTTTAAAAGCTATCGATAAAACAAGAAACAATAAAGACAATGTTATTGATGCGATTAATGATTCACTCAAAAGACTTATTTTACCTAGTGTAGAAAGAGAAATCTTTAGTGACTTATTTGAAATAGCTGAAAAAGCAAGTATTAATATATTTGCAAATTCAGTTGAAAAATTATTAACTGCTCCAGCAATTACAGGGCACAATATTTTAGCCATTGACCCTGCATATGTTAATGGATGTAAAATAGCTGGATTATCTGAAAATGGAGAAGTTTTAGGTATTGCTAAAATTTACCCTAACAAACCACAAGAAAAAGTTGCAGAAGCAACTAAGGTAGTTTTAGATTTTATTAACAAGTATAAAATTACTATTGTTGTTATTGGAAACGGAACAGCTTCAAGGGAAACTGAATTATTTATTTCTAATATTATTAAGCAAAACAATTTAAAAGTTAAATATGCTATTGTTTCTGAAGTTGGAGCTAGTGTGTATTCAGCTTCTCAAATTGCAATCGAAGAATTCCCTAACTTAAGTGTTGAAGAAAGAAGTGCAATTAATATCGGTAGAAAATTCTTAGACCCATTAAATGAGTTAGTCAAAATTGATCCTAAGTCAATTGGTGTGGGTCAGTATCAACATGACTTAAATCAAAAAGAATTAGAACAATATTTAAACTTTAAAGTTCAAAAAGTAGTTAATGAGTTTGGTGTTGACTTGAACACTGCTACAAAGCATATTTTGATGTATATAGCAGGTTTAAGCAAAAAGATAGCTCAAAATATTATTGAATACAGAAATAGTAAAAAAAGTAAGAATTTCGAAAACAGAAATGAACTTCTCAAAGTTCCTGGATTAGGTCCAAAAAGTTTTGAGCAATCAGTTGGTTTCTTAAGAATATTCACTTCATCAAACTTCTTTGATAAAACAATAATTCACCCTGAATCATATAAATTAGCATCAAGAATTGTTGAAAAATTTAACTTACAACCTAATGAGCAAGGGATAGATGTTTCCAACTTAAATGCACAAACAATTGCTGATGAGTTAAATTCGGACATTTATACAGTTGAATTAATACTTCAAGCATTATCAAGTCCTACTAAGAAAATTGTTGATAATAAATCAGGATTTATCTTAAAAGACAGTGTGTTAGATGTAAATGATTTAAAAGTTGGAGATACAATTCAAGGAACTGTTGAAAATATTACTGATTTTGGTATATTTGTTTATATCGGAATTAAGAAGAATCTATTTATTCACGTAAGTAATTTAAACTTAAACGGAAATGAATCGATTTTTGATAAGTATTATCCAGGTTTAGTGATTAACTCTGAAATCACTGAAATTGACTTACAAAGAAATCGTTTAAGTGGTAAAGTTTTATAGGACTAAAAAAATGAATAGACCAGTGTATAAGGTCTATTCATTTTTATTTAAGCTTAAAATTAAGTTTTAAAACAGAGTTTAATGAGCTTTCTCCATAAGTTTGTGTGAACTCGTGGATTTGAGCAACAACGTGCTTGCTAGCTCCAAGTAAGAAATTGAAATTTCAATTCTTGCATTGTTCTTCCATATATTGCAATAAATGGTATCTTGCAATAATTGAAGCACATGCAACTGATAAGTGAATATCTTCAGCTTTATTAACTAGCAATGTTGGTAATTGTAATTCATTTAATTTAGCTCAGTTATTTTCAATAAAGAATTTTTGATGATATTTTAATATTGAATTAGTTGTCGAATATTTATCAATAATAATTGCAGTTGCTTGAATTTTGTATTTTTTAGCTAATGAACTCAATGCACTTGCATGAGTGAAAAATTTAAGTTCATTAGCATTATAAGACTTGCTTAATTTGTTATATCCAGCTTGAGTAAGTGTGTAAACGGAATATTCAAGAAATTCCATTAATCTAGGAGCTAAAGATAAAATTTGTTTATCAGATAGTTTTTTAGAATCCTTTACACCTAATGAAGCAACAAATTGTTTAAGCTTATTTGGTAAATAAACTGCACAAGAAACAAGTGGTGTTCAGTAATCGCCGACCCCTGTTTCATCAACCCCGATTACTTGTTCTAAATCAACATTAAGTTGTTTGATATCATCAAGATATTTCATTATTCTTCCTCGATAGCTTGAATTTTTCTTTTACGTGCGTTTGATTTTTCTATCTCGGCTTGTGGATTGTCTAAGAATTTGTGAATGTATTCTCCAACTCCACCTTCTTTGTTTGTTTTAGAAATTCTAATTGATGCATATTTTTTAACGTCTTTTGAAGCATTAGCCATAGCTACTGAAATGTTTGCGATTTTAAACATAGGAACGTCGTTAAATCCATCTCCTAATGCAATTGTGTTTTCAACTTTAACGTCGTAGTATCTAATTAACATACTTAAAGCTTTACCTTTGTTAGCTGTAATGTTAGTCATATCAAAAACAGGTGTTAAACCTTCTCCTTTTGATCAGTATGAGAATTCAGCTAAGTCACCATATCTTGATTTAAGGTATTTTCTAAGTTCTTCAATGTTTGTTGTCTCTTTAACGTCAAAGATAATTCCTGTAGGCATCAAAGGAATTTTGTATAAGTCTAAACCGATACGTAATTTTGAACTTGTTTTAAATCCGAAAACTTTTTCAAGTTCTTCATCGCGGTGATCTAATTGAACTCAGTCTGGTCCTTCAATAGCGATGTTTGAAACTTCTTTTTTAACTTTAGGATCACCTAAAATGTATAATGCTTCATTTAAGTTTAAATATTTAATGTAAGGGATGAATTCTTGATCATATGGATGGTGAATATGCGCTCCATTGTAGTTAGCAACGATTGTGTCAAGACCTAATGATTCATAAATGAATTTAGTACTTCTTCAAGGTCTTCCTGTAAGGATACATACAACGTGTCCTTCCTCTGTTGCTCTTTTAATTGCGCTAAGTGTTCTGTCGTGAATAACACCTGTTGCACTAGATTGAAGTGTTGTACCATCTAAGTCAATAGCAAATAAAAATTTTTCTTTTTCTGCTGCCATAATCTACCTCTTTCTTTAAATTATTTTTGGAAAATTTTATTCCTATGGCATAGGAATATTAATTGAAAATACAACATATTTGTAAAATATGTTTATAAATTATAAAGTATTTTTTAAAAAACGGTAATTTGTGAGAAAAATTGTGAAAAATTCCATAAAAAAGTGAAAAATTGCAGTTTTTATCCTTAAATTTAGAGATTTTGTAAAAAGTTAAAAAAAATAGACTGAAAAATCTTTTTTCTATATAATTAGTTTAAACATTATTATTTATATTAAATAATAAAAACTTAACTTGTTAAATAGAGGTAGTGATGATTAAGTATCAAAGAATTCTTTTAAAACTTTCCGGAGAAGGTTTTGCAAACAAAGAAAAACATTTAGCAATTGACTATGATTTAGTTCACAAAATTGCATTACAACTTAAAGAAATTGTAGCTAAAGGTATACAAGTATCAGTAGTTATTGGTGGAGGAAACTTCTGAAGAGGTGCTTCTGCTGAAAAAAATGGAATTAACAGAAATAAAGCTGACTATATTGGAATGCTTGCTACAATTATGAATGCTATTGCCTTAGGTAGCGGTTTCGAGCGTGTCGGACTTAAAGCTAGAGTTCAAAGTTCATTAAACATTGATCAAAGAGTAGCTGAATATTACATTAATGAAAAAACAATCAAATACTTAGAAGATGGTGAAGTTGTTATCTTTGCCGGAGGGACAGGTCGTCCATTCTTTACAACAGATACAGCAGCAACATTATATGCATCAGAAGTTGGTGCTCAAGTTATTTTAATGGGTAAAAATGGAACTGATGGAATTTATGATTCAGATCCTAAGAAAAATCCTGATGCAAAACATTATGATCACATCACTTATGATGAAATCTTAGAAAAGAAATTACAAGTTATGGACTTAACAGCCACAAGTATGGCTAGAGACAACAATATTAATTTAATTGTGTTTAACTTATTAGAAGAAAATTCAATTTTAAATGCACTTGAAGGAAAAATCAAACATACAGAGGTTACTAAATAATGGAATTAGATATTTATTTATTAGATTTTGCTGAAAAAGCAGAAAAAGCACTTTCACATTACCGTTTTGAATTATCAAAAATTTCAACAGGTAGAGCTAACCCTCAATTGATCAAAGGCATTCGTGTCAATTACTATGACACACTTACACCACTTGAAGAATTATCAAACATTTCAGTTCCTGAACCACAACAATTATTAATTAAACCTTATGATATTACATCAGTTAAGGAAATTAATAAAGCTCTTGAAAAAGCAAACTTAGGTGTTATGCCAATTGATGAAGGAAGTCAAATTAGATTAAACTTCCCTCCTCTTACAACTGAAAAACGTAAGGAAATGGTTAAATCATTATCTAAGTTAACTGAAAATGCTAAAGTAGGTGTTCGTAATGCTCGTCAAGAAGTTAATAAAGCTATCAAAGCTGATGAAGAGTTATCAGAAGACGAACAAAAAAGATACTTAGATGTTATTCAAAAAGAAGTTGATAAAGAAATTAGTAAAATCGACAAAATTACAAGTGAAAAACAAGAAGAATTAATGAATAAATAAATGTCAAACTAGCTTTTTAGCTAGTTTTATTGTATTTATAAGAAAGGAGACAATATGACTAATGAAACAATTGCAGCAATCAGCTCAGGTTCTCATATAAATCAACCAATTTCAATTGTTCGTGTATGTGGTCCTGATGCAGTAAATGTTGTTTCTAAAGTTTTTAAAGGAAAAATTGGCGCAGATCACACAATTTCATATGGTTTCATTCACGATAATGGACAACTTATTGATGAAGTTTTAGTTATGTCATTTGTTGGTAAAAAAGATGCAAATGGTAATGATGTATTCAATAACTATGTTGGCGAACCTTTAATCGAAATTAACTGTCACGGTGGAATTGTTGTTACAAACAAAGTTTTAAGTTTATTACTTGAAAATGGTGCTAGATTAGCTGAACGTGGTGAATTCACAAGAAGAGCTTTTTTAAATGGAAAAATGGATTTAATTAAAGCTGAAGCTATTCACGATTTAATTATGGCTCAAACTTCATCTCAAGCACTTGCATCAGTTAATAAATTCAAAGGTAAAACTTCAGGTTTAATTGATGAGTTTTTAAATAAGATTGCTGTTTTAATCGGTCTTGCTGAAGTTAATATTGACTACCCTGAATACGATGATGTTGAACGTTTAGATTCAATTAATATGTCAGAGAAAATTTCTGTTTTAATCAGTGACCTAGAAAAAATAGTAAAAATTTCAGAGGATTCTAGATATGTTTTTGAAGGAGTTAAAGTTGCATTTTTAGGAAAACCTAACGTTGGAAAAAGTAGTATTTTAAATGCACTTTTATCAGAAGATAAAGCAATTGTTACAGATATCGCAGGAACTACAAGAGATTTAGTTGAAGCCACCTACAAAATCAATGATATGTTATTTAAACTTGTTGATACTGCTGGTTTAAGAAACACTCAAGAAATTATTGAAAAAATTGGTATTCAAAAATCATTAGATCAAATTGAAAAAAGTGATCTTGTAGTTCACGTTGTATCTGCAAATGAATCTGAAGATGATTTTGATAAATTAATTGAGCAAAAATCAAAAGAGTTAGGTAAGTTCTATTTAAAAGTTATGAACAAAAAAGACTTGCTAAAGTCAGATAAGTCATTAGATGATAACGTTATTTATATTTCTGCTATAAATAACGATATTGAAGCATTAGAACAAGGTTTAGTTTCGAACTTCCAGAATATCAACATTTTAGATGAGCGTATTTTTTCAAATACACGTCAACTTTCACTTATTAAGCAAGCTTTAAATTCGCTTAAGGATGCTAAAAATGCACTTGACAACTATGCGACTTTTGACATGATTATCATCGATTTATATGCAGCGTGAGATCAATTACAAAATATTAAAGGAAATGTAAACAGAGAAGATTTATTAGATGTTATGTTCAGCACTTTCTGTTTAGGTAAATAATATGAGTTCAAAGAAAAATAAATTTGTTGATGCACATAATCATTTATCAATGACCGCTTACAAACATGAAGAAATTATCGATATGATTTGCGAGCAAGCTTATGCTAATAGACTTGAATTTATGATTGTTAATGGTGGTCACGCTGAAGAAAATAAAGAAGTTATCAAGTTAGCTAAAAAGTATCCTGATTTAATTAAACCTGTTATAGGAATTCATCCTGAAGATGGAATTGATGAGAATGATTATTTAAGATATAAAGATTTAATTGATCAGACTATTGTTGGAATTGGAGAAATTGGATTAGATTATTTCTATGAAGAAGGTGTTCCATCAAGAGAAAATCAAATTAAATCATTTAGAAACCAAATCAAATTAGCACAAGAATTAAATCTACCCATTGTTGTTCACATTAGAGATAAAATCGACCAATACCAGGCTTACCAAGATGTTTATGATATTTTAAAAGAGTTTCCTAACATCAAAGTTATGCTCCATACATTTGCTGGAAATATGGAGTGAGCTAAGAAATTTTTAGAATTTAAAAATCTTTATTTTTCATTCAGTGGTGCTGTTACATATGGAACAACGAACCAAACTAGAGATATTATTGAGTTTTTACCGCTTGAGAGAATTCTTACAGAAACTGACGCTCCATTCTTAAGAGTTCATCCATACACAGAACAAAAAAATGAACCAAATACAGTTTTATTTGTCGCTTACTACATAGCAGGAATTAAAAAAGTGGGCATGGATAAATTCACAGATAGAATTAATAAAAACTTAAGGACTTTATTTAATTTATAATGCAAAATAAAAAAGAAGTTTATGCAAAAAAGAAGTTTGGACAAAACTTCTTAAAAGATCAAAACATTTTACGTAAGATAATCAACGTATTTGATGTAAAAGAACAAAAAGTGTTGGAAATAGGACCGGGTAGAGGTGCTTTAACTAATTATCTTTTAAATGCAGGTGCTTATGTAACTGCTTTTGAAATTGATGCTGATATGGTTGATGTTCTAAATAAAGAAATAAACAATCCTAATTTTAAACTTATTCATCAAGACTTCCTGGGAGCTGATATAACTAATTTTAAGGACACTTACATTATTGCTAATATTCCTTATTACATAACAACTGATATACTATTTAAAATATTTGAAAACAAAGATAATTTTGAGGGTGTATTAGTAATGGTTCAAAAAGAAGTAGCGCAAAGAGTTTGTGCTAAACCTAATACAAAAGATTATTCAAAATTATCAGTTTCATCACAATTTTTAGCTGATTGTAAATTAGAATTTATTGTTCCTGCAAATGCTTTTTCACCTGCTCCAAAGGTGGATTCGGCTATTTTATCTTTGAGATTTAAAAATAATGTTTCATTAGATGAATGAAATTCAATTAAGGATTTCTTCAAATTATGCTTTGAAAACAGAAGAAAGAAACTTTCTTATTCATTACAAAATAAATATTCAAAAGATCATATTCTTAATATATTTAAACAATTAGGGTATGATGATAATTTAAGAATTCAACAATTATCAGTAGAGAAAATTGTTGAACTATTTAATATGTTGGAAAAGTAAGTGTAACCACTTGCTTTTTTTCTAAATTATAAAAAGTAAAATATTATAAAAAATACTAATAGTATTTAAAATAAGGCATATAAAAATTAGGGGCGAATGTAAAAAAAAAAAAAAAGTATAATAAAAATATAGGACAAAAAACAATTCGGAAGGGACGTTTATATGAAAAAGATTGAATTTAGATTTAGTGAACAAAATCCAATGAAATTGGTTTTGATTGAAAATGCTTATGCTGGTGATATTATTGATTTGTCAAGCTTAAGTAATAAAGAATTATTCATTTTAAGTAGCAGCATAAACAATGAAAGAAATGACGATATTAGAAATCAAGTAAAAACAGAAATACTTGAAAATCTTACAAATTTACCTGAATATAAGGTCAATGTTCAAGGTGTGATTGATGAGTATGATAAAAAGATTGCTTCACTAAAAACAGAACTTGAAGTCTCAAAAAGAGCAAGACAAGACGAAATTGAAAAATTAGAATCATCATTTAAATTAGCTCAAGAAATAGAAAAACAAAAGCAAGCTAATGCTTATAATGATTTAAAAAATCAGTTAAGTGAATTAAATGCTTCTATGAATTCGACAATTGAAGCTGAGAAAAGCAAGCTTGAACTAAATAATATTAAAGCAATAGAGAAAGCTAAAGAAGAATACAAAAAAGAATTAGAAAAAGAAAATCAAGTTAAGAATAATCAAATTATCGAAGAATTAAAAAACAATTTTAAAGAGCAAATTGAAGAACTTAAAAAAGAAAAAATTGAAGTTCAAAATAGATTAGAAGCTGCCAACGACACAATTGATGCTCTTAAAACAAGTAAATCATTATTATCTTCAAAGAGAGTTGGAGAAAACTTTGAAGAACAAATCGCTCACTTATTAGATCAGTACACGAACTTGGATGATTTAGTTGATTATGAAAAAACAACAACTAATATTGATGGTACAAAACCAGACTTCTTAGTTACTTTCTACAAGAACGAAAATAATAATAGAGTGAAAATTGGTTCTGTTGTTATTGAAGCAAAATCAGAAACGGAAAATGGCTCACAAAAGAACTCACAATTCATAAATAAATTAATCAAAGATCAAAAAGCTCGTCACGCAGAAACTGCATTCCTAGTTACTGAATTGGAAAAAGAAGATGACTTTCTTGTAAAGATTGAAAGAGATAAAGATAACAAGAACCAAGTTTGAGTAATAAGATTACCATTTATGATTCAAATGTTGCAACTACAACGTTATATGTTTTTAAAGGCTTCTGAATTCAATTTTGTCGAACTTAGAGATAAAATGAAAATTCTTGAAGAATTTGAACAATTCAAAAATAAACTTTTAGAAACAAGATTAGAAGCACTTAATAAAGTTGCGACTGATATGAAGAAACAAGTTGAAAAAATTCAAGATTCAGCTAATACACTTGAAAACTTACTTACAAATGATCTTGAAAGAAAATTCAGATACTTAGTTGATGAAGTTGAAAAATTCAAATTAACTAAGAAAATGAAAAAAGTTAATTGAGATAGTGCACCACAATCTGTCGAAGCTAAAACTCCACATTTAATCGAGGGAGCACAAGAAGCTCACATAGTTGAAGTAGAAGAAGAATAGAAAAAGAAAATCAGCAAATAAACTGCTGATTTTTTCTAATCCTTTTTATATTTATTTACTTTTTCTCTTTTGATTTTAGGTAAATTCAGAACCATTGTAAACTCACCTTTAATAGAGTCTAAATTTGCAAAGTGCTGAAGAATTTCGCTAGCAGACCCATAAAAAAGATTTTCGTGTAGTTTTGTAAGTTCTTTAGCTAAACAAATTTTTTCTTGTCCATTAAATACAGAATTAATGTCTTCTAAAGTTGAGATTAATTTATGAGGCGACACATAATAAATGTGTGTACCGATATTCAATTCTTTAAGTTGATTAATTCTTTGTTGAGTTTTGTCTTTAATAAAACCGTGAAATGTAAAGTCATTAGTAAAGTTAGAAGCAACAAATGCTGTTATAGCTGCATTTACACCTGGAATAATTTCGATATCTATGTTGTTTTTTCTTGCTTCTGCAATAACTTCAAATCCAGGATCTGATACAACAGGCATACCTGCATCAGATACTAAAGCAACGTCTTCTCCATTAGATATTAAGTTAATAATTCCTTGAGCACTATGTTTTTCGGTGAAATTATTGTATGTTAATAATTTTTTATTTGATATTTCATATCTTTGAAGAAGTTTAGAAGTGACTCTTGTGTCTTCGCAAGCAATTATGTTTACCTCTTGTAAAGTTCTTAACGCCCTTAAAGTTATATCTTCAAGATTACCGATTGGTGTTCCTACAATATATAATTTAGCCATAGTACTCCATTAATTTGTTTAATAAAAGTTGTTTATGTAATTCAAAATTACCTTGAAAGTTTTTTGAGTTATTAAAGTCATCTAAGTCAACTATAAATGTTAATAAGTTAGGGTGCTTTTCTAATAATTCTTGTCTTAGTTTATTTAGTTCTTTGTGCAATGGTAATGTTTGGAATTCTAAAAACTTACCTAATATGAATGCTTTTAATAGTGATAAAACAAAGTGTGCATCTTTATCGTTATCCTTATTTATTAGTGTTCTATCTAAATATTCAAACATATAAATTTTATTTAATAAAGATTGTCTCGTAGCAATTATGAAACCTGCAATAAGGTGTTGATATTTAACTAAGTTTTCAGAAGCTTCAGTTAAAAAAGTTAAATCGTTAGAAAGCATTTTGACAACTGAAAAAGTTGGATCATTTTTCAATGAAGCAAATTTTTCTTCTATTATATCAGGTGAGAGAATATCAACTTTTAAGACTTGTGCACGTGATAATATGGTTGGAAGAACATTATTCAGATTGTTTGTTGTCATTATAATAACAACTTTATCTGATGGTTCTTCAATTGATTTTAAAAGTGAATTAAGTGCAATTAATGAAGAGTTTTCAATGTTTTTAATGATAACTATTTTGTACTTATCAAAGTTGCTTGAATAAGAAACTTCATTAAAAACATTTTCAAATTCTTCTTTTTTAATAGGTTCTTCTGAACCGTCTAAATAGTAAATGTTAGATGGCAGGTTTAATTTGTCTAATTTAGCTATTGGAGCAGGGTTAATCTTGTTGATAAAATCTAACAAATCGTTGTCAAAATTGTAGTTACTACTAGCAGTTAATAAAAATAAATGATTTAGCTTATTTAATTTTGCTGAATCATTTATTGACTTTAATATAGATTGATTAATCATTACTCAAATGATTTAAGGTAAGATAAAAATTTTGGACTTTGTTGTAACTGCTTGATAATATCTTCTAAAACTTCATCTTCTGTTTGAGTAGCGTCAATAATAATGAAACGTTGAGGGTCTGATTTAATCATTTCTAAGTACCCTTTGTAAACATCGTGGTGGAATTGTAATTTTTCTTGTTCCATTCTGTCTTCAACTAATCTTGTTTCTTCACGACGCTTTTTAGCTTGCTCTGGAGTTAAATTTAAGAAAATTGTAATATCTGGCATTGTCCCATTAATAACTATGTTAGTAATAGCTTTTGTAAATTCAATACCTAAATTTCTTGCATATCCTTGATATGCATAAAAGCTATCTACATATCTATCACAAATAAGAATTTTATTTTCTTTAAGTGCTGGTCAAATTACTTTTTCTAAGTGAATTCTTCTACTTGTTGTGTATAAAAGAGCTTCAGCAACAGGTGAAAGATCTGATTCTTTGCTTAAAATAATTTCTCTAATTTTTTCAGCTTCTTTAATCCCTCTACCACCAGGTTCTCTTGTTCAAAGAGCAGGAATGTGTGGGTAAAGTTCCTGAAATTTTACGTAAAGTTTCTGTGTTAAAGTAGTTTTACCACTACCGTCTAAACCTTCAAATGATATAAACATAGTTTCCTCCAGATGATTGTAATTAATTTATTTTTGTCTATTTATAAGTGAGAATTTTAAAGTGATAGCATCAATGTAGTCAACTGATGAACCCACTGGTAAACCAATGGCTAATCTTGTCACTTTTAAATTCTGTTTAGTAAGTTTCTCCTTAAGGAATTCATTAGTTACCTCACCTTTTATGCTTGGAGAAATCCCTAAAATAATTTCATCAAATTTTTGAGCATAATCTAAAAGTTTTTGAATTTCTTTTTGATACTTTTGCTCCTCATATTCATTGATAATTAGATGTGAAAATACATAATACTTACCGTTGTAAATATTAGCATCTTCAATTTTTTGCATAACTTGTCTGTTTTCCACAATTAACAACGTGTTATCTCTTGAACTATTGTCACAAATACTGCAATAATTGTTTTCAATAACTTGCGAACAAATAGGACAAAATGTTGTTTTTTCTTTTACATCGATAAAAGCTTGTGCAACTTGTTGTACTTGCTCTTTTTCAGCTTCTAATATTCAATAAACAATTTTTTCAGCTTGTTTTTTAGAAATACCAGGAATTTGCCTGATAACTTCTAAAAATTTGTTAATTTGTTCAGTATTAAACATTCTTATTAAAATGGCATTCCAGGCATTGATGGAGCTAATTTATCTTGCTCTTCTTTGATTAAATCAATACCTTCATTGATCGCTATTGTAATTAAGTCTTGAAGAATGTCTTTATCTTCAGGATCAATTAATAATTCATCAATTTCAATTGAAACGATTGACATATCTCCTTTAAGAACTACTTCAATACCTTGTTTAGAAACTGTGAATGTTTTTTCATCTAATTCTTTTTGTTTTGTTTCTAATTCTTTTTGCATATTTTTAATTCTTCTTAAAAAATCATTATTCATAATAACCTCTATTCATATTCGATTTCTAATTCTTCATCATCACCTAATAATAATTTACCAATTTGAGTTAAGTCAGTTAAAGTGTTTTGTGCAAACTCATCTTCTCATTTTTTAGGTTTATAATCTGCAATTTGGATGTCTTTATTTTGTCCAATTGTTTCTCTAATTTTAGCAAGAGCTGCTGCATCAACTGGATAAATATATTTGTTTTTGTTATCAAAAACATATTTAACAAATTCTTGCATTTTAGGTGTGTTAGCAAGCTCTTTTAGCTTATTAACTTTAGCAGTATCTTTATTGTAAATGTTAATGAAATATTCTGAAGCAGCCATAATTAATGAGTCTTCAAACAACTCAGCAATCTCAGAAAACTCAGGTTTGTTTTGAGTGATTATTGCTAAATCTTGATTAATTGATCTTTGGAATTGAGCTACTTTATCACGTGATGGATCTTCTTTAGATCAAAGAGTGTTGTATATATATTCGAAAACATTAACTTCTTGTGGTTCACCAATTTGTATTGGTTCATCATTAGTTGGAATTTCTTCAGGTTCTAGGAGTTTTTCTTCTTCTTTTATTTCTTCCTGAATTTCTTTTTGAACTTCCTCTACAAATTCCATTGTTTCACCAAACTTAGGAACTTCTACTTCACGAGTGTTAATTAATATTTTATTTGTTGATGTATCTGATTGTAATTGGATAATATCATCATTAACATCATCAAAATCACTTGATAATTCGTGTTTTTGGATAATAAATTCATTTGTTTTATTAACTTGATCAGAAATTTCCTTTGTGAGTGCTTTATTAATTTCTAAAGATTCAAGTAAGATGTTTTTTTCTTCTTGCGCTTCAGTAGGTACGTTTTCTTGTTGATAAGGTGTAAATTCATCAGTTAATCCATTCCCGACAGGTTCAATTTCAGGAATTATTAATGCATCAGCAAAATGATTATCTGATTGTTTTGTTTCTTGTTCAACTTTTTCTTCAGTTTCTTTCTTAATTTCCTCTGTTTGTGTTTGTGAGGACTCCTGATTTACCTGATTTATTTCAATATCAAAGTTACCGGATATAACTGAAAAAATGTTTTCAGTTGTTAAAACAAACTTTTCTTCCTCAAGTTTTTCTTCTTCTATTTTTTCACTCAAAAATGAGTTATCTATAAAACCATCATCTTCAATTTCTTCAACTTTTATGTCTTGGAGAATAGTGTTTTCATTTTTGTCGACTTCCATTGAAATATTATTTTGAGGTTCATTAGAAGTTAATTCTTCTTCAATAATTTCTTTAGTTTCTGTGAAAACATTATTAGTTGAAGTTTTGTGATTTTCTTTGTTAAACACAGGTTTGATAAATACAGGTGCAACATAAGTTTCATCTGAATCTTCATGTAAACTAGGATTGATAGCATTTAAAGCTTTCAAAACACCTAATTGAATAATTTCAAATGGATATTCGCTTTTGTTAACTTTAATTAACATATCATAGAATATGTCAGTTAATTCAAAACAAGTTTTATTATCTAAGTGAACTGATGATAACTCTTCAGGTTCAAATCAACTTAATAAACTTACATTATTTGTTTTAGATAATATTATCTTTTCTTTTAAGAAGTTAACTAAACTCAAAACGAATTGCTGAGGTTCAACACCGTTATTTTGGAATTCATTTAATAATGAAATTAATTTAGTTCCATTGTTAATAGAAATTAATTGGAAGATTTTAACAATTTGCTCTGATGATAAAACACCGAAGTTTTGATAAATTGATTCAGCACTTATGATACCTGAATGCAACATACTAACTTGGTCGGCAATTGTAAGCGCATCCCTCATACCACCGCTAGATAATCTTGCGATGAGTTTAAGAGCTTGAGTATCATATTTTATATGTTCTTGGTTGAAAACTTTTGAAAGTTGTTTAATGATATTATCATCATTCATTCTATGGAACACAAAGTTTTGAACTCTTGATCTGATTGTTAAAGGAATTTTATGTAAGTCTGTTGTCGCTAAAATGAAAATAGCGTGTTTAGGTGGTTCTTCAAGTGTTTTTAATAATGCATTAAAAGCACTTTTTGTAAGCATATGAACCTCATCTATGATGTAAATTTTGTATTTACCATTCATAGGCGTTTGCTCAATTTTTTCCTTAAGATCTCTAATTTCATCAACACCATTATTTGATGCAGCATCCATTTCGATTATGTCAATATTGTTGTTTAAATTACTTAAGCAAATTTCACATGGATTAAGAACATCAGCAGGATCTTTATGAACACAATTTAACATCATTGCAAATATTTTTGCAATCGATGTTTTACCAGTTCCTTTTGGCCCTGAAAATAAATAAGCATGTGATATTTTGTTAGTCTTTAAAATGTTTTTCAAAGATAAAATTATGTGCTCTTGGCCTATAACATCATCAAATGTTTTTGGACGATATTTTCTATACAACGCTTTATATTCCATGTTTAATTACCCTTCTTAAAATTTGATATTGACATAAAAGATAAAATCTTTATTTTAATTATTATACTAATAAAAAACATATAGTTTTTTAAAAGTTTTAAAAAACTTTTATACCTATGTGCTAGGAATAAAAGTCAAAAAAGCTTAATTTAGTGAATAAGCATAAAAAAAGACCGAAAGGCCTTGATTATTCAGCGCTTCTAGCAGCTCTTCTAGCGTCTCTTGCACGTTCTTTTGCAAGTTTTTTAGCACGAGCTTCAGCACGTAATTTGTTTTTTAATCTAACTACTTTACGCATTTTTATCCTTTATTTAAACTATTTTTATAATGATAATTTTTATGAATTGTGCATATATATTTTTGCAAAAATACATGCTGTTTTTCTTATGTTATTTTACTATAAAAAGTCTTAAATCCTTCATATTTTTTAATCTTCCAAATTTTTATTTCGATACCTATGAATATACTTTAAAAATTGTAATTAGCATCTATATAATAAATTATAATTTTAATTAACAAGCATTTAAGTAGGAGTAAGTATGAAAAAAAACTTAGAACAAAAAATTGCAGACAAAATTATCAGACAGTCATTAGATAAGATTATGGATGATCGTTTTGGTAGATATTCAAAATACGTTATTCAAAATAGAGCTATTCCAGAAGCACGTGATGGTCTGAAACCAGTTCAACGTAGAATTTTATATTCTATGTTGGGACTTGGTTTAACTCACGATAAACCATATAAAAAGTCAGCTCGTGTTGTAGGGGATGTAATTGGTAAATATCACCCACACGGTGATTCTTCAGTTTATGAAGCTATGGTTAATATGTCTCAATGATGAAAAATCAATCACCCATTACTTGATATGCACGGTAATGTCGGTTCTATTGATAACGACCCTGCTGCCGCTATGCGTTATACAGAGGTTAGAATGTCGCCTATTGCTGAATATGTTTTAGGTGAAATTAAGAAAAATCCAGTTAAGTTTGCTCCTAACTTTGATGATTCAGAAATTGAACCAATAGTTTTACCATCATTATTCCCTAACTTACTTGTTAATGGTGCTTCAGGTATTGCTGTAGGTATGGCAACTGAAATGCCCCCACATAACTTAAATGAAATTATTGATGGAGCTATCTACAGAATTACAAATCCATTTTCACATTTTGATGAAATTTCAAAAATCGTTAAGGGTCCTGATTTCCCAACAGGTGGTGTAATCAAAGGGAACAAAGGTATCTTAGAAGCGCTTGAATTTGGAAACAATACAAAAAACAAAATCAGATTGTTTTCTAAATACACAACTTCTGAAGATGAAAAACATAAATATATTGAAATCACAGAGATTCCTTATGGTGTAGTGAAGTCGAAATTAGTTTATGAGATTGACAAAATTATTAAAGATAAGTTAATTGATGGAATTACAGAAATTAAGGATCAATCAGATAGAGATGGCATTAGCATTTTAATTACTTTAAATAAAAATGCTAATGAACGTAGTATTTTAAATTACTTACTTCAAAAAACAAATATGCAAGTTATTTACACATACAACAATACTTGCATCCTTAAAAATGAGCCTGTTACACTTGGTGTAATTGGGCTTCTAGATGCTTACGTAGCTCACGTTAAAGATATTAAAGTTAAGACTTTAACATACGATTTAGAAAAACTTAAATTACGTTTAGAGCTTGTAGAAGGGTTTATTAAGGTTTCAGAAATTTCAGATGAAGTTATTGCAGTTATTAGAAGATCAGAAGGTTCTAAAGCTGGTGTTATTCAAAACTTAATTAAAGAGTTTGGATTTACACAAAATCAAGCAACAGCTATTGCTGAAATGAGACTTTACCGTTTATCTAAAACAGATAAGCAAGCCTACTTGAATGAAAAAATACAATTAGAAAAAGACATTAAGAAAATTTCCAAATTGCTTATTGATCCAAAAGCGTTTGATCAGTACATTATTGAACAATTAATGGAAATTAAAGTTAAATTTGGAACTCCAAGAAAAACTCAAATCGAAGATCAAGAATATGACTTTAGCTATGATCAAACCGATTTAGTCAAAGAAGAAATTCTTAACATTGGAGTTTCAAGAGCTGGATACATTAAGAGATTCTCACAAAAAGTTCTTGATAGTAATAAGATTGAAAATTATGGACTTAAAGATGATGACTATTTAGTTTTCTTCGGAAAAGTAAATTCGTTACATAACTTAATTTTCATTACAGCTCAAGGTAACTACATCGTGTTCCCTGCTTACAAAATTCCAGAAGATAAATGAAAAGACAATGGAACTCACTTATCTGCTTATGTAGATATCCGTGTGATGGATGAAATTGTGGGAGTGTTTGAAGTTTCAGATTGAAATATTTTATCTTACATTGCTCTAGCAACAAAAGATGGATATGTTAAGAAAACAGTGCTTAAAGATTTTGAAGTTTCAAGGGTTAATAAAATTTACAAAGCTATTAATATTGAAAAAACAGATGCAGTTGTTAATGCTGTTATGACAGATGGAACAACTAACGCAATCATAATTACTGAAAAAGGTAATGTAACTAAGTATTCTGAAACTGAATTACCACAATTTGGAACTAAAGCTAAAGGTAATAAAGGGGTTTACTTATCACTTGATGATAAGATTGCTACATTTACTTGTGTTAAATCAGATCAAATGGTTGGTATCTTATCAACAAATGGACAAATTATTAAAATTAATTCATCTAAATTACCATCTGTACCTAAAAATATTAAAGGTAAACCTTTATTAAAAGATAATAAGAAATTTATTCCATACGTTTGTGAGCCAATCAATGATGAATCAGTTATCTACATTAAAGATGATTTTGAGCACACAATTATTGAATCTGTTAAATCATATGGCGTTTCAAGCGATAGCGCAAGAGTTTATAATATAGATGTTCCAAGTATTTACAAAATGTCATTTAATGTTAAATATTTTGATAAGGATTATGCAATTGCGCAAAACTTATTCACCCAAGAGCAAGTGAAGAAAGAAAAAGATCTATTAGAGAAGACAGATACTGTAGTTTCTAATGTTTCAAAAAGTTTAGATGACATTTTAAGACGTATTGATGAATTAACTAAGAGTACAAAGAAATAATATCTCAGCAATGGGATATTTTTTTATTTGCAAAATTTGATTAAAAAAAGAATAGCTATTTTTTAGCTATTCAATTATTAATTCATCTAAACTATTTTATTCTTTAAAGCAATTATTGCGCCAATCATTGAGAATAATGGTCCTAAGAAAATAGAAATTATGTAAAGCACCATTACAGCTGTATTTTGTGATGAAACTCTTATCGCTCCTATGATTACGAGAATAAATCCTGTAAGTCCTGTTGCAAAAGATATAAATCCAAGAATACCAAAAACTATAATGTATGATACCATGAATGCTGCAACATCAGAATAGTCTTTTTCATAGGTTCCATCACCTGAATCTGTTATTGTTGCAGATACACCAGCAACTGCTACAGAGAATAAGAAAATAACAACTGCAAAAACTATTCATAATAAAAGGTTTACAATTGATAAAGCTAAAATGGGTTTAGATAAATTGCTTTGTTGTTTGTTCATAATAACCGATGTTTCCATTTTTATACTCGTTATATTTTAACTATATAACATATTAATTATATATTATTTGAGTTAGTTTAACTAATTTGTCGGAATAACAGTTATCTTGTAGGTTGTTTGTGATTTGTTGATATCAATTCTTGTTGATTCAGTAGTCATTTTGTAACCTTCCGGAACTAATTTAGCTACGTCATAGTAATAAAAGTAATCAGGCAAGTTAGTTGTATTTGTGAAAATCACTTCATCATTATCGTTCACAAATTCAAATGTGTATGGGAACATAGTAACAGGAGCACGTTTTTTGGTGATAGTTATATTTATAGTTTCTGTATCATCTAGAGCATAAGTGTTTTTGTTATATTCATATTCACCTGTCTTATATTCTTCAGGTAAATTCTCATCATCTACTTCAAAAAATTGAATATATTCATCAGCATCTATTGAATGCATATAGGAGTAAACAATTTCATTTTTGTATAAAAAATTAATTTCGACTTCTCTTTTAGGTATTTCGTAGTGTCTATTTGAATTTTGCACAGTAATAACAATTCTTGCTATAGTCACACCTAAGCCACAGACCATTAAAAATGATGCTCAAATTATTCATATTAAGGTTTTCTTATTAATTTTCTTTTTCACATCTCTCCTGTTAGTTAATAAATTTAATTATAAAGATTTATCAGATTTTAAGTCTAAAAAATAGACTTTTTAGTCATTTTTAAAAGAATATTATGCTAAAAATTAACATATATAATATATTAATCATGAGTATATTCGATTTAAAAGCAGACTATAAACCACAAGGCGACCAACCTAAAGCAATTAAAGAATTAGCAGAGGGTGTTAAAAAAGGAAATACTGACCAAGTTCTTTTAGGAGTGACAGGTTCAGGAAAAACTTTTACTATTGCTAATGTTATTAAAGAAGTTAATAGACCTACTATTATTTTGTCTCATAACAAGACTTTAGCAAGTCAGTTATATAGTGAGCTAAAGTCATTTTTCCCTAATAATGCAGTTGAATATTACATTAGTTACTTTGACTTTTTCAGACCTGAAGCATATGAACCAAGTACTGATGTTTATATTGAAAAGGATTCTAAAACTAATGAGCAAATTGAAATCTTAAGAATGAGTGCAATTAATTCATTAATTACACGTAAAGATGTAATTGTTGTGGCCAGTGTTTCAGCTATTTATGGAGCACTTTCTCCAGATGTTTATAAAGATTCATTCTTTAGATTTTACAAAGGTCAAGAAATCGGGTTGAATAACTTTATCACACAACTTATCAAAATTAAATATGATAGAAATGATATAGACCAGTCTCCTGGAGATTTCACAGTTAAAGGTGACACGGTAATTGTTAGACCTGCTGATTCTGAAAATCATGCAATTAGGATTTCATTTTTTGGAGATGAAATTGAAGATATTGCAACAATAGATCCACTTACAAAGGAAGTCTCTAAAAAACATAATATCTATGTACTTTCACCTGGAGATGAGTATGCTACAGATAAAACTGTTTTTGATAGGATAATTCCAAAAATTGAAGAAGAATTAGCGCAATCAATTGCAAAGTTTGTTAAAGAACAGAAAATTCTTGAGTCTGCTAGATTATCTCAAAGAGTCAAAAATGATATTGACGATATGAAAGAATTTGGTACTTGCAAAGGTATAGAAAATTACTCAATGTACCTTGATGGTAGAACTTTCGGTCAAAGACCATACACAATTTTAGATTACTTCCCTGAAGATTCATTAATGTTAATTGATGAGTCACATATGTTTATTCCACAATTAGGAGCAATGTATAAAGGGGATAGATCAAGAAAAGAAAAACTTGTTAATTATGGTTTTAGATTACCATCTGCTTTTGATAACAGACCTTTAATGTTTAATGAATGAGAAACTGAATTTAAGTTTCCTAGAATTTACATTTCAGCAACACCGGGCGATTATGAACTTGAAAAAACTGAACCAAGTAATATTTCAAAACTTTATGTTCGTCCTACTGGATTAGTTGATCCTGAAATTATTATTAAACCAAAGCAAAATCAAATTGAAGACATCTATGACATCATAATAAAACAAAGAGAAACTGGTGAAAAAACAATCATTCTAACAGTGACAAAAAGAAGCGCTGAAGAGTTATCGACTTACTTAATTGAGCACGGAATTAAAGCTGCTTACATTCACTCAGAACATAACACTTTTGTTAGAAATGAAATTATTAGAAAGCTTAGAAAAGGTATTTACGAAGTTATTGTCGGGATTAACCTTTTACGTGAAGGTATCGATATACCTGAAGTTTCTAGAGTACTTGTTTTAGATGCAGATGTAGCTGGTTTTATGCGTAATGCGAGAAGTTTAATTCAGATTACAGGTCGTGCAGCTCGTAACGCAAATGGTAAAGCAGTTTTCTATGCTGATAGAATCACTGAAGCTATGAAAATTTGTATGGATGATAATGAAGAAAAAAGACGTATTCAGCTTGCTTACAATGAAAAACACGGAATTGTACCTAGAACAATTATAAAACCTATAAGTGAGCCAATTCATGGTCACGATATTACAAATGCTGTTGAAGCTATTTTAGCTAAACAGAACAAAACTAAATCAGGCGACAAAATTGATAAGAAAGCTAAGCAAGAAATTATTGACGATATTAGAAATCAAATGAATCAAGCTGCAAAAGAGCTTGATTATGAAAGAGCTATTGAGCTTAGAAATATATTATTAGAATTACAAGAAACAAAATAGAAAGGAGTATTAAATGAGTAAAGAAAATTTATTAATTATTCAGGGAGCTAGAGAAAATAACCTTAAGAATGTTGATTTAACTTTACCTAAAAATAAGTTAATTGTATTTACAGGTCTTAGTGGTAGTGGTAAAAGTTCACTTGCGTTTAACACAATCTATGAAGAAGGAAGAAGAAGATATGTCGATTCTCTTTCATCTTATGCAAGAATGTTTTTAGGAGGGACTAAAAAACCGGATGTTGACAAAATCGAAGGATTAAGTCCATCGATTTCAATTGAACAAAAAACTGTTCATAATAACCCTAGATCTACTGTTGGGACAGTTACTGAAATTTATGATTATTTCAGATTACTTTTCGCAAGAATTGGCAAACCATATTGTCCTACACATAACATTGAAATTTCAACTCAGACAACTAAAGACATTTTAAATTCAATTTATGAACAAGAACCTAATTCAAGACTTGTTATTTTAGCCCCATTAGTCGATGGAGAAAAAGGAACACATCAAAATCTTTTTGAAAAGCTTAAAAAAGAAGGTTTCTTAAGAGTTAAAGTTAACGGTATGTATATGATGCTTGATGAACCTATTGATTTGACCAAAAACAACAAGCACACTATAGAATTAGTAATTGATCGTGTTAGATTAACTGAAGAAAATTACAATAGAATTTCACAAGCTTTAGAAATTGCAACTGAATATGCAGATGGATTGATTAAGGTTGAAAATGTTGACTTAGATAAAACATTTATATTCTCAAAAACATACTCTTGCATCTACAAAGATTTCAATATGCCTAAAATTGAAACAAGATTATTCTCATTCAATGCTCCATATGGAATGTGTGATAACTGTAAAGGTTTAGGTCTTGAGTTTAAAGCTGACTTTGATTCAATTGTTCCTGAACCTTGAAGATCAATTAACGAAGGTGGTATTGAATATTTCCAAAATACAGTGAATACTCAAAACCTTGAATGACAAGAGTTTGATCAACTTTTAAATTACTACAATATAAATAAAAACACACCTATTGAAGATTTATGAGAAAAGGAGCTTGAAATAATTAAATATGGTTCACATGAACCTATCGCTTACACATTGGTTTCTTCATCAAATAACATCATCAGAAGAGAAAAAGAAATTGATGGTATCTTAACTAAGATTGAAAAAATGTATTATGAAACTACTTCAGATAGAAGAAGAGATTACCTTAAAAAATATATGGGTTCATTCACTTGTTCAGTATGTAAGGGTTCAAGATTAAATGAGTATGCATTAGCAGTTAAATTAGATAATAAAAATATTTATGATTTTATTGCTTTATCAATCGAAGATTCACTTGTAGCAGTTAATAAATTAATTGATACATTAAATGATAATGACAAGCAAATTTCATCATTAATTACAAAGGAATTAATCGACAGATTAAGCTTCCTTAAAAATGTAGGCCTTGACTATTTAACCCTTAACCGTAGTGCTGAAAGTTTAAGTGGTGGAGAAGCACAACGTATTAGATTAGCTACTCAAATTGGTTCAAATTTAACAGGTGTTTTATATGTTTTAGATGAACCATCAATTGGATTACATCAAAAGGATAACTTAAAACTTATTGATGCGCTTAGAAAAATGGTTGATATTGGAAACACATTAATTGTTGTCGAACATGATGAAGACACAATGTTTGCATCTGACTATATCGTTGATATAGGACCAGAAGCCGGATTAAATGGTGGAACAGTAGTTGCTCAAGGTACTTTAGATGAAATAGTAAAATCAAAAAATTCAATTACAGCTAAATATTTATCTGGTGAATGAAAAATCGAAGTTCCAGCAACACGTAGAGGTGGCAATGGTAAACAAGTTACTATTTATGGAGCTAGAGAAAATAACCTTAAAAATATTGATGTAACTATTCCTCTAGGTAAATTAGTTGCAGTGACTGGAGTTTCAGGATCAGGAAAAAGTACATTAGTTAATGAAATTTTAGTTAGAGGAATTCAACATTCAATCGGACTTAGCGAAGGTTTAAATCACAAGAAAGCTAAATTTAAAACTATTTCAGGCTTAAATAACATTGATAAAGTTATTGCAGTTTCTCAGTCGCCAATTGGAAAAACTCCAAGATCAAACCCTGCTACTTACACAGGTGTATTTGATGATATTAGAGAAATTTACGAAAACATTGAAGAATCCAGAATTAGAGGATATACAAAAAGTAGATTCAGTTTCAATGTGCCTGGTGGTAGATGTGAAAAATGTTCAGGAGATGGTTTCATAAAAATTGAAATGCACTTTTTACCTGATGTTTATGTGCCTTGTGATCAATGTGATGGTCAAAGATACAATAAAGAAACACTTGAAATAAAGTACCACAACAAAAATATTTCTCAAGTTTTAGATATGAGTGTTGATGAAGCGATTGTATTTTTTGAGCACAGAAATAAGATTATTGAAAAACTTCAAATCCTACAGGACGTAGGTTTAGGTTACATTAAGCTTGGACAAATGTCGACAACTTTAAGTGGTGGAGAAGCACAACGTGTTAAGTTAGCAACTTACTTGCAAAAGAAACCAACAGGTAAAACAGTTTATGTCCTTGATGAACCAACAACAGGATTACATACTCACGATGTTAAGAAATTAATTCATATTCTTAATAGAATTGTTGAAAACGGTGACTCAGTTATTGTCATCGAACACAACTTAGATGTAATCAAATCTTCCGATCACATTATCGATTTAGGACCTGATGGAGGAGTTCACGGAGGACAAATCGTTGCTCAAGGGACACCTGAACAAGTTGCTGTAAATCCAAGAAGTTACACAGGTCAATTTCTTAAGAAAATTTTGTAATCAAAAACTTAATTAATTTAATAAAATTAAATTACAAAATTTAAATTTCAAGGAAAATACTCAATGAATAAAGAACGTAAAAAAATTAATGTTAAGAAAATCATTGATTTCTATGATTTAAAAATCATAAATGGTGAAAATCAAGAATTGGTTTATAACGACATTTATCAACCTGCAATCAAACGTGTAGGGTTAGAATTAGCAGCTAATTATTTAAATGACAGAATTAACAAAAACGTTATTGCTTGAGGGACTGCTGAATCATCTTGATTTTTTGAAATAGGTAAAACTAAAGCTTACCAAGCTATAGAGTGTGTTATTTCACAGCAACCTCCACTTGTTATTTTGTCTAAAGGGTTTAATAAACCTGCGATTAACTGAGTTGTAGATATAGCGAACAAATATAAAGTTCCAGTTGCACTTGTTAATATGAGTACATCTTACATATCAACAAACATCGGTTCATATTTAAATAACTACTTTGGAGAAGTTACACAAGTTCACGGAACATTAGTTCTTATTGGAGGAACAGGTGTGCTTATTACTGGAGCTAGTGGAGTTGGTAAATCTGAAGCTGCTTTACAACTAATTCAGCAAGGTGCAGTTTTAATTAGCGATGATGCTGTGTTGATTAAAGATAACGGAAACATTTTTATCGGATCATCACCAGAAATTACACGTAATTTTCTTGAAATCAGAGGTATTGGTTTAGTTGATATTAAAAAACTTTATGGAGTATCAACTGTGGCCAAGTCATCAATCATCGATCTTGTTATCGAACTTGTTAAACAAGATGGTAACAGTGAATTCGATAGATTAGGTGTTGATTATTTAGAATATCCAATTTTTGGACGTTCAATTAAGAAAATGCAAATACCAATCAAAGAAGGAGGTTCAGCTGCTTCATTAATTAGAGCTGCTGTTAATACTTACTTAGCTAGAAATGATGGTATGAATGTATTAGATGAAATTTATGAAAGGACACTATTAGAAAATGAATAATTCAGCATATCCTGCTTGAGTACCTGATTCTCCAATAGCAGAGGGTACTTCAACAATCTTATTTAGTATTGGTTCCTTTCAAATGCACCTTTACTCATTTATGATTATGTTAGGTTTTATCCTATCAATTCTTACTGTTTTATTCTTCTGATTTAAAGAAGGCTGAAATATAGATATCTTATTTGTGATAATTTTAATCACAGTTCCTGCTGGTATCTTTGGAGCTCGTTTAGGGTTCATTATTGAAAGACTTATTTATCAACCTGATAATCCATTCCCTAACTCGCATTGATACGCAATTTGACAAGGGGGATTAAGTATTCAAGGAGGAGTTATTCTAGCCGCTTTCCTTGATATAGTTTACTTATACACAAAGAGAAAAGATGTTGATCTGAAAAAAGCATTTGGATACATTCTTCCAGCAGTTTTAGTAGGACAATTTGTTGGACGTTTTGGAAACTATGCTAACCACGAGGTTTATGGAAAAATAGACTGAACTGGTGCATCAGTATTAGTGTTCGGAAAATCATTTGCTTCAAATATGTACATTTCTGACTCATTAACTGCAAGTATGGGTCTTGAAGGTGCCTACAGATATCCATTATTCTTATACGAAGGATTAGCAAACTTAATTGGTTATATTTTAATTTGTTGAGTTGTTAACTACTTTGGATTATTAAGACCAGGGTCAGGTGGAGCTTTATACTTAATTTGATATGGTATAACTCGTGCTGCGATGGAACCTTTACGTGAAGAATCATATAACCTTTATTCAGTAGTTGCGATCTTATTCATCATCGGTGGTGGATTAGCACTTATCTACTTTGAATTCTTAAGAGGAAATTTATATGTAAGAAAATTAGAAAAATACAAATTTGTATTTGAACACAAAAATAAAGAAGCTTACTTAAATCACGTAAACATCACAAGTTTTAGCTACTTATTTAGTAAATTATGAACTAAAAGACCTGTAGCTTAATTTAAATATATCCAAGCAATTGGATATATTTTTATTTTGCAAATTTAGATGCTTAATCAAACTAAAATTTACTTAGCTCAATTAGCAAAAACTTACTTTTTCACCAATATAACTAGCAAATTTGTATTTTTTGATAAAATCTACTCACATTTAACAATGATTTAAAAAGTTATAAAATTTAAAGCTAAATAATTAGTTTTTAAGGAGAGAAGCTATGAACGAAATTTATGATCTTGTGATTATTGGTGGAGGACCTGCTGGATTAAATGCAGCTTTATATGCATCAAGAGCAAATTTGAATGTTGCATTTATCGAAAAGGGTGCTCCTGGTGGTAAATTATCATCAACTGCAAAAGTTGAAAACTGATTAGGTACATCTGAAATTGAAGGTTGAAAATTAGCTCAAGAATTCTTTGACCATGCTAAAGAATATGGAGCTAAATATCTTTATGGTACAGTTACAAAAATTAATAACTTAGATAAATATGATAAAGAAATTGTTTTATCAGATGGTTCAGTTGTTAAAGGTAAATCAGTTTTAATTGCAACTGGAATGATAAATAGAAAACCAACTTTCATACCTGAATATGATAGATTTGAACACTTTGGAATTAGTTACTGTGTCGTTTGTGATGCTCCATTATTTGGTAAAAATCCATCGGTAGTCTTAGGTGATGGAAACTCAGCTGTTGAAGAATCAATTTACTTATCTAGAATTGCTAGTGAAGTTAATTTAGTTATCAGAGATGAAACCTTTAAAGCTGATAAAGTTTTAGTTGAAGAATTATTGAAGCAACCAAATATTAAAGTGTTTAAAAATTCACAAATAGTTAAGTTGCTGGGTGATAGACAACTTGAAGGAGTTGTTATTGAAAATAAAAATGGTGAGCAAATAGAACTTAAAGTTTCATCGTTTTTCCCTTACATAGGATTTGAATCGTCTGCGTGATTTGCTCAGGATTTAGGAATACTAGATGAAAAAGGTTTTATTGTTACTAACGATAAAATGGAAACAAATGTTCCAGGAATTTATGCAGCAGGTGATATTAGGCAAACAAAAGTTCGTCAAATAGTTACAGCAGCATCAGATGGTGCAGTAGCTGCTAGAAGCATAATTGATTATTTAAGTTAATTTGCAATTTAAAAGAAAGGAGTGATAATGCAGAGGGCACAAACTAAAAATTATGTTCCAACACATTTTAGTTTCTTTGAATTAACGAAAAATTATAGAACTGCTTCATTGCTTTCTATATTATTTGCTATTTTAGAAGTTGTAGCACAAGTGCTTATTCCGTTAGCTGTTAAGAAATTGATGGATAATGGAATTCAAAAGTTAGCATTTGCAGCATTACAAAACGAAGCGTGAAATGGTATTTTAAAATATTCGCTTGTTATTATTGCGCTTGCTTTAGCATCACTTGCTTTTGGTGCACTTAGTGGAATTTTCGCATCCAAAGCAGCTGCAGGACTAGGTTATAATGCTAGAGCATATGCTTATAAAAATTTAATGAGGTTATCATTTAAGAACTTAGATAACTACTCAAATGGTACACTTATAACAAGACTAACAACTGATATTGTTTCTATTCAAAATGCTTATTTAAACATCATTAGAATGATGCTTAGAGCACCAATTATGATTTTGGTTGCTATTTCTATTGCATTTACAATAGCACCTATATTAGCATCAATTTTGCTTGCAATTATGGTTGTGTTAGCTATATTTATTGGTTTTGTAATGTTTATGGTTTATAGAAGATATCATTTAATGCTCAAAGCTTATGATGGCTTAAACACAAAAATTGGTGAAAACTTAAATGCAATTAGAACAATTAAATCATTCGTTAAAGAACATGATGAATTGATTGATATTAAGAACTCATCAGCATTAGTTAGAAAAATTTCTATAATGACTGAAAAATGAATTAACTCAAACAGAGCTTTATTTGGGTTACTTATTTATGTTTGTTTAGTTTCATTTATTGCAGTTGCTACAAAAGATATTGTTGTGAATAAGCAAAATGCAACAATGGATTTTGGTACATTAACTTCTTTCATTGGTTATATGTTCCAAGTTTTAGTTAACTTCATTTTATTCTCTGTAGGTGTTATTAATGTAACTTCTGCTAAGGCATCAGCTAAAAGAATTAGAGAACTTATTGAAGAAAAACCAATTTTAGTTCAAAAAGAAGATGGGTTCACAGAAGTTGCTAGTGGAAAAATTGAATTTAGAAATGTGTCTTTAAAATATAAAGAACATGCTGAATTAAATAACTTAAATAATATTAATTTAACAATTGAACCAGGTGAAACTGTTGGTATTTTAGGAAAAACAGGAGCTGGTAAATCTTCACTTATTTCACTTATACCAAGGTTATATGATGTAACTAATGGAGAAGTCTTAGTTGGTGGAGTTAATGTTAAAGATTACAATCTTGAAGCACTTAGAAATCAAGTTTCTGTAGTGCTTCAAAAGAATGTTTTATTCACAGGAACAGTTGTTGAAAATATGCGTTGAGGAAATGAAGAAGCAACTGATGAAGAAATAATTGAAGCACTTAAAAAAGCATCGGCTTATGACTTTGTTTTTGCCAAAGATGGCTTGAGCACTTGAGTAGAAGAATCAGGAAACAACTTTTCAGGTGGACAAAAACAACGTCTTTCAATAGCAAGATCTATACTTAAAAAATCAAAAATTCTTATCTTAGATGACTCAACTAGTGCAGTTGATAATAATACCGATAAGAAAATCCAACACTCACTTAAATACGAATTAGGAGATGTAACTAAAATCATTATTGCACAAAGAATTTCATCAATTCAGCACGCAAATAAGATTGTAATTATTAATGATGGTGAAATTTCAGGAATTGGTAAGCACGAAGAACTTTTAAAATCAAACGAATACTACAGACATTTATATGAAACACAAAATAGAGGTAGTGATGAATAAAAGAAAAACTATAAAAAGCTCAGAAGCTAAAGGCGCTCTTAAAAGAGTTATTGCACTTATCTGAGCTACTAATAAATGATATTTCATGCTCATTATTTTCGGTTTCGTTATTTCATCAGTAGTAAATGTTTTGGGTCAATCTTACCTAGGGTTAGTGCTATTCAACAAATTCTTAGTTCCATTTTTTCAATCAGGTTTCACTGAATTTGATTGAAATGGATTCAACCTTTCAATCATTATCTTAGTTAGTTTATTTTTATCAGGTGTGCTTTTTGAATTTATAGCAACAAGATTAGCAGTATTCTTAACACATACAACTATTAAAAACCTACGTGATAGCTTATATGAAAAAATGCAAACATTACCAATAAGCTACTTTGATAAGAAACTTAAAGGTGACTTAATGTCATTGTTTGTTAATGATGTTGATGTGCTTAAGCAATTCATAATGCAAACTGTACCAACAATATTTTCAAGCTTAGCAACACTTATTGTGACAACAGTGTTTATGCTTTACTACAACTGATTTTTATCATTAATAGTATTTGCACTTGTAGGAACAACTATGTTCTTATCATCTGTTTATGCAAGGAAATCAAGTAAATTCTTTGCATTAAGACAAAAACGTCTAGGTATTATTAACGGATTTATAAATGAGATGATTAATGGTGTTAAGGTTATTAAAGTCTTTAATCATCAAGAAGCTTCATTTGAAGATATGCAAAAGAGAAATAAAGAGTTCTATGAAGCTGACTACAAATCAAAAGCTTATGTAACTGTTTTATTCCCTGTATTTATGAATATTGGAAATATCAACTATGCAATTATTGCTATTATTTCTGGACTCATTTACCTTAACGGTGGTAAGATTGGTTCATTAGATGTCACAATCAGTGCAGGAGTTATTGTTGCGTTCTTACAATATGCAAGAAACTTCTCATTACCAATTTCTCAAATTGTTCAAGAGTTTAATACACTTGCAATGGCCGCGGCTGGTGCAAGACGTGTGTTTGATGCAATGGATAATTTATCAGAAGTTGATAAAGGTTCAATCGAAATTATTAATCATTCAGATTTATCTAAATCAAGCATTGTTTGATTTAATTCTCATGATAAAGAAAAATTCTTAAGCGAACCATCAAGATACTACTTCAAAATACCAATGGGCTCAATGGGATGCTTAATTAAAAGAATTGATGGTAAGTTTGATTTCAATCACGTTTATGCAGGTTATGTTGAAGGAAAACCTATTATTAAAGATTTTGATTTACATATTAAACCAGGTGAAAGAGTTGCATTTGTTGGTGCGACTGGTGCTGGAAAAACTACAATTACAAACTTAATTAATAGATTTTATGATGTATTTGAAGGTTCAATTAAACTTGATGGAATTGATATTAGACTAATTAAAAAATCTTCATTACGTAAATCGCTTGGATATGTTCTTCAAGAAACTTCATTATTTACTAAATCAATAGCTGACAACATTGCTTATGGTGCTCCTGATGCAGCAATTAAAGATATTAAAGAAGCTGCAAAAATTGCTAATGCAACTAGATTCATTAAACAAACAGAAGATGGGTTTAATACTATCTTAGAAAATTCAGGAGAATCGCTTTCACAAGGCCAAAAACAACTTCTTTCAATTGCTAGAACAAGTATGTTAGATCCAATGATATTAGTGCTTGATGAAGCTACTTCAACAATTGATACAGAAACTGAAAGAGAAATCCAAGAGGGTATGTATGAACTTATGAAAAATAAAACTTCATTTGTTATAGCACACCGTTTAAGTACAATTAGAGATGTAGATAAAATCGTTGTAATGGATCAAGGACAAATTAAAGAAGTTGGTTCTCATGATGAGCTTATCAAATTACACGGTATCTATCACCAACTTTACACAGGTAAAATTGAACTTGATTAACTCAAATCAGAATAGCTTAAATAGCTATTCTTTTTTATATAAAAAAACACCTTAGTAATTACTAAAGTGTCTATGTGCAAGTGAAATAAGTATTATTTACCTTCTTTGATTTTAGTTCATTTAGCTACAAAATCAGGTATTGATTTGAATTCTGATAATTCAAAGAATGTTTTAGATGGAATGAAGTATTTGTAAACTTGATCAAGTTCTTTAATGTTTGTGTCATAGAAACCATTTTTTGGTTTAGCTTGATCTCTTCTAATAATGTGGAATGTAGTAGGAATTGCAAAATCTTCAGGATCAACAAATGCTTTAGCTTGTTCTAATGATAAGTTGTAAGCTGATCTAACAAATGCAAGTGTTGATAATAGAACGGTTGATGAAGCTTGAATTCCGAATATATGTGTTTTAGAATCGTTGTTAAATGTCTCGTTGAAGAATACTGACTTACCATAATCAGCTTTAGAGTGATCAACTGCGATAATGTTTTCTCAAGAAACTGAAGAGTCAAGAATAATTGCTTTATTGTTATCTCCAAATAATGTTCTAATGTACTCGATTGATTCATCTTTTGAATAAACTGGGTGCATTTTATACATATAATTGTATTCAGATTCAGGATATTTAATTTTTATAGCATTGATGAAACTTATAATTTCTTCTCTATTTTCAGTAAGTTCTTTAATTCTTCATTTTCCATATAATGGATCAGTCTCAACTTTTGTTTCGTATTTTCTAAATAATGATGAACCCATAAATACTAAGTTCTTCTTAGATGAATCATAATGTTCTTTTCCGTGAATTACAAAGTCAAGAGCATTACGAACCTCTAATCTATTTAGTTTTTCATATTCAGTAATTGCTTTTTCCATTTCTAATTTATCATTTTTGAAAATTTGTGAATAATCAGTTGGGTAATCTTTAATTGATAATGATAAATTAGCCTTGTCTAAAGCTCTAAGTTGCTTGTTGAAATATTCAATGTATGAACCATCAAAGTTGTAAAGTTTAACTTTGTCAGTTAATTGGAAGTAGTATCTATAGTCAATTGTTTGTTTTTGAGTTCTTTGCATTTCTTTAAATGAAGCTGCGATTTCATCTTTTGAAAGATTGTTTGAAGTTCTGTTAGCTCAACTTTGATATGAAGCCTCAACAAATTTATAAGGTTGTGCATTTCCATCTGATAAAAGCACTATTTTATTAGCGTGTTCTAGAACGTAATTTCTAACTTCTGCTGGTAATGATGGGAATGAAATGTCCGGAATGTAGAAGTCGAATTTATTTACACCTGCATCTTTATATGGTTTTAGGTAAGTTAATAATTCATTTAATGTTCTCGGAAATACGTCGTATTTTTTGTTAGCATTATCGTTTAATGATGGATTCATATCTTTTAATTGTGATGCAACCATTAATTTACCATTACCAATGTTGTATTGACCTGGTGTTTGTAAAACGTCTCCATATTTTTGCAATAAATAGTCAAAATTAAATCTTTGGGTTCCTGTGTTTGACTTATCATAAACTGAATTGTCTATTAAAAATAGTACATCATTAAGTGAATCTTGATTTCTATTTTTGTAGTTTAATTCACCTAACATTAACATAAATGCAGAGTTGAAATATTGAGCCGCATTTCTAGACATAAACACAGTTGGAACTGAGTTTTCAGCTGAATCAACAATCTCGTTGAAGAATTGTTGATATCTTGGATTAAGTGGCTGAGCTTTAATATTTTTAAGAAAACCTTTAATTAAAATTTCTTTTGAATATGTAAGTTTACTATCTTCTTTTGATTCAAGTAAAACAGTGATTTTTAATGTTCCTTTATCATCGTCAGTTTGTGAAACTGAAATAGTTTTATAAATTACAAGCTCATCTGTTGATGGATTAATAGTTACATATTGACTGAGATTTTCTGTGTTTATAACAGATGGTTTTACATAACTATTAACAACATTATATGTAACATTAACCTTTGCTAATGGATTTTTTGTATAGCTTGGTGCTGCTGCACAACCTGCGCTGGTTGCAACAAGAGCAGTTAAAGGTGCGCTTGATAATATAAATAAATTTTTTAAATTTTTTATTAATCTTTTTTGTTTCATAATTAAATAATACAACTTTTAAAGTAATATGTCAAGTTTCGCGTTTCACGGAAACCATAGTCAGCAAGTCCTAAAAGCAAAAAAAAAAAAAATAGGGTCATAAAAGTGCAAAATTTCGTTATTTTGCTTATTTTTCAGAAATTTAGATAAACAAAAAACTACCACAATTTCTTGTGATAGTCAACTATCAAATTGAATTAGTTAGCTTCTTCAGTAATGTATTTTTCAACATCTTTTAAGTGAATACTGAAGAAACTTGTAATTCCACGTGTTTGCATTGTTGCAGCAAATAATGAGTCAACTCTTTGCATTGTTCCTGTTCTGTGTGTGATAACAATGAATTGAGTTTGTTTCTTAAGTTCTTGTAAGTATTCTGCATATCTAACAACGTTAGCTTCATCAAGCGCAGCTTCAACCTCATCAAGAATACATAATGGAAGAGGTCTAGCTCTTAAGATGGCGAATAATAATGAGATAGCAATAAGCGCTTTTTCTCCTCCTGAGAATAATTTAAGGTTTTTAACACTTTTTCCAGGAGGTTGAGCAAAGATGCTGATTCCTGATTCTAAAATATTATTAGGTTCAACGAATCTAACTTCAGCAGCTCCTCCACCGAACATAGATTTGAATACGTTGTTGAATTCTTGGTTAACATCGTGAACAACATTTGTAAGTCTTGTAACAATGATTTTGTCAAGTTCAGCGATAGCTTGGTATAAAGTGTCTCTTGTTTGAACTAATTCATCTCTGTTAGCTACTAATGTGTCATATCTGTTTTCAACTTCTTCAAGTTGTTCGATAGATTCTAAGTTAACATTTCCAAGTTCAGCAATTTGTTGTCTTAATTCTTCAACAAATTCTTTTGCTTTTTCATAAGAAATTTCTAAAACAAAGTTTTGATCAGCGTATTCAACTGTCATATGGTAAACGTTAGCTAATCTGTTTGTATATTCAGTGAAAATCTTGAATGATTCAGATTTGTTAATCATTTTGCTGCTGTAACCTTTGTTTAAGGCATTTTGAGAATCTTGAGCATCTGATAATTTAGTGTTGTAAAGTGATAATGCTTCATCTCAAGATTGATATAAGTTTTTAGCAACAGCAAGCTCATTTTTAACAACGATAAGTTTTGCTTGTAATTTGTTTCTTTCAATAACTGTTTCAGAGTTTTCAAAATCATCAAGTGATAATGAAGAAGCATCAACTTTTCCTTTTAAGTTTGTAACTTCTTCACGTTTTTGTTTGATTGAGTTTTCTAAGTTGTGAATTTCTAATTCAGTACTTCTGCTCTTTTGAATTAATTGGTTACGTCTAAATGATAATTGTTCGATTTGTTGTTCATTTTTCTTAATCATTGGTTCAATACCAGCGATTTTGTTTTCAAGGTTAGCAATTTTTTCATCAATACCTAAGACGTTATCACTTTCTTGAGCAGTCCCTCCAACGATAACCCCTCCAACACGGATGATGTCACCATCAAGAGTTACAATCATATATTTTTTCTCAAGAAGATTTGAAATTGCATTAGCTGATTTAATGTCATCAACTACTACAACGTTCCCTAATAAGAATTTAACTAAAACTGAATATTGTGGATCTGCATCAACTAAATCTGAAGCAAGAGCAACAAATCCAGGGTGTCCTGTAACTGCTAATAAATAGTCGTCACGAACAAATTTTTCTTGGATAGATGTAAGAGGAATAAATGTTGCTCTACCACCATTGTTTTGTTTAAGGAATTCAACTGCCTTAACAGCTGTGTTTGGAATATCAACAACAATGTGTTGTGCAGCGTGAGTTAAAACAGTTTCAATAGCTGTGATGTATTCTGGTTTAACTTTAATTAAATCTCTAACAAGTCCTTTAACACCTTTGAAAGACATTTTGTTTTCCATAATTGTTTTAGGACCTTTGAAAAGGTTTAATTTAGATTCTTTAGTTCTGTATAAAGATTGTAAAGTCGTTTTTGCAGAAATTAAGTTGTCTCTGTGGTTTTGGTTAGCAATTCTTAAATTGTTTACTAAGTTTGTATCTTCTTCAATTTGTTTTCTAGTTTCTTCAAATTGAGCTTTAAGTTCACCATAAGTATGTGTGTTGTAAAGTAATTCAGCTTCAAGTCTTTTAATTGCGCTTGCATATGATTTGATAGCTTCATCATTATCAACTGTTACTTGTCCACTTGTGATTAAGTTAATTTTTGCAAATTGTTGATCAATTGTTGAGTTTAATGAGTTTAATCTTGAAGCCATACCATTGTATGTTCCTTCAAGTTCATCAACTTGTTGTCTTGCTTTTTCTTTTTCAACTTTTGCGTTTTTAATTTCGATTTGTAAACTAGCAATTTCTTCTTTGTATTTTTGCATTGTTTCGTCTACACCACGAAGTTCTTCGTCTAATTCTTCGTAAATTCTTTTATTTTCTTTTATTCCTTTAGCTAAGAATGGAATTTCAACTTTTTTAAGAGCTTCTGCTTTATCTCTGTAGATTAAAGCTTTTTCAGCTTGTTTTCTTAATGGTCCAAGTTGTTTTTCAAGCTCTGAAATTCTAGGTTCAAGTTGATTCATTGAATCTTCAGCACTTTTAAGCATTCTTTCTGATTCAGTTTTCTTGAATTTGAATTTAGAAACTCCAGCAGCTTCTTCGAAAATTCCACGTCTATCTTCGTCAGATGCTTCAGCGATGTCTGAAACAGTTCCTTGAGAAATAATAGCTAATGAGCTTTTTCCAATACCTGTTTCCATTGCAATACTTTTAATATCTTTGTATCTGCAAGGTTGCCCATTCATATAGTAGTTGTTTACACCTTTACCACGTTGCAATTCACGTGTGATTGTTACAACTTCATCAGGAATTGAGTTATTTGAGTTTTTGTTATCAAAAGTTAATGTAACTCTTGCAAAGTCCATTGGTTTAGCTGTTTTAGAACCAGCAAAGATAACGTCTTGCATTGAGTCTCCACGAAGTTCTTTAGAACTTTGTTCTCCTAAAACTCATTTAATAGCATCGTTGATGTTACTTTTACCAGAACCGTTTGGTCCGATAATACCAGCAACACCTCCATCAAAACGTAAGATTACAGGTTCAGCAAATGATTTAAAACCATGTGCTTCGATTTTTACTAATTTCATTATTGCACCTCAATTTTATCTTTAAGCTTTTGTAGTGCATCAATAGCAGCATTAGTTTCAGCCTCTTTTTTGCTTAAACCAACACCTTCACCATAAATAACACCATCGTGTTTAGCTTTTGCTAAAAAACGTTTATCACTGAGTTGATCAGTTTGATATGTGATACTTTCCTTTGTCATACTTTGAAAGTATTCTTGTAGTTGACCTTTAGGATCTTTATTTTCGTCATTGTGCACCGAGTCAATGATAGGAGATATATGTTTGATTATGAATTGTGAAGCTTTTTCAAATCCTTGATCTAAAAATATAGCTGCTATCATTGCTTCGAATACGTCTGCTTGAACTTTTGGTGAATTAATCACTGATTCACGCATTTTTCCAGGCCCAGTTCTTAAGATTTTTAAAAGACCTAATTCGTTAGATATTTTAGCAAGTGCTTCCGTTCTAACTGCAGTTGATCTTAATCTGGTTGCGTGACCTTGCGATAATTGAGGATACTTTCTGAATATGTAGTTTGAACTAACAAATTGTAGAAGTGAGTCTCCTAAAAATTCAAGTCTTTCATAGTTGTCATCTTTATCTCTATTAAAAGACGAATGTGTAATTGCTAATAGATAATAGTCCGTTCTAATTGGTTGAATATTATTTATTTCAAAAAAGCTTTTAAGTGAATTAACCATATTACTCTTCACTTTCTAAATTATCAACTTTAATTGAATCTGATAATGTTTGGAATTTTTGTAATAAGTTATTTTCAAGAGCTTCTTGAATTGATAATAATGCATTGTAGTAAGCTTTTGCATCAGATGAACCATGAGCTTTAATTGCTAGTCCATTAACACCAAGTACTCAAGCAGAACCAACTGAACGGTAGTCAAGTGATTTACCAACATTTTTAAATGCACCTTTTAAAAGTAAATAACCAATTTTGTATTTTAATTTAGTTAATATTTGACCTTTAAGTGCTTTTGAAAATGCACCAATTGCACCTTCATAACTTTTAAGCATTGTGTTACCTGCATAACCATCTACAACAGCTACGTCAATGTTTCCATTAAATAATTCTCTGGATTCAACAAATCCAACATAGTTAATATCATTTAATGTTTTCAAATATTCGTGAGCTTGTTTAGTTGATGTAGGACCTTTGTAATCTTCAGTTCCAATGTTAATAAATGCAACTCTAGGTTCTGCTACTTTAAACATTGTTTTATAGAATAATGAAGCAAGCATGGCTCATTCAACTAAATATTGTGCTTTTGTTTCTAAGTTAGCACCTACATCTAAAAATAGCAATTTGCTACCTAAAATAGATGTAGCAACTGGCATAAATGCCGGCCTAGAAATGTTTTGTAATCTTTTTAATTTAAGCGTTAATGTTGATATATAAACTCCACTATCTCCACTTGATAAAACTGCATTAGCTTCATTGTTTATAACTTTACTAATTGCAAGATTCATTGATGTATCTTCGTTCATTGATTTTCTAATGTTCTTAGGTTCACTAGGAACATTTTTGTTTTTAATAAGTAAGATATTTTCAGGAAGTTTTGTTTTATCAATATTTGAAATTTCACCAATTAATTGAATTTGTGTATCAGGGAATTGAAGAGCAAATTTGCTAGCAGCTTCAACTGCTGCACTTGGACCATTATCATTTCCATTTATGTCAAAAGCAATTTTGAATTTATAGTCTTTCATTATTCAACTCCAATGATGAATTGATATGTAGGCTGATTACCTTCAATAATTTCAACTTCAATATCATAGTTTGATTCAATGAAGTTAAGAATTTCTTCAGCTTCATCAAGTGAGCTTTCATCCCCGTAGTAAATTGTGACTAATTCTTTGTCTTCTGTAATTGCTTTTTTAACTATTTTTTTAGCAGCATCTAAGAGTTTTGATGAACTTGCAGTGATTTTTCCATTGATGATAGATAAATAATCACCATCTTTAATTTGAACACCATTTAATTTTGTGTTTCTAATTGCTTTTGTAATTTCACCAGTAGTTACATTAGCAATTGCATCATTCATCATTTCAACGTTCTCTTCGACTGAAGATTCGTGATTGAAATTAAGCATAGCTGTTATTCCTTGGATTTGTGTTTTTGTAGGAATAATAATAACGTTTTTGTCTTGGATAACTTGCGCTACTTGTTGTGCAACAAGTATGATGTTTGAATTGTTTGTAAGAATAAATACTGAATCTGAATTTACATTATTAACTGCATTTATCAAGTCTTGAGCTGATGGGTTTTGTGTTTGTCCACTTTCAACAACAAAGTCACAACCTAAATCTTTCATTCTTGCGACTATACCTGAACCTAAGTTGCATGAGATAATTCCACAAGGTGTTCTACTTTCTTCACTATGTTGTAATTGTGACTCTTTAAGTTTTTCGGCATTAGCTTTTGAATAGTTAGCTTGAAGCGTCATATTTTCTGATTTGATTTTGATAAATTCACCATATTGTTGAGCAAAGTTTAACATATCACCAGGTTTAACTGTGTGTCCGTGAACTTTAAGGATATTGTCGTCAGAAACAACAACAAGCGAGTTAGCCAATTTTTCAAGTTTTGCAACAAAGTTTGCTTTCTTGAATTTAGCTGGTTCAGTTAAATCGATAAGAACTTCTGTACAGTAACCAAATTCTCCTTCATAAACTTCGCTATCACCAATAAAGTTTGTGACTTCATCAGAATTATCTTTAAGTTCAACTGGTCTATCGTGAAGAGCTTCGTTCATTCCTCAGAAAATTGTGTAAAGACCTTCACCACCACTATCAGTAACTCCAACTTCTCTTAAGTTCTTAAGTTTGTTAGGTGTTTCATCACAACTTTTCCGTGCAAATGCAACAACTTCTTCAAAGAATACTGAATAGTGAATGTCTTTACCCTCGAATTCTTTTTTAAGATTTTCGGTTGTTTCTCTAATAACTGTAAGAATTGTTCCCTCAACAGGTTTAAAAACTGATTTGTAAGCAATTTCAGTCGCTTTCTCAAAAGCTTGGATTAAATCTTGAGTATTTAATTCAACTTTACCATCTGTACCTAAAGCAAATCCTTTGAAAATTTGTGAAAGGATAACACCAGAGTTTCCTCTAGCTTCATAAATCATATTTGTTGAAACTTTTTTAGTAATAGCATATACTGGTTCATTTTGAGCTTTTTCTAAATCAGGTATAGCAGCTGCTATTGTTGAAGACATATTTGTTCCAGTATCTCCATCAGGAACAGGAAACACATTTAACGCATCGATTTTGTTTTTTGCATTAACTAATGCTTTAGCTCCTGATAAAAATGCTTTAGCTAACTCAGAACCATTCAGGATATTTCTTTTATCTACTTTCTTACTTTTACTCATTGGTTACTCCCTTGACAATGATAATTAGTTTATTGAATTTAAATTTCTTAGCTTTTAATTTCATTTCCATAATTTTGTAAATTTGTGAAATGATGAATTTAATTGGTGTCCCATCAAAAACAGTAATTGCTGCCTTAATTTCAACACGTGAATTTTCAGTTAATAAAACCTCAATGTTTTCAAAATATTCTTCAGGATTTAATCTGACAATTGTGCCAGGTTCACAATTGATATCTAAAGTCGGTTCGTGTAAGAATCTTACACCTGGAACTTTAGAAATTGAATCAATGAACATTTGTTTAATTTGCAATGTATCCATCCAAAACCTCCGTGTTTAATAAAGTATATATATTTTACCCTAATTTATTTTTATAAATATATAATATTTATACACTCTAATAAGCAGTGAAATTATGGCTGAAACAATCAAAAACGCAATAGTTTTAAACTTACACGAAATATCAGACAATGAGCATATTGTCAGTTTTTTCACTGCTTTTGGGAGATTAGATTTAGTTGCTAGAGGTCTAAATAATGTACATTCAAAAAATAGAAGTAACTTAATAGTCGGTTCAATTGTTGAAATTGAATATTTTGCTTCAAGAACACAAAATAAGTATGGAAGATTAAAAAAATCAAGCACAATAAAATTACTTGATGTTACTAATTTAAATAATATTAAGCTATTTAATAGTTTGAACTTTTTATTCCAGAATATAAGAACTAGAAATCATTTATTTGCTGAATACAATAGACATTTTGATAGTTTTAATAATGTACTTTGAACTAAAGTTTCAACATACTTTTATGCACACTCATTACTATACTTTGGTATTGATTTATCATTTAATTCTTGCAAAAGATGTGGAAGAATTAAGGACTTTATTTCTTTTGATTTTAATTTAGGTTTTATTTGTCAAAATCACGATATTACCCAAAGACTTGATGTTCCAGTTTTACAAGCTATATGATATTCATTTAACGACTTTTACGCCTATGTCAATGATGTAAACAGTGAAATTAACAAGCTTATTTTTATTGAATATAAGAAACAAATAATTAATCATTTAAATATTAGCAAATAACTGAGTTTTATGCTAAAATAATAAAACTATGAGTAAAAGAGATTATTATGAAATTTTAGGTGTTTCAAAAACAGCTACTGAACAAGAAATTAAAACAGCTTACAGAAGTTTAGCTAAAAAATATCACCCAGATAAATTGAAAGATGGAACTTCTGATGAAAAAATGAAAGAATTAAATGAAGCTTATTCAATTCTTTCAGACCCTGAGAAAAGAAAAGTTTATGACCAATACGGACACGATGCAGCTAATGGAAGAGCAGGAGCAAACACAGGAGGAGGAAACTACTATGGTGGTGGATTCGGTGGTGCACAAGGCTTTTCTGAAGATTTCCAAGATATTTTTGAGAACATTTTCGGTGGATTCGGAGGAAGAAGACAAAGAAGTTCTCAAGGTTCATACCAGCAAAGAGGGGATGATTATAGAACTAATATAAACATTTCATTTATGGATGCTCTTAAAGGAAAAACAATTAAAGAGAAATTAGATAAATGAGAAATGTGTATGTTCTGTACAGGGACCGGAGCAGAAAATCCAAATGATTTACAAACATGTAGTTCATGTAATGGAGTAGGACACAAAAGAAGAGTTGTTAATAGTTTCTTTGGTCAACAAGTTCAACAGGTTGTTTGTGAAACATGTCATGGAAAAGGTAAGGTTGTTGTTTCAAAATGTAAAAAGTGTCGTGGCGAAGGTTACTCAGCTATCCAAAAAACCGTTTCTATTAAAATAGAGGAAGGGACAGTTTCAGGAACAAGATTAAAAGTTGCTGGATATGGTGGTTTAGGTAAAAACGGTGGAACACCAGGGGACTTATACATTACAGTTAACGTGCTACCTCATAAATATTATGAAAGAGATGGGATGGATATTGAAATGGACTTTCCAGTTTCATTCATTGATATTATGTTAGAAAACACAGTTGACGTCCCAACTCCTTGAGGAAATGTAAAAATTAAAATGAAGAAAACCTACACAAACTCAAAAGTGATTAAGGTTCCTAAAAAAGGAGTTCACTTCAGAGGTATGGAAGGTGATTTAAGATTACATTTAGAAGTTATTATTCCTGATTTAGATAGAAAAAATAAAAAAGAAGTTTTAGCTGCATTACAAAATGTAACTGATTCATCAAATCAAGATTTTGTTCAAGCAGTTGAAAAAGCTAACAAATAATTTTTTTACCTAACTCTAGTAGTTAGGTTTTAATTTAGCAATTAATTTTAGTTAGTTTATTAAATTAAATTATAATTAATTTAATTTATGTATAAAAACGAGTTAATTATTAAAAAATCAGAATTTATTGGTTATTTATATCCAGTTTCCTCAAAAGAAGAAGTTAACCAAATTCTAAATAATCTTAAAGAACAATATAAAGATGCAAGACATATTTGCTATGCTTATTTATTAAATTCAAATGGTGCTGAAACAGGTGGATTTTCAGATGATAAAGAACCTAGTGGAACAGCTGGTAAGCCTATGTTTGAATTAATCAGACTAACAAATGCGCAAAATGTTTTAGTTGCAGTTGTTAGATATTTTGGTGGAACAAAATTAGGAGCTGGACCACTTAAAAAAGCTTACAGGCAATCAGCTTCAACAGTAATTAACTTATATTTAAAAGATAATCAAAGTAAGGAGAAATAAAAAAATGATTAAAGTAATTAAAGAACTTAAAAAAGATGTTTTAGTTTTAAAAGCAGCTTATGAAAACAAAGATTTTCCTTCTTATGTAGCTACTAAAAACGGAAAAATTACAGATAACTTAAGCGAAAATGTTTCATACATTTACATTGATAAAAAACATCAATCATTTGATGAATTAGCAGCTTTATTTGAGAATTTAGCAACATCAGTTAATAGAGATTATCAAGTTGATGTCGAATCATTTGTTTTAAATAATGATGTGCTAAAAACATTTAGAATTATTTATTCAAAATTATTATTTGGACAAGTTAAATTATTCAAAAAATCAATTGAAGAAGATAAAGAAAAATTCAAAAACATCTATGTGTATGTGAGAAACGAAAATGTTTCAACAAAATTAGTTAAGAAAATTGAAGTAGTTGCAAAAGCAATTAATGATGTTAGAAATCTTCAAATTAAACCAGAAAACTTCTTAAACTCAGAAATGTTAGCTAGTGAGATTACAAATGATTTTTCAGGAATTGAAGGTCTTGAATTAACAGTTTTAACTAAAAAAGAAATTGAACAATTAAATATGGGTCTTTTATTATCTGTTAATAAAGGAAGTGTTCATGAACCAAGAGTTGTAGTTGTATCTTATAAAGGGAACAAAAAATCAAAAGAACATATTTCTATAGTTGGAAAAGGTATCACATTTGACACAGGTGGAGTTAATACAAAAGGATATCATATGGAAGGCATGAAATATGATATGTCTGGTTCAGTAATTGCGGCTTATGCAGTTAAAGCTTTAGCTCAATTAAAAGCCAATGTTAATGTTTCTGCTGTTATGTGCATTACAGATAACAGAATTAACAATGATGCTTCATTACCGGAAAATGTTTACCAATCTATGTCAGGTAAATGAGTTGAAGTAGTTGACACAGATGCTGAAGGAAGATTAGTTTTAGCTGATGGAATTTTCTATGCCGCTGACAAATTAAAACCAACAACAATTATCGATGTTGCAACATTAACTGGTTCAATGTTAACAGCATTAGGAAATACTTTCACAGGAATCTGATCAACAAATGATTCAAAATGAGATGACTTTTTAGCAGCTTCTAAAGAAGCGAACGAAAAAGTTTGAAGAATGCCTTTACACGAAGATTATAACAAAGGTAACAAGTGTTCAAAAGTTGCTGACTTAGCTAACTGAAGTTCAAAAGTTAGACCAGATTCATCACAAGCAGCAATGTTCTTAAAAGAATTCACTAAAGATATTGATTTTATTCACTGTGATGTTGCTGGTACTTCAGATGTTCAAGGTGAACCACAAGGTGCATTAGTTGCAACATTAGTTGAATATGCATTATTAAATGAAAATAAGTAATATAATTTACTTATTTATTTAGAAACTTTAATATTTATAAAATATTAAATAACTCACTTATATTTGTATGAAAGGAAATTATGATTAAAACAGTTGATAAAGTTAGAAATAACTCAATGCTTTTAAAAGCAGTTTATAAAAATGATGAAAACTTACCATCAACATTAATTCAAAAAAATAATGTTGTAACAGAATACTTTGATAAAAATGAAGCTCTTGTATTTATGGGAGAAAAAGATAAATTATCTTTTGATTCAGTAGCTAAATTTGCAAAAGGTTTCTTTACAAATCAAGGTAGAGATGTCCAAGTCGATTTAGATTCATTTGTAACAGAAAAAGTTACATTAGCACAAGTTGTTAAAGCTTTTGTTGAAGCTTACAACTATGTAAATGCTGATTTATATTCAGCTAAAACAGCTAAAAAAGATGAGAAATTTGCAATTTCATTATTATCAGTTAAAGATGAAAATGAATATGCAGATGCATTAAAACAAGCAGTTGTATTATCAGAGGCTGTTAACTTCGCAAGAAACTTACAAGTGACACCACCAAACATTTGTAACTCAGAATGATTAGCAGAAGTTGTTAGAAAAGATTTAGAACAATACTCAAACTTAAAAGTTACTGTTCTTAATAAAAAACAAATTGAAGAGCAAAAAATGGGACTTTTACTTTCAGTTAACCGTGGAAGTATGTTTGAACCAAGAGTTGTTGTTATTGAATATAACGGAAACCCTGAATCAAACGAAAAGACAGTTTATGTAGGTAAAGGAATTACATTTGACTCAGGTGGATACAACATTAAAACAGGTAGAAACATGTTAGGTATGAAATTTGACATGTCTGGTTCTGTATTTGTTGCTTCAGCTCTTAAAGCTATTGCTCAATTAAAACCAAAAACAAATGTTGCTGCAATTATGTGTATTACAGACAACAGAGTTAATGGAGATGCTTCATTACCTGATTCAGTTTGAACATCAATGAATGGTAAAACAGTTGAAATTAACAACACAGATGCTGAAGGTAGATTAGTTATGGCAGACGGATTGACATATGCTGTAAGAAACTTAAAAGCCACAAGATTAGTTGATGTTGCTACATTAACAGGTGCTATTTTAGTAGCATTAGGACAAACATACACAGGTGCATGAGCTACTACAGATGCTGCTTGAGAAGAATTATTAAAAGCTGCTAAAGAACAAAATGAATTAGTATGAAGAATGCCTCTTGATGAAGCTTTTGCTAAAGAAATAAGAAACTCAGTAGTTGCTGACCTTAAGAACACTGACTTAAGTGGTATTGGTGGAGGTTCATCATCAGCCGCTATGTTCTTAAAAGAATTCACAGAAGATGTTGAATACATTCACTTAGATGTTGCAGGAACAGCTGATATTGCTTCAAGACCTACAGGTGTAATGGTAAAAACATTAACACAATTAGCTCTTGATTCATCTAAATAATGAAACCTCAAAAAAGTTATATAAAAATACAAATATCACTTGCTAACTAGGATATTTGTATTTTTTGTACTAATTTTTTAGATTGAAGAATATATTATTTTACTTAATTCAATAAGTAAAAGATTTATCAGCACTCTTATTTTGTTTACTTGCTAAATATAACTTTTTACCATCTTGAAAGACTAAAATGCAAATGAAGAATAAAATTACTAGCGATAATATTGTGCAAGCAATAAAACTAATTAGAGGTATAGAAATATAAATTCTCTTTGGATATCCGACAGAAATGAATATAAATTGAAAAACTATACCTGTTATAAAAATTGGAACAAGAATGATATATGTGCATATAAATGTAATAAATTTCATTTTATATGCAAATGAATATTCAATCTTTATATTTTCACATAAGAATGGAAATAAACTCGTAAATCAACTATTTTTATTAACTCTTCTTAAGTAAGTAACATTATGTATTATTAAAAATATACAGATAAAATATGTGATGATATAGTGTGCTGCAAAAATTAGGTAAGCACCGTCTCCAATGCATTTAGGAATATAATCAGGTACTTCTATTGCAAGACCTGGTACATTTGACAATCTTACAGAAGATAAATCTATAGCATAAATAGGTAAAGCTATAGCAAGAGAAAATAATAAAATTAAATATACACTTAAAGTTGAAAATTTTAATCAGTTTTTTCTTAACATGATTTTATTAAACCTTCTTTCTTTAGAGTTCGATTATTAATTAACATAACTCATACTTATTTAGTAGTTGCTTCTTTGTTTGTTAAATATAATTTTTTTCCATCTTGAAAGACTAAAATGCAAATGAAGAAGAAAATTATTATTGATAATATTATGTAAGCAACTAAAGCAATGAGGGGCATAGAAATATATGCGTTAAGTCCAAAGGAATTGAATATAAATTGAAAAACTAAACCAGTTATAAGAATTGGAACAACAATTATATATGTGCATATAAATGTAATAAATTTCATTTTATATGCAAATGAATATTGAATCTTTATATTTTCAAATAAGAAAGGGAAGAAACTTGTGAATCAACTATTCTTGTTAACTTTTCTTAAGTAAATAACATTATGTATTATTATAAATATACAGATGAAATATGTGAAGAGATAGTCACCTGCGAAATCCAGATAAGCTCCATCAGAATAAGTTTTATGTATTCCTTCTGGTAAATGTGGCAAACTAGTTTTATATAAATCTATAGCATAAATAGGTAATGCAACCACAATAGAAAATAAGAAAATTAAATATGCACTTAGTGTTGAAAACTTTAATCAGTTTTTTCTTAACATTATTGTAAAGCTCCTTTTTTAAGATTAAATTATTAATTTCTTCGCCAGTATATAATTTATTTTTATATTTAAACTTCCTATAGTGAAATAGTAAGAACCTCAAGCGCCATTATAGTATGAGTATAAAATTGATACTTAAACAGTTGGTAGCGCTATAACTCCTGTAGCGAAGATGCTTAAAATTAATTTTGCATTTTTCATAATATATCTCCTCACTTTTATTATATTCTTTTTAAGTAAATTAAAATAAATTATTGAAAAATATTTAACTTATTTTTGATGCTTACTACAGAAATGCAACTAAAATGGTTTTAGTTTTATTTAGCTTTTTTTGAGCTTAAATTTCTTTGAATATCAGATATAAGATTCCTTTTTTCATCTCGAATGAATAAATGAATGTATAATTAAATACCATACATTAATGAGGGGTATTATGTCACTATTTAGAAGCTTAAATGCTAACTTATGAAAATATATAAGTAGTATTTCATTATCATCAATCGGGTCAGAAGCATTTAAATTAGCTTCTAGTTTATATATTTACAAAATAACTGGTGATTTCTGATTAGTTACATTGTTGTACTTATTAGTACAATTGCCATCTTTAATAATTTATGCAATCTCATCAAAACTTGTTAAGTTACTACCTGATAGAGTTGCTCTTCTTATTTGTGATATTGCTAGTTCAATATTGTTGATAATACCTTTAGGAACTTATTTTGCATTTATTAATAATTTATCTACACATACGTTTTCAATTATTTTAATTGTGACAAGTACACTTTTAGGAACTGTCCATTCCTATAGATTTATACACCTTAAGAATATTCTTTACTTTTTAGCAAAAGATAAAAATGATTTAAATAAATTCAACATCGGTAACTCATTTGCCATATCAATTGGATTAGTTTTATCTCCAATATTGTCACTTCTGCTTTATAAGTATTTACCTTTCTATTCTTTAGTTATTTTTAACATCTTAACTTACATATTATCTGGTTTACTTTATTGAAGTTTAAAAACTAAATCAGAAATGACTGTTTTTGTGGATAAAGCAAAAGCAAATGATAAATCACATAAGATTTTAAGTTCTAAATTTAAGTTATTTTCATGAATATTCATATTATCTTCATCCTTAGTAATTGGAATATTCTTATTTCCTAAACAATCAGGAGTTATTCAATTTTTCAAATGAGTTAATGATTATAAATATGAGGATTGAAGTTTCTATTTCACAATTGTTTTAGCTCTATTAAGTCTAGCTGGTGTAATTGTTGTTTTCTTATTAAACAAATACAAAGTAAAAATTGATCTTAGATGAATAATTTTCGGAATGTTTACATTGAGCGTCATTTGAATTTCATTATCATTCGTTTCAAATAAACAATTTATTTTAATTAGTTACTTTTCGATTAACGCACTACAACAATTGGTATTTAGTATGTTCTTACCAGGATTTTATAGCAAGTCATATCAATTATTTGAAAAAGATAAGTTCCATTTACAAAATGGGTTGTCGATAGTGTTTAGAATTATTATGTCTTCATTATTAATAATTGCACTTACAGCAATTAACAATTCAGTTGGATACTTATGAACTTACATTGCATATTCAGTAATAGTTATAGTTTGTGGAGTAATTGCTATAGTTTCATACACCAGAATTAATAAGTTGTATAAGCTCCCTGCTATTAAGAAACTTGATAATTTATGAGTTTTATAGATTTACATACTGCAATTGTCAAAAAATACATGAACAGCAATAGCTGTTTTTTTGTTTCATTAAGTGTTTTCAATATCAATGTCATTTATACAATTTACATATTGCATTTATGCAAAAATTATTTTTTCTTATAATTGCAAGAAAGGGGGATAGTATGAAAGACAAAAGCAGACAAAAGTTAGTTGATTTGTTTAATGAGTTGAAAAATAATAAAAAAGAATTCTTATCATCTCATGTTCTAATGAGTGAAAATAACTTCGAGGATGAATTCAAACAAATTTTAATATCACATGGAATAATAGAAATACCTGGACAATCAGCAACTAATCAAAAAAGATTCTTCGCTTCTTTAAAAGGTTATGAAGACCAAATGAGTGAAACTGAAATAAAAGAAAAATGAAATAGTTTAAAAAATGAGATTCAATCAAAGGATAGAATTGAGTTAGTCGAAAATAAATTTACTAAATTAAACAATTTTTTTATAAAACAACCATTTGGTTCTCAAAATTATCCAGATTTTATCATTTTCACAGAAAAAAATGTATTTCCTAAACTGGGACACTAAAAATGGACAGAAGGTTTAATTAGACATAATAACACCTC
>NZ_JAYFFD010000003.1:0-134461 GCF_034863285.1 Mycoplasma sp. 2704 | reverse complement strand
ATTCAGACATTTTAATGAATTATTAAAATAACTATTCAGTTTTCAAAGAATATTTCACACCTTTAATGGTGTTTTTTTATTAACTCAAACTATGAAAAAAAATATTTTGTTATATAATACCAATATATTTTAAAAAAGGGGCGAGCACATTGGGTAATTTAATCTATAAAACAAAAAATAGATTAAGAGCATTCTTCACAAATAAGGATTTAACGAAGAAGGCTATTTTTACTTTACTCATGTTGGCTATCTATATTTTAGGAACAACTATAACATTACCATTTGTAAAGATTAAAAATGAAGATGCAATTAGTAGTAACTCTTTTTTAAATACATTAAACTTAATTGGTGGTGGAGGACTTAGACAGTTCTCACTATTTGCTTTAGGCATTAGTCCATTTATTAATGCTTCTCTTATAATGATGATTTTACAATCAAAAATATTCCCTCCAATCTATAAATTAAGTCAGAGTGGGCCGCAAGGTAGAAGAAAAATAAATATTATTACTAGATTGTTAACAATTGTTATTGCTTATCCACAAGCTGTTTTCTTAATTAAAACGCTTGGTAATGGAAATAGTCAATTCATTGAGTTGGATGGATACGGAATTGTATCAAAAGAATTTTTAACATTCTTTATGATTCCGATGGTTTTAACTTCTGCTTCATTATTTGCTTTATTTATTTCAGAACAAATCACAAATAAAGGAATTGGAAATGGAACAAGTTTAATTATTTTCACAGGTATTGCTGCTAGGTTACCATTCCAATTTAAAGAAGCATTCTTACATTACATAGGTGTTGATTTATCTGGTTCAAGTGGGGCACTTGTTGGTATAGTCAATTTCTTTACATATATACTTGTTTACTTACTTGTTTTAATGATTATAGCTATTGTTTATGTAGCAGAAAGACATATACCTATCCAACAAATAGGAGCAGGTAGATCTAAATCTAAAAAAGACATTGGTTTCTTACCTATTAAACTAAATCCAGCCGGAATTATGCCTATTATCTTTGCTATGATGGTTTTATCATTCCCGACAATGATTGCAAACATACTACCAGATGATAATGCATCAAAACAATGAATTAACCAAAATATGCAATTTACCCAACCAATTGGATTTACATTACTTATAGTTGTTATTTTTGCATTCTCATTAGTTATGGGAATTCAACAATCAAAAGTTGATAAGATAGCTGAAGATTTCGCTAAAAATTCAACATTTATTCCAGGCGTAAGACCAGGAGAAGAAACACAAGATTACTTAATTGGGATTGTATTTAGATTAAGTGTGTTTTCATCATTCTATTTATTAGCGTTAGGAAGTATGCAATTTGTTGAAATTATGGCTGGTATTTTACCTAGTGTAATTTCATTCGGTGGTACAGGTCTTATGATTTTAGTAAGTGTTGCACTTGAAACAGTAGGGCAATTACAAGCAAGAATTAAATCAAATAATTTATCAAAAGCAAAAAGAGAATCAATTAAAAATATTGAAAGCAACTCAGCAGAAAACGTAGAAGGTTTATTATGATAAATAAAATAAATAAAAATGTGATTTTTATGGGACAACCAGGAGCAGGAAAAGGTACTGTTGCTTCTTTATTGTCAAAAACAAGCAATTTAATTCATTTATCAACAGGTAACATTTTTAGAAACGAAATAGCACAAAAAACAGAACTTGGTCTTAAAGTTCAAAACATTGTGACAACAGGTGGATATGTACCCGATGAAATCACAAATAAAATTGTTGAAAATGCAATCTTAAAATTAAAAGAAAATAACCAATTTTTTATCCTAGATGGTTTTCCTAGAACTAAAGCTCAAGCTGAGTTCTTAAATTCGCTTAAAGACTTTGAATTTGTGGTTATTGAGCTTCAAGTAAATAATGAAGAAATCATTAAGCGTTTAAGTGGAAGAAGAACATGTGTAAATTGTGGTGCAGGCTACCATGTAGAATTCCAACCACCTAAAGTAGAAGGTGTTTGTGATGTTTGTTCTAATCAAATTATTCAACGTGCAGACGACACACCTGAACGTATTGAACACAGATTAAAAATCTATGAAGAACAAACAAAACCATTGATTGACTACTACAAATCGCTGGATGAATTAAGAGTTGTAGATGCTTCAGCTACACCTGAAGAAGTTGCAAAACAGGTACTTGAAATTTTGCAAAAAAGTGATAAAATAAATAAACTTTAAAATATCTAACATATATGTTAGATTATTTTATTTTTTACAGAGAAAGGTGATCTAATTATGTCTTGAGTAAAAACAGAAGAAGAAATTCAAAAGATTACCAAATCTTGTCAAATCTTGGCAGAAGTCAAGCAAATAGTTTGAGACTTTGTAAGACCAGGGGTTTCTTTAAAAGATATTGATCAATTGGCTTTTAAAGAAATAATCAAACGTGGAGCCAAACCTGCATTTAAAGGTTATCAAGGTTTTCCAAGTACAGCATGTATATCAGTTAATGAACAATTGATCCATGGAATACCTACGGATCGTATCGTAGAAGAAGGCGACATTGTTAGTGTTGACTTAGGATGCATCTGAGAAGGTTTTTATAGTGATAGTGCCTTCACTAAACCAGTTGGAAAAGTTTCGCCTCTAGATCAGAAACTTATTGATGTAGCTAAAGGAGCTTTTGAAGCTGGATTAAAAGCGATTAAAAAAGGTGCTAGAACAGGTGATATATCTTATGCAATAGGTGAATATATCCATAAGCACGGTTTATTTACACCAAGAGACTTTTGTGGTCATGGAATCGGAAGAAGATTACATGAAGATCCTAATATTTTCAATGAAGGTAAAAAAGGAACTGGTCCATTGCTTAAAGATGGTATGGTAATTTGTATTGAGCCAATGATTGCCCAAACTAATAAATTTATTCAACTTAGAGATGGGTGAACAATAGTTAGCGCCAATAATACAAGAACAGCTCATTATGAACACACTGTACTCATCAAAAATGGAAAAGGAATCGTGTTAACGAAAGGAATCTAATTGGCAAAAGATGCTATTAAAATAAAAGGTGTTGTCAAAGAAGTTTTTACAATTGATGATTATTCAGTAGAACTTGAAAATGGCATCACAATTAAAGCTCATATTTCTGGAAAGATGAGAATTAACCACATTCGTATCTTACCAGGTGATTCAGTTGATGTCGAAGTAAGTCCTTATGATACAACACAAGGACGTATTACTTACAGACACAAGTAATAAGGAGAACTAATGAAAGTTAGAGCAAGTGTTAAAAAAATGTGTAAAGACTGTAAAATCATTAAACGTAGAGGAATTATCCGTGTTATTTGTGTTCAACCAAAACACAAACAAAGACAAGGGTAATTGTTAGAAAGGATTTTAAATGGCTAGAATTTTAAACGTCGAAATCCCAAACAATAAACGTGTTGTTATTTCATTAACATACATTTATGGAATTGGAAGAACATTAGCAAAAGAAATTTGTAAAGTAGCAAACATTAGCGAAGATGCTCGTGTAAAAGATTTATCAGAAGAAGAATTATCAAGAATTCGTGAAGCAGCTAAAGTTTACACAACAGAAGGTGACTTACGTAGAGAAGTTTCATTAAACATCAAACGTTTAATGGAAATCAAATGCTACCGTGGAATGAGACACCGTAAAGGATTACCAGTTCGTGGACAAAGTACTCAAAAGAATGCTCGTACACGTAAGGGTCCAAGAAAAACTGTAGCAGGAAAGAAAGGTAAATAATAATGGCTCGTAAAACTAAGAAAAAGAACATTACAAGTGGTGTAGCACACATCCACTCAACAAACCAAAACACAATTGTTACTTTTGCTGATGAAAACGGGAATGTTATTGCTTGAAGTTCAGCAGGAGCAATTGGATACAAAGGTACTAAAAAGAAAACTCCATATGCTGCCGGTTTAGCTGCACAAGCTGCTGCTGAAGCTGCTAAAGAACACGGAATCAAAACAGTTAAAGTTGAATTAAAAGGTCTTGGAGCTGGAAAAGATGCTGCTAGAAAACAAATCGAAGTTAGCGGTATTACAGTAACAGAAATCAAAGATGTTACACCAGTTCCACACAACGGAACAAGACCACCAAAACGTATCTTAAAACGTGAACGTATGAAAAAATAATTCAAAAGAGGTAAACAATGGAAAAAATGAAAAAATTGGTTTACTTAGATAAACCTGTAATCCACAAAAGAGATGATGTTGCTGAAACAACTTTTGTATTAAGAGGTCTTGAAAGAGGTTTTGGTAATACATTAGCTGTTCCTTTAAGAAGAACATTATTATCAACAATTTCATCATTAGCACCATTTGCAGTTAAAATCGAAGGTGTTGATCATGAATTCCAAACAATCAAAGATGTTACAGAAGATGTTATTACTTTATTAATGAATTTACGTAAAGTTCGTTTTGCTTACAACCCTAACGTTGTTAAAGACAATGAAATTGTAAAAGTTACATTACAATCAGAAGCTCCTGGAGAAGTTACTTCAAGATCACTTAAAGTAGTTTCACACCCAGGTGTTCAAGTTATTGATACAAACATTAAGTTAGCTACAGTTATGAACGCTAAGGCTCTTAATGTTGAAATTTACTTACGTTCAGGACGTGGATTTGTTTCATTTGATGAAAACAAAGCTTACATTTCTAAACGTAAAAAAGATGATTTAGCTCCAATGAGTGACATTAAAAAAGGTGAATTTATCGCTGTTGATTCAAACTTCTCACCAATCAAAAAAGTTTACTACAACATCAAAGAAATGAACTCAGCTTCAAACAGAATTGAAGAAGAACTTGAGTTTAACATTGAAACAGATGGAACAGTAGATGCAAAAGATGCTCTTAGACAAGCAGCTGACATTTTAATCGGTCTTCTTGAAGTAATCGGAGACACAGATAAAATGAAAGTTGATATCTTTGAAGAAATCGTTGAAAAACCAGAAGAAAAACAAGAAGATGACATCGATATTTCACAAATGAACTTATCAGTTCGTTCAGCTAATGCACTTAGAAAAATTAAGAAAACTAAATTATCACAAATTAGAGAACTTACAGTTTCACAATTAGAGCAAACAAAGAACTTAGGAAGAAAATCAATTCAAGAAATCATTGATAAAGTTAAAGATTACGGTTTTGAATTAAGAGAAGGAGATGAGTAATATGGCAAACCCAACACAAATCTATTCACGTGACACTAAATGAAGAAACGGTGTGATGCGTTCACTTGTTAGTGAATTATACGTAAACGGAAGAATTGTTACAACTTTAACAAGAGCAAAAGAATTAAGAAGACACGCTGAAAAAATGATTCAAAAAGCTAAAAACCCTACATTAGCAAACAGACGTGCTGTTGCAGGTTTCTTACGTCCAATTAAAACTAAAGATGGTAAAGCTGTATTATCATACTTATTTGATGATATTGCACCAAAATACTCACAAAGAAACGGTGGATACACAAGAATTATTAAATTACCTCGTCGTCAAGGTGATTCAACACGTATGGCAATTATTGAATTAGTTTAATCTTTACTTTTTAATAATAAATATGAGTTTTATATATAGATATCAGTTTACATTCAAACTGATATTTTTTTATTTAACACTAAATAACTTAGTTATATACAATTAACATAAAACTAAACTATTGGTATAATATAACAAACTAAAAAGGATACTATGCTTTTACACTCAATATTTTGAAAAATTAAACACAAAAAGCACCAATACACAGTGCTTTTACTAGATACTTATTCACCTTCTCAAAGGTTCTGAATAAACAAATTAATGCTCAATAAAAACATCATAATCAACTACTTATCATTTAAAAACTCAAATGATAAACACGATGTTTTTGTCTCATTTGACGAAATCCAAAAAGTTAAGCAAAACTACATACAATCTAGATTAAAAAAACAACCTAATTTAGATTTAAATCAACTTGACCTTGAGTTTGATTCAAACACTAGAAACATCGTTGGTATGTACATTGCTAAAACACAAAAATATGACGTTGTCGTTGGAGGATATAACACAACTTCAAAATCATTTTATCGTAGTGCTCTAAGGGTTTTAGATAAAACAACAAGCACAATTTCATCAGCAATGGTGCTTAATAAAAAATCACAAACTTATGTAGTTTCTGATCCTTCTTTTATTATTGAACCAACTGAAGAACAATTAGTTGATATAACTAAAAATGCTATGGACTTTAGCAAAAAAGTTCTTGATAAACCAACTGGTGCATTTATGGCCTTTTCAACAAATGGTTCAAACTCAAGTGCACAAGCTTTAAAAATGTCAAATGCAGCAAAATTGTTTTCAGAAAAATATCCACACGAAAATGTGTATGCAAGTGAAGTTCAAGTTGATGCAGCGTTAAATAACAAAATAAGAGAGAAAAAAGATTTATTCAATTACCAAGATGCTAATGTATTTGTATTTCCTGATTTAAATTCAGCTAATATATCTTACAAATTTATTCAGCAGTTAGGTAAATTCAATGCGTATGGTCCTTTTGTTTTAGGATTTAATCAAACCGTTGCAGACTTATCAAGGGGAGCAACAACAAAAGATATAATAGGAACAATTCTTATTTCGATTTTAATCACAAACAAGGAGTAATAATGAATAAAAAAGTTTTAGTAATCAATGCAGGAAGTAGCTCAATTAAATTAAGTTTATTTAATAAAGAATCATTAGAATTAATAGCTAGTGGTATTGCTGAAAGAATTACATTACCTGAGGGAGCTATTTCAATTAAATTCAATGGTCAAAAATTTGAAAAAACAGTAGCAATGCCAAATCACGAAGTCGCTGTTAACAAATTATATGAATTAATGGAAGAAATTAACTTAATCCACCAACCAGAAGAAATTGAATACATTGGATTTAGAATTGTTCAAGGTGGTACATACTTTAACAATACAGCAAAAATCACAGATGAAGTAATTAACATTGTAGATAAAGTTGCAATTTATGCGCCATTACATAACCCAGGAGCAGTCCAATCAATTTACGGATTTAGAAAAGTTTTCCCACACGCTAAATTATCAGGTGACTTCGATACAGCATTCCATACAACAATTAACAAAGTAAATAGCTCATATGCATTACCAAAAGAATTAGTAGAAAAATACGAAATCAAAAGATATGGTGCTCACGGAATTTCACACCAATACATTACAGAAAAACTCGGTCAAATCTTAGACAAAGAAACTGTAACATTTGTTAATATGCACTTAGGAAACGGTGGTTCATTATGTGCTGTTAAGGATTCAAAATCATTTGACACATCAATGGGACTTACACCATTAGCTGGAATAATGATGGGAACAAGAAGTGGTGACATTGACCCTTCAATTCATCAATTTGTTATGAACCAATCAGGTTTAGATATCAATCAATTCACTGATATTTTAAATAAACAAAGTGGTCTTTTAGGTGTTTCTACAATTTCTTCAGATATGAGAGATATTTGCGCTGCAGCAAACAATGGAAATGTAGATGCACAATTTGCACTTGAACTTTACTCACAAAAAATTGCTGACTATGTAGCAGTTTATGCAAACAAAATTGGTGGTAAACCAGATGCGCTTGTTTTCACAGCTGGAATTGGAGAAAACACACCTATTATTAGACAAATGATTGCAGATAAATTATTCTTCAAAAACATTAAATTAAACTCAGAAGTTAACCATGGACCAATTGGTGAATTCGCTTTAATTTCTGCACCTGATTCAGAAGTTCCAGTTTATGTAATTAGAACAAATGAAGAATTAGTTATTGCAAGAAACGCAATTAAAATTTATGAACAAAACTAAAATAGCTTTATTTCCTGGATCATTCGATCCATTTCATAAAGGTCACGAATCAATAGTGCAAAAAGCTACCGAGCTTTTTGACAAACTTTATGTTGTTGTAACTTACAATCCTGATAAAGATAATATTGAAAGAATTGAAGAAAATTTTGAAGCAATTAAAAATAAATATCAAGAAAACGATAAAGTTGTTGTCTTAAAAAACTACTTTGATTTAACAGCTGATTTAGCTCATCAATTAAATGCAAAATGACTTGTACGTAGTGCTAGAAATCAAATCGACTTTAATTATGAACTAAAATTAGCTACAGCAAATAATGCTTTAAATAATAATCTTGAAACAATCATAATAATGCCTGATTATGAAAACTCAAATATTTCTTCAACTCAAATCAGACAACGGCATAAAGAACAAATAGAAAAAGCAAAACAAAACAAAAAAGGAATTTAGGACAATGTTTAAATTTATTAAATCATCTACAAACAGGACAAATTGATACGAACATCCAAATTATGAAGTTGCTTTTTGAGGTCGCTCAAACGTTGGAAAAAGTTCATTAATCAACGCAATTGTTGAAAATAAGAAATTAGCAAAAACATCTAAGACACCAGGTCGTACACAATTAATTAACTATTTTGAAAATGAATTTGGAGCAGTTTTAGTTGACTTACCAGGTTATGGTTACGCAAAAATTTCGCAAACTCAAAAAGATAAAATGATTAAGATGATTTATGAATATTTAATTGAAAGAAAAAACCTTAGATGTGTTTACTTATTAATTGATTCTAGACACGGAATTACTAATACAGACGTTCCTGAATTAAATTTTTTAATATCAAATAATATAAACTTTAAGTTAGTTTTCACAAAAACTGACAAACTTAAACAAAAAGACAAAAACCAACTATTAAATCACATTAAAAGCTTACGTAATGAACTTGGAAACTTTGAGTATTTCTTAGTTTCTTCAGAAAAAAAAGTCGGAATTGAGCAACTTAGTGATGATTTAACACAAACTCTTTCAGGAGATGAAAATGAAATTGACTAAACAAACATTAAAACCATTATTACTTTTAGGTGGTTCAGTTGTTGTTCTTGGTGGAATAGCAGCTACATCAGCATTATTGATTAAACAATCAAAGAAAAAAACTAATATAGATTATGCAGATTTTAATCTAAATGTTACTGGCTCATTAACTAAAGATAAACATTTAGCTTCTGAATATGCAACAAATCCATTAGTTCCTATTAGTGGAACAAGATGAGATAATTCAGCTTGAATTAAAGAACTTACAGCTGCTAAAATCCAAACTGAAAGTGATAAAAATCAAGTTGATAATATTAAGTCATTTGAATTAACAGCAAGCAATGGAATGGTATTTAATGCGATTGCTCAAGAAGCTAGAGATCAAGGTTATAGAATTGAGTTTGTTTCATATGCAAACGATTTAACAGGTACATTATTGCTTAAAATGTTAGTTAAAGATAAAAATGCAAATACAGTTAAAACTCACATTTTTGAATTAACTGGTTTTGCAACATTGACTACTAAAAATCCATATGCTAATTTAACGATTGCTACATTAACTGCTGATACTGAAAAATTATTTAAAGAATTCAAATCTTCAGACGCATTAAAAACACACTTTGAAGCCTTAGAGCAAGATAAAAAAGTTGAATTTATTAAAAATCATTTCTCAACAAAAGAATCATCTAAATTGACTGATTTTAATTGAAGCAGTCTGCAAGTTACATTTGAGGACAAAATAATGAAATTAAGTATTTCATACAACTTAAATGTATTAGCTGCTACAAAAGAAAATTTAAGTGCACAATCAGTGTTTAATTTAGAAGAGAATAATAAAGTTGATGCTAATGTTGATTTATCATTCTTAGATGCTGTTAGACCGACAATTGAAAATTATTCATTAGTTTCAACAGGTTCATTAGATAAATCAACTCATTTAGCTTCAGAATTTGCTAGTTCTCCAATTCTTCAAATCGGTGATACAAATTGAAACAAAGATAAATGATTATCAGAACTTAAAACTCAAAATGTAATGACTTCAGAACAAGCTGCTAAAACTGACACAGGTAAATCATTTACATTTGTTTATAATGATGATGCAACAACTGAAAATATCTTCTACACTATGTCAAACATCGAATTTACATCATATGCAAATGATGAAACAGGAACTTTATATTTACAATTTAAGAAACTAAATAGTGAAAATGAAGCTACTGAACAATATGTTTATGAGTTAACAGGATTTGCAACAGTTGCTGCAGATAATAAATATTCAACATTAATTGCTAAATCACTTACATTAAATGAAGAAAAATTAAAAGCTAACTACTCATCTATTCAGACATTAAACGATTATCTAACTACTTTAAATGAAGAAACTAAACCTGAATTTATCAAAGCTAACTTTGATTTACAAGTCAATGATTTAGTTGCAATTGATTGAGCGCAATCAACAATTACAATGGCAGATAACACATTAAATGTTCATTTAGTATTCAATCAAAACATTTTAAAAGCTACAAAAGATGATTTAACTGCTAAATCTATATTTGCATTAACAAGTGATAATACAATTGAACTTAGTCAAGATGTTTCATTTTTAAATCAACAAGCTTAATAAATTATTTGTGTACACAATGTTCTAACAATTAGGACATTGTGTTTTTTATTCCTTGTGCATAGGAATAAAAATATAGAACTAATTACAAACTACCATAAGGTAAAACTTGAAAAATGTTGTAAAATATGTTTATATTTTAAATATATATTTAATTACTAGGAGCAATATGAAAATTACTGATAAAAGAACTAAATTAGTTGCTACAATTGGTCCATCAAGTGATAACTATGATATGTTATTATCATTAGTTCAAAATGGTGTAACAACAATTAGAGCAAACTTTAGCCACGGTTCACACGAAGAACAATTAAATAAATTTACATTAGGAAAAAGAGTTTCACAAGAATTAAAAGTTCCAGTTTCTCTTATGTTAGATACTAAAGGACCTGAAATTCGTATTGGAAAAATGAAAGATGGAGCTCAAGTTGTGCAATCAGGTACAGAAATGATCATCTACACAACACAAGATAAATATCTTTCACACGAAGGTACATCAACAGAAATTACAGTTGCATATGATATGGCACAAGACTTATCTGTTGGAAACCAAGTTTTAATTGATGATGGTAAATTATCAACAGTAGTTACAGAAGTTGGAAATGGTTACGTAAAAGTTAAAGCTGAAAACACACACAAATTAAAAACAAACAAACGTGTTAACTTACCAGGTGTTGACTTCTCATTACCATTCTTAGCTGAAAAAGACATCAACGACGTTAAATTCGGAATTAAAAGTGGAATTAACTATGTTGCTGCTTCATTCGTTAACTCAGCCAAAAATGTTAAAGAATTAAGAAAATTATTAGATGACAACGGTGGAAAACACATTCAAATCTTCTCAAAAATTGAATCACACTTAGGATGTGTAAACATTGATGAAATTATTGAAGCATCAGACGGTATTATGGTTGCTCGTGGAGACTTAGGATTAGAAATTCCTTACTACGATGTTCCATACTATGAAAAAATGTTCATTAGAAAATGTCGTGAAGCTGGTAAACCAGTTATCGTTGCAACACAAATGTTAGACTCAATGGAAAACTCACCACACCCAACACGTGCTGAAGTTACAGACGTTTACTACGCAGTTGAATTAGGAGCTGACTCAACAATGCTTTCAGGAGAAAGTGCAAACGGTTCATTCCCATTAGAAGCTGTTAAAACAATGTCAGCTATTTCAAGAAGAGCAGAAAAAGAATTCTACTCAAGAAACTACTACGAAATTCAATTAGAAAAAGTTTGAAAAAATTCAGATCAATCAAACAAACGTTCACAAATTGCTTACTCAATAGCTCAAAAAGCACAAGAAGGAAAATACAAATATGTTGTTGTTTTATCAAGAACAGGAGCTTTATTAAAAGAAGTTGCTAAATTCAGACCTAACTCAACAGTTATTGGTATTGTAAATGATCCATTATTAATCAATGCATTCGGTTCATATTCATCAGTATGAAACTCAGTTGATTCAGAATCATTATTCCCACTTGTAAAACAAGATCACGAAAATGCTGTTTCAGCATTAGAACCATACGGAATTCAACAAGGAGATGCTTTCTTAGTTGTTGAAAACGATCAAATTACAGAACACGTTGTTAAGTAATTTGCATTAAGTAATTAATTACTAAAACACCTATGTATTAGGTGTTTTTATTTTTACCCTCAAAAAATCAATTTGCTATAATTAAAAAATTAATTAGCAAACTAATTATTCCTTACTTTTAAAACACATAATACATAATGAAAGAGAGAAAAATATGGAAAATGTAAATATTTTCGCTCTTGGAGGACAAGACGAAAACGGTAAAAACTGTTATGTTTTTGAATATAATGATGACATTTTTATAGTTAATGCAGGTGCTAAGGTGCCTTTAAATATGTCAAATGGTGTTAATACACTTATTCCAAATTTCGATTATTTAATCAAAAACAAAGACAGAATTAAAGGTTTATTCATCACAGACATTAAGAATGAAACATTCAGTGCAATCCCTTGATTATTAATGAAAATTCCTAACCTTAAAATCTATACTTCTGCATTTAATCAAGTTTTAGTTATTGACAGAATTACAAAATACGATATTCAACTTAAAAAAGGACAAGTTCAAGTTATTAGACAAAAACTTCAATTTGGTGATTTAACAATCGTTCCTTTTGGACTAACAGGTTCAATGCCTGGAAACATTGGGTTTAACTTCCAAACCAAAACAGGTGACTACTTATTTATGTTTAACTATGTTGAAGGTAACTTAGGAATTTATGGAAAAGTTTACTTCCCATTACTTGCAAAATACTTTGAAGGTAGAAAAATTGTAGCTATCGTTTCAGATGCTGGTAAATCAAATGTTTCAGGTAGAGGAATTGAAAAATATAATGCATATACCGAACTTGATAATATTTTCAAGAAAGCAAATCCTGATGAAAAAATAATTATTGGTGCCTATGGTGAAGAAATGGTTACATTGCAACAAGTTTTAGATTTAGCAATCAAATACAATAGGCCAGTAGTTCCATACGGAAAAACATATGCTGATTTATTAGATTTAATTTCTAAATTCTCAACAGTAGTGCCATTACCAAAATTAATTGACCACAGACAAATTAATAAGCATTCAAATGCTATTGTTTTAATTACTGCATCAACTGAAAGACTTTATTCACGTTTCAATAGAATTACAGAAAATAATGACGTTTATTTAAAAATTAAACCTAGTGACACTGTAATTATGTTGGCTCCACCAGTTAATGGTCTTGAGTCTGATTATGCACAGACAATGGATGAAATAGCTAAAATCACGCACAACCTATTTGATATTAGTGAAAAAATGTTCTTCTACGTAAGGCCTACAAGAGATGATTTAGTTTCACTTGTAAAAGTTCTTAAACCAGATGTATTCATGCCTGCTCAAGGTTTATACAGATATTTAGTTTCAGCTAGTGATTGCATTAATGATGAACTTAAGAATGTTCAAGACATCAATACACTTGTCTTAATGAATGGAAAAATAGCTCACTTTATTGATGGTAAATTATTTAGTCACAATGGAAAAGTTAAAGAAGTCGGAACTACTATTATTGATGGTTTTGGAGTTGGAGATATTTCATCTGAAGTTATTTCTGAAAGAGAATTTTTAGGTAGAGAAGGTGTTATTGTAATCAATATTATGTACGATTCGAAAACACGTAACTTAACAGGACAATTACACATTAATTATGTTGGTGTTATCGATATTTCTGAGCAAGAGCAAATGACTAACTTAATTAAACAAATCGTTATAGATGTAGTTAAATCAAATAGCTGCAAACGTATGTATGATTTAAATGAAAAATTACGTAAAACAATTAGAAAGAAAATATTTAAAGCAACTGATAAAGACCCTATGATTGCTTTATCACTTTTAGCTGTTTAGAGGTGAATATGTTTGAAAATTTAAAATGAGAAGAAGCTAAAAAAATAATTGAAGCTAATAAAGATAACGAATTAATATTCTTAAATTTCACTACTCAATGATGTGGTGATTGTAAAATGATGAGACCTATTGTAGAGGAAATTGCGAAAGAATATGAAGGAAATCATAGAATTCGTTTCATTAATGTGGATGCTGAAGAAGCTCAATTATTCAGAGTTCCTAATACAAAATGACAAGTTTTAAAGGTTCCCACAATGATGTTATTACAAGGTCAAACTATCCAAGAAAAAGCTTATGAATACGTTCCATTTCAGATTTTAAATAACTGAATTTTAAAGAAAATTTCATAAGAAAAAGCTCCTTGATACACGGAGAGGAGTTGCTAGAAATAAAAACAGAAATTTCGGTTTCTGTTTTTTAATTTTTACTATATAATCAATAAGCAACTATAGCTATGAATTTTAAGGTTGCCAACGTGCCAAAATGTTGTTGAGGACACGTTGGGTTTTTAAAAGGAGCTATGTTCAAAATCAAGAACAAAGGAGACAACAATGAGTAAGTTAAACATCAAAGTTAAAGGGTTTGACCATGCATTAGTTGATGCTGCTGCAAAAAGAATTTACGAAATTGCAAAAGCAACAGATGCTAAAGTAAGTGGACCAATTCCTTTACCTACAAAAAGAGATGAAATTACTATCTTAAGATCTGTTCACGTTAACAAGAAAAGCCGTGAACAATTCGAAAGCAGAACACACCAAAGATTAGTTGTAATTACCGATCCTTCTGCTAAAACTCAAGATCAATTACAAAGACTTGAATTACCAGCTGGTGTGGATATTCAAGTTAAAGTTAAATAATCAAATTTAATACCCAATTTTTAAGGAGACAATATGAAAGGAATCTTAGGACGTAAAGTTGGTATGACTCAAATCTTTACTGAATCAGGAAAAAGTGTTCCTGTTACAGTAATCGAAGTACAACCAAATGTTGTTTCAAAAGTTTTAACAAACGACAAAGATGGTTACGTTGCGACACAACTTGCTACAGCTGATAAAAAAGCAAGTAGAGCAAACAAACCTGAAATCGGTCACTTTGCTAAAGCTTCAACAACACCTAAGCGCTTCGTTAAAGAAGTTCGTGATATGTCAGGATACGAACTTGGAGATTTAATTAAAGCTGACATTTTTAAAGCAGGTGAACTTGTAGACGTTACAGGTACATCAAAAGGGAAAGGGTTCGCTGGTACAATCAAAAGACATAACCAACACATCGGACCTAAATCTCACGGTGGAGGTGGAGGATCTCAACCTATTAGACAAACAGGATCACTTGGGGATATCTCAGGTAACCGTGTTTACAAAGGTATGACAATGCCAGGACACCTTGGACATGTTAAAACAACAGTTCAAAACTTAGAAGTTGTTAAAGTAGATGTAGAAAACAACTTATTATTAATCAAAGGTTCAATTCCAGGACCTAAAAAATCATTCGTAGTAGTAAAAGAAGCGGTTAAAGGATTACCAAGCCGTGAAGAAATTAAATTAGTAAACGTTAAAGAAGCTATGTTAATGAACGAACTTATTGAAAAAGCTAAAAAATTCAACATTGAAGTTACAGTTGGAATGAACGCACAACAATTACAAGAATTAATTGATGCTGCAGAAGCAAACAAAGGAGAATAATTTATGGCAGAAACAGTTAAAAAATCTACAACAGCTAAAAAAGCTGCTCCTAAATCAGCTCCAGCTAAAAAAGCTTCAACAAAACCAGCTGCTACAAAATCAGCTAAAGTTACAGTTCAAAAAGACAAAAACGTTGCTAAAGTTGCTCATAAAGCAGATTTACCAGCACAATTATTTGCTAGTGAAAAAATTTATGAACAAGCAGTATTTGACTCAATCTTATCAGAGAGAGCATCAAGAAGACAAGGGACACACAAAGTTAAAAACCGTTCAGAAGTAAGTGGTTCAGGTAAAAAACCTTGAAGACAAAAAGGAACAGGTAGAGCACGTCACAGTTCTATGCGTTCACCAATCTGAGTTGGAGGGGGAAGAGCATTCGGACCTAAACCAAACAGAAACTACTCACTTAAAGTTAATAAGAAAGTTAAATTCCGTGCATTTATTTCAGCTTTAACATTATTAGCACAAGATCAAGCTGTTATCGTTGATGATTTAGCATTAGACACAATCTCAACAAAAACAGTTGCTGCTAAATTAGCTGAATTACAAGTAGCAAACTTAAAACATGTTTTAGTTGTTACAGAAAATACAATGGTTTACAAATCAGTTAGAAACTTACCAAACGTTACAGTTGTTAAAGCTAACTCATTAACAGTTGAAGCTGCTATTGCTGCTGACGTTATGATTGTTTCAAACGAAAGTCTTGAATTATTAAAAGGGAGAATTAAATAATGGAATTAACAAGAATCATTAAAGCTCCAGTTTTAACTGAAAAATCAGACATTCAAAGAGCTAAAGGTGTTTACACATTCAAAGTAGACTTCCACGCAAACAAATTCCAAATTGCACAAGCTGTTGAAACAATTTTCCAAGTTAAAGTTGACAAAGTTAGAACAATCAAAGTTGATAAAAAAACTAAAAACGTAGGACGTTTCCACGGATTTACAAACCGTTACAAAAAAGCTATGGTTACTTTAAAAGAAGGTTCAACATTAAACTATGTTCCATCAGACGCTGAAGAAGCAGTTTTAGCTGAAACTAAAGCTAAAGCAGATGAAGCTAAAAAAGCAAAAGCTTCTAAAGCTTCAGAAGTTGAGAAAAAAGCTGCTGCTAAATTAGCTGCTAAAAAAACAACAGCTAAAAAAGCAAACACAGCAGTTAAGAAAACTACTACAAAACGTAAAGTTGGTGGAGAATAATTAAATCCGATGAACTTTATGTTCAAATCAAACAATTAGTTAAGGGGTTTTAGATAGTTGCTTAAAAGATAATCTTGCAAATCCCCAAATATTTTTAAGCAAAGGAGAAGACAAATGGCTATTAAACATTTTAAGCCAACTACAAATGGTCGTAGAAACATGTCTACTCTTGATTACAGACAAAACTTATCAGGTCACGCTCCAGAAAAATCACTTTTAGTGAATTTAAAAAATCATGCTGGACGTAACAACCAAGGTAAAATTACTGTTAGACATCATGGAGGACGTGTTAAAAGATTCTATAGACTTGTAGACTTTAAACGTAATAAAGATAACATCCCTGCTACAGTAAAAACTATTGAATATGATCCAAACAGATCAGCAAACATTAGTTTAGTTGTATATGCAGATGGAGAAAAAAGATACATTTTAGCTCCTAAAGGTATTAAATTAGGACAAAAAGTTGTTTCAGGAGACAACGTAGATATTATTGTTGGTAACACATTACCACTTTCAAACATTCCTGAAGGTACATTTGTACACAATATTGAAATGCAACCAGGTGCTGGAGGACAAATTGCACGTAGTGCAGGTACATCAGCTCAAATCCTTGGTAAAGATGACAATGGAAAATACGTAGTGTTAAGATTAAAATCTGGTGAAACACGTCGTATCTTAGCTCGTTGCCGTGCAACAATTGGTGTTGTAGGAAACGAAGAACACTTATTAGTAAATATTGGTAAAGCTGGAATTAACAGACACAAAGGTATTAGACCTACAGTACGTGGATCAGTAATGAACCCAGTAGATCACCCACATGGAGGAGGGGAAGGTAAACAACCAGTTGGTCGTAAAGCTCCTCTTACACCATGAGGTAAAAAAGCTCTTGGAGTTAAAACAAGAAAAACTAAGAAATCTTCAAATAAACTTATTTTAAGAAGAAGAAAGGATGCTAAATAATGGCACGTAGTCTTAAAAAAGGTCCATTCGCTGATGACCATTTACTTAAAAAAGTAGATGCTATCGTTGAAGGAAAAGCACCTAAAAAACCAATTAAAACTTGATCAAGACGTTCAACAATTTTCCCTAACTTTGTTGGATTAACATTTGCAGTTCACAACGGAAAACAATTTGTTGAAGTTTACGTTACAGATGACATGGTAGGTCACAAATTAGGAGAATTCTCACCAACTAGAACATTCTCTGGTCACGGTGCAGATAAAGGGAAGAAGAAATAATGCAAAAACAACAAGCAAAAGCTCACGTTAAATTGCAAAGAGTTAGTGTATCTAAAGCTAAATTAGTTGCAAACTTATTTAGAGGTAAAGATGTAACTGTTGCTTTAGGGTTATTACACAACACAAACAAAAAATCAGCTCCTATTTTCATCAAGTTATTAAACTCAGCTGTTGCTAACGCAACACACAACCATGGTTTAGATGCTACAAAATTATTCGTAAAAGAAGTTTATGTAAATGAAGGTCCGACTCTTAAAAGATTCCAACCAAGAAGCCAAGGTAGAGCTTACTCTATCTTAAAACGTACATCAAATTTATCAATCACATTAGAGGAGAGAAATTAATATGGGACAAAAGGTTAATCCAAATGGTTTCCGTTACGGAATTTCAAAAGCTCACAACTCACAATGATTTGCAGAAAAAGCTAACTTTGGTTCATTCTTAGTTGAAGATGCTAAAATCTACAAATTCTTTGATAAATTAGTACGTCAATACCAAATTGGTAAAGTTGAAGTAAAACGTAACGCAAACAACAAAGTTACAGTTTTAGTTCACACAGCTAAACCAGCTGCTATGTTAGGTGCTGAAGGTAAAAATATTCAAGACTTAACATTAGCATTATCAAAATTTATTAAAAACAAAAACTTAAACTTAAATGTTCAAGTTTTAGAACTTAAAAATCCAGATTTAAATGCAAAATTACTTGCAGAAATGATTGCAACAAAATTAGAAAACCGTGAAAGTTTCCGTTCAGCACAAAAAATTGCTATTAGAAATGCAATGCGTGCTGGTGCTAAAGGTATCAAAACAGCTGTTTCAGGACGTTTAAACGGAGTTGATATGGCTAGAACAGAAGGGTACTCAGAAGGAGAAATGAAACTTCACACATTAAGACAAGATGTTGATTACGCTACAGCTACTGCTAGAACAACATACGGTGCAATTGGTGTTAAAGTTTGAGTATCATTAGGTGAAAAATTGGAAGGGGATAAATAATGCTTCAACCAAAAAGAACCAAATACAGAAAACCATTCATTCAAAGACACGACAAACGTAAAGCAACAAAAGGAAACAAAGTTTCTTTTGGAGAATTTGGTTTACAAGCTGTAACATCTGCTTGAGTAACAGCTCGTCAAATTGAATCAGCTCGTATTGCTGCTACACGTAGAATGGGACGTGAAGGGGAAGTTATTATCCGTATTTTCCCTCACTTTGCTAAAACATCTAAACCAATTGGTGTACGTATGGGATCAGGAAAAGGTACTCCTGAATTATGATATACAGCAGTTAAAGTTAATACAGTTATGTTCGAAGTGTCAGGTGTTGCAGAAGATGTAGCAAGAGACGCTTTAAGATTAGCTGGTCACAAATTACCTGTTAAATGAAAAATTATCAAAAGAGAAGAAGGAGATAAATAATGCTTTACAAAGAATTAAAAAACAAATCAGTTGATGAATTAAACACATTAGTTGAACAACTTAAAGCAGAATTATTTACTTTAAGATATCAAAACGTTACAGGTGATTTAAAAGAAACACACAAAATTGCAAACATTAGAAAAGACATTGCTAAAGTTAAAACAGCTTTAAATGAAAAAAAAGGAGCTAAATAATTATGGAAAGAAACTCAAGAAAAACTTTAGTTGGAACAGTTGTTTCTGCTGGTAAGACAGCAAAAACAATCATCGTAGCAGTTGACACATACAAAAAACACCCATTATATTCAAAACGTTACAAATCAACAAAAAGATTTGCTGTTCATGATGAAAACCATGTTGCTAAATTAGGTGACATCGTTGTTATTATGGAAACAAGACCATTATCAAAAACAAAACACTTCAGATTAGTAGAAGTTAAACAAACTGCAATCGAAGGAAATAACTAATGATTCACGAATTATCTAGAGCAAACGTTGCTGATAACTCAGGTGCTAAAGAAATCGGTGTTATTCGTGTTTTAGGTGGGTCAAAGAAAAAAACAGCAAACATTGGTGATGTTATTGTATGTTCAGTTAAAAAAGCTATTCCAAACGGTATGGTTAAAGAAGGGCAAGTTGTTAAAGCAGTAGTTGTACGTTCAGCTTACGGAATTCACCGTGACAATGGTACATACATTCGTTTTGATGATAACGCAGTTGTAATTTTAAAAGAAGATGGAACACCACGTGGAACACGTGTGTTCGGACCTGTTGCTCGTGAAATTAGAGAAAAATACCCAAAAATCGTTTCACTTGCACCTGAAGTACTTTAATTTATTTATAAGGAGATAAGTTATGAACAAAATCAAATTCAAAGTTAATGATGAAGTTATGGTTATTGCCGGTAAAGATAAAGGAAAAACAGGTCAAATCGAAAAAATCTTACGTTCAGAAAACAAAGTTATCGTTAAAGGTGTAAATATTGTTAAAAAACACAACAAACCTTCACACCAAAACCAAGATGGTTCAATTTCAGAAAAAGAAGCTCCAATCCACGTTTCAAATGTTGCATATTTAGTTAAAAAAGCTACAAAAGATAAACCAGCACAAATCTCAAAAATCGGATACAAAATTGATGACAAAGGTAAAAAAGTAAGAATCGCAAAAAGAACACAAAAGGAAATCTAGTATGTTAAAAAATGTTTATTTAGAAAAAGCAGTTCCTGCTTTAAAAGAAAAATACCAATACAAATCATCAATGGAAGTTCCAAGAATCGAAAAAGTTGTATTAAACATGACAGCTGGAAAAGAAATCAACAACTCAAAAGCTATTGAAGAAGTTTTAAATGAGTTAACATTAATCTCTTCTCAAAAACCATACCAAACAACAGCTAAAAAATCAAACGCTTCATGAAAACTTCGTGAAGGTATGCCTATGGGTGGAAAAGTTACACTTCGTAGAGAAAGAATGTGAGACTTTTTAGATAAATTAATCAATGTTGCAATGCCACGTATTCGTGACTTCCGTGGAGCTAATCCAAAAGCTTTCGATGGAAGAGGTAACTACAACTTAGGAATTAAAGAAGAAATCATCTTCCCAGAAATCGAATTTGACAAAATCCGTAAAATCAAAGGGCTTGACGTTATTATTGTAACTTCAGCTAAATCTGACCAAGAAGCTAAAACATTATTAGAAGCACTTGGTGTACCATTCGAAAAAAAAGGAGCTAAATAGTTTATGGCAAGAAAAGCATTAATCGCAAAAGCTAAACGTCACCCTAAATTCTCAACACGTGCTTACACACGTTGTGAATTATGTGGACGTCCACACTCAGTTTTAAGAAAATACAAAGTATGTCGTATCTGCTTTAGAAACCTTGCACACGAAGGTAAAATTCCAGGTATGAAGAAAGCGAGTTGATAATTATGTTTATTACAGATCCAATTTCAGATTTAGTTGTTAGAATCAAAAACGCTAACATTAGAAAACATAAAACTGTTTCAATTCCATATTCAACTAAAAAAGAAGCTATTGTTAAGTTAATTTTAGAAGAAGGGTACATTGCATCTTACATAGTTTCAGGTGAAGGTGTAAACAAAGAATTAGTAGTTACATTAAAATACAAGAAAAACAAACAAGCTATCGTTGACTTTAAAAGAGTTTCTAAGCCAGGTCTTAGAACTTACGTTAAAGCAGATGAAATTCCTAGTGTTTTATCAGGTTACGGTACAGTAATCATCTCTACTTCAAAAGGATTAATGACAGGAAAACAAGCTAAGGAGGCTAATGTTGGTGGTGAAATCATCGCTTACATTTGATAATTAGTATGTCTCGTGTTGGAAATAGAGTTTTAGTTATTCCTGCTGGAACAGAAGTTTCAGTTAACGGTAACACAGTTACAGTTTCAGGAAAACACGGAAAATTAGAAAGAACATTTAGTCCATTAATCAAAGTACAAGTAGAAAACAACCAAGTTACAACAGTACGTGCAAATGAAAACAAACAAACAAAACAATTACATGGAACAACAAACGCTCTTATCGCAAACATGATCAAGGGAGTTTCAGAAGGGTTCCAAATTGATTTAGAAATCAAAGGGGTTGGGTACAAAGCTGAACTTAGAGGAAATGAACTTGTAGTTAACGCTGGATACTCACACCCAGTTTCAAAACAAGTTCCATCAGAATTAAAAGTTACAGTTGCTAAACCTACAGAAATTTCAGTATTTGGAATTAGCAAAGAGCAAGTTGGACAATTTGCTTCAGTAGTTAGAGCAATCAGAAAACCTAACGTGTACTCAGGTAAAGGTATTTCTTACAAAGGTGAAAAAATTAGACGTAAAGAAGGGAAAACAGCTTCTAAATAATTTAGGAGTTGCTAGGTGAATAAAATGAAAGCAAAATCAAGAAACGCAGCTAGAAAAGTTAAACATGTTCGTTTACGTCAACACATTAGCGGTACAGCTACAAAACCTCGTTTAAATGTATTCAAATCACACCAAAACTTCTATGCTCAATTAATCGATGACACAAAAGGTGTTACATTAGCAAGTGTTTCAACACTTAAAAATGAAAAATACTCAGGAAACATTGCTGCAGCATCAGAATTAGGTAAATTAATGGGTGAAAAAATTAACAAATTAGGTATTACAGAAATCGTTTTTGACCGTGGTGGATACATCTACCATGGACGTGTTAAAGCATTCGCAGAAGCAGTAAGAGAACAAGGAGTTAAATTCTAATGGAAAACAAAAAAGAAGTTAAATTAGAAGCTGGAACAAAAGAAGTTACAGCAAGAAGACCAAGAACAGTTAAATCAGAAGCTACAGAAAACAAACAAGAACGTGCAAACAGAAAACCAATGAACAGAAGACCACGTCAAGCAGCTCCTAAATTCGAATCAGAATTCTCAGAAAAAGTAGTTGACATTGCTCGTGTTACAAAAGTTGTTAAAGGTGGAAGAAGATTCAGCTTCTCAGCTTTTGTTGTAGTTGGAAACAAAAAAGGTCTTGTAGGATTTGGACACGGTAAGGCAAACGAAGTTCCAGATGCTATCAAGAAAGCTGTTAAAGATGCACAAAACAACCTTGTTTCAGTACCAGTAGTTAATGGTACAGTTCCACATGAAATTACTGCTAAATTCTTAGCATCTAAAGTAATTTTAAAACCTGCTCCAAAAGGAAAAGGACTTATTGCTTCAGGAACAGTTCGTGCTGTTGTTGAATTAGCTGGATACACAGATATCGTTACAAAAACATATGGATCTCGTTCAAAAGCAAACGTTGTTAAAGCTACAGTTAAAGCATTATTAAACATGAGAACTGTTGAAGAAATCGCTGAAATCAGAGACAAAGAAGTTAAGGATTTATAATATGGCAATTAAATTAAATACTTTAAAATTCACAGAAGGTTCAAGACCAGAAAAACACCGTAAAGGTAGAGGACACGCTGCTGGAAAAGGTAAACAAGCTGGTAAAGGACAATCAGGTCAAAACAAACGTAAAGGTCACAGATTAGGATTCGAAGGGGGTCAAACACCATGATTCCGTAGAATCGGAAAACGTGGATTTAACAATGTTAACCACGTTGAATACCAAGTAATCAACCTTGCTGATTTAGAAACAAGATTTAACGACGGTGATGTAATCACAATTGAAGCTTTATTCAGTGTAAACTTAATTAAAAGAAATATGCCTGTTAAATTATTAGGAAATGGTACATTAACAAAGAAATTAACAATCGATGTACACAAAGCATCAGCATCAGCTAAAGAAGCTTTTGCTAAATTAGGTGGAACAATTAACGAATTATAATTTCTAAATTCAATTAAACATATAAAGCACTTTAGCTATTGCTAAGGTGTTTTTTTGTTTTTAGCCTTCTTTATTAAAACATTAAAATTTGATTAAAATAACTGCTAAATTTTAATTTTTTGCAAAATATATAAACTATTCAAACAATGCAATTTATACAAGAGAAGGGATGTAAACAAAATCAAGCAAATAGCTAAAAATGTCGCGCTCATTGAACTCTTTTACGACCTGTTGGTATCTTTAACCACGAGATACTGAAATTGTTGCAGCAACATACACCAAATGGAATCAATATTTTAGTTATTTTCATACATTCTTTTTAATAATTACAGTAGATAACTTTGCTATCTATCATTATTCTAAAAAAATGTAAGTAAATTCTGAAAAAGGTAGGTACTTAGTGATTGTTTTAAAAAAGACATTAAAAAAATCACAACTTCGATAGTCATGATGTTTAAATATATTAATCTAATGGTGCCGCTTATGAGAATCGAACTCATGATGGTTGGTTACGAGTCAACTGTTTTACCACTAGAACTAAAGCGGCTAATGGTGGAGATAAGGGGAATCGAACCCCTGTCCACAAATTGAGCATGTTGCTGCATCTACAGTTTAGAATACTTTTTATAACTGTTTTAATGATAAAGTATTCGAAAAATATTAAACAGTTTGGCTAAATTTCACATCAGTTTGCCAAAGCTAATGCTATCCTCTTAAGACCAACTTTAATATAGAAAGGAGCTACATTAAAGTCACCAGATTGCATTTAATTAAGCAAAAACTGGGTTTAAGTTGTTCATTGAGAACATCGCAAAGTTTGAAACTTTGTTTTCTTTTTTAGCGTTTCCATTTAAGAAAGTCTAGAAGTAATTATAGTCTACCACACTACTGCAACAACAACACCCCAAAGTATGTCGAAACCATTATATCCCCATAATGATTATTTATATGAATTAATTAGCTTATTGAGTTTTTTATTAACTTCGTCTTTAATGATTTGTTGTCTTTTATCATATTTTTTAAGACCCTTAGCTAAAGCTATTTCTACTTTAATTCTTGATGAAGAATTAAAGTACATTTTTAAAGGTATGATAGTAAGACTTTGTGATTCTGTAGCAAATTTAATCTTACGAATCTCATTTTTGTGAAGAAGTAATTTTCTATCTCTAAACTCATCTGCTTTTACGTGCATATATTGCTTGAAGTAAGCTTCCTTAAGATACATTTCACCTTTGTAAATAGAACAAAAGGCATTTGAAATGTCAATTGAATTAGCTCTAGCTGATTTTACTTCTCAACCAAGTAATTCAATTCCTGCTTCATATTTATCAATAATTTCATAGTTGTGATGAGCTTTTTTATTTGTGCTAATTATCTTCATACAATTAAATTTTACTATATTGTTTTATAAACATTTTATTTTTTCACTTATGTGCTACCAGTAAAAGGGGCAAGGAATTTTAGCAAAATTTATTATAATTTTAATAATTATTTATATAGATATTTTTTTAAGTAAAAATACCTTGAAATTATTTAAAGGAGGTATTAATGGACAAAATATATAATCACACTCTAGTTGAAAAAGACATTGATAAAAAATGACAAGCTAAGAAATATTTTCAAACTCATGATTTAGACAAAAAACCTTTTACTATTTTGTTACCACCACCAAATGTGACTGGTAAGCTACATTTAGGTCATGCACTTGATGTTTACATACCTGACACAATTATAAGATATAAGAAACTTAATGGTTTTGATGTTATGTGAGTTCCAGGTATGGATCACGCCGGAATTGCTACACAATCAAAAGTTGAGGATGTTTTATTCCAATCAACAGGTCAAACTCGTCACGATTTAGGCAGAGAAGCTTTTGTTGATAAGATTTGAGAATGAAAAGCTGAATATGCAAACTTATTTAGACAACAATGATCAAAAATTGGTCTAGCACTTGATTATTCAGCTGAAAGATTCACACTTGATGCAGAAGCTAATGAAGCTGTTTCAAAAGTTTTCATTAACTTATACAACAAAGGTTTCATTTACAAAGGTGTTAAAGCAATTAACTGAGATGTTAAGTTACAAACTGCTTTATCAAACATTGAAGTTAATAATGAACCTACAGAGCAAAAAATATACTACATCAATTATCCAATTAAGGGTTCAAACGATGTGTTGACAATTGCTACTGTTAGAACAGAAACTTTATTAAGCGACGTTGCTGTTGTTTTTAATCCAAATGACTCAAGATACAAAGATTTAGAAGGAAAAGTTGTAATTCACCCAATTACTAAAAAAGAATTACCAATCATCCCTGATGAATATGTTGATATTGACTTTGGTTCAGGATTAATGAAACTTAGTGCACACGCTGAAGTTGATGTTGATATTATAAAAAAACACAATCTTGAAATCAACGAAACAATTTCAAAAGATGGTTTAATTAACTATCCTGCATTACCTGAATTCCACGGTTTAGAAAGATTTGTAGCAAGAGATAAGATTGCACAATTCTTACAAGATAATGGTTATATTCAAAAAGTTGAAACAACAATTTCAAATGTTGGTATTTCAGATAGATCTAAAACACCAGTTGAAATTTTAGTGCTACCACAATGATTTGTTAAAATGGAACACTTCAGAGATTTAATCTTAAAAGATTTAGATTCTTCAGAAGCTGTTAAGTTCTATCCAAAACGTTTTGAATTAACTATGCGTCAATGAATGGAAAATGTTTATGATTGAACAATTTCTAGACAACTTTGATGAGGACACAGAATTCCTGCTTGATATGACCAAGATGGTAATATGAAAGTTCAAGTTGATTCACCAGGTGAAGGGTGAGTTCAAGATCCAGATGTTCTAGATACTTGATTCTCATCAGGACTTGCTCCATTTGTGTTCTTAGGATGACCTCAAAATGATGAAAAACTAAAAAGATATTATCCAACATCTCTTTTAGTTACAGGTTATGACATTATTTTCTTCTGAGTAGCTAGAATGTACTTCTTTGGACTTGAATTTACAGGTCAAAAACCATTTGATAGATTACTACTTCACGGCCTTATTAGAGATGCACAAGGTAGAAAAATGTCTAAATCATTAAACAATGGTGTTGACCCTATGGATATGGTTGATAAATATGGTTCAGATGCTTTAAGATGATTCTTAATCACAAATACAACACCAGGTTTAGATATTAAATTCTCAGACGATAAAGTTGAAGCTGCTTGAAGAGTTAATAACAAGTTATGAAACATTACTAGATACATTAATGAACTAGAAGATAATAACAATGAAGCTACTGATGCAGATAAGTGAATATTAAATCAACTTAAAAACTTATCAGTTAAGATCGATTCACTTATTGATAACTATGAGTTTTCAATTATTGGTTCAGAAATCTACAAATTCATTTTCACAGACCTTAGTGGATGATACGTTGAATTCTTAAAGAGTTCATATTCTAAAAAATCAGCTCTTGAAGTCTTAAGAAAAACTTTAATTGTGCTTCATCCATTCTTGCCATTCATAACAGACAGGTTATATTCAGAAATCTTTGATGCAGAATTATTAGAACAATTATGACCTACATTTGAAGATGATCATTCAACCGATTATATAAACACAGTTATTGAAGTTGTAACTGAACTTAGAAAATATCGTGAAAATAATCAAATTTCTAAAAAAGAACTTCTTATTTATTCACTTAAAAACGATGTTCCACAAGTTGCTATTGAGACAATTAACAAAATGGTATTTGCTTTATACGAAGATAATAACGATTACTTAATAGCGCTAAATGACAATGTTTTATTCATAAAACAATCAGATGAAACAAAACAAAGAAATAAAGAGCTCCTTTTAGAAAAAATTAATTTTGTTAAAGCAGAAATAGCTAGAGCAGAGCAACTTTTAAACAATGAAAGATTCGTTTCAAAAGCTCCTGCTGATAAAGTTGCTGTTGAAAAAGCAAAATTAGAAAAATATACAGATGAACTTAAAAAATATGAGGAGGAATTATCATGCAAATATTAAGCGGTAAAGAGTTAGCTAAACAAGAATTAGCTAAATTGAAACAAGAGATAATTGATCTTGATTTAGAAAGAAAATTAAGAATGGCAATTATCCAAGTAGGAGATAATGCTGCTTCAAACAAATACATAGCTCACAAATTAAGAGTAGCTGAAGATTTAGGGATTGAAGCTGAATTATTCAAGTTTGATGAGGATATTTCTCAAGACAGATTACTTAAGAAAATGGACAGAATCAATGAAAAATTCGATGGAATCATTGTTCAGTTGCCATTACCTTCTCATTTACCAACTCAAGTTATTTTAGATGCAGTTCCATACGATAAAGACATTGATGGACTTACAACAAAAAATGAATTCAGATTATATAACGATACAGCTGACAAACACTTTATTCCAGCTACAGCACGTGGTGTTTTAGAATTAATGGAACACTATGGAATTGATGTAGAAAACAAAAGAGTATGTGTTGTTGGAAGATCACATGTTGTAGGAAAACCTCTTGCACACATTATTAAAAGAAAAAATGCTAACGTTTCTACATATAATGAAGAAACAGGAATTAAGGGTATTGAAAATGCAGACATCTTAATCGTTGCAATAGGTGTTGCAAAATACATTAAAGCTCACAATGTTAAAGAAGGAGCTATTGTTATCGATGTTGGAACTAACTTGGATGACAAACTTTCAGCAGAATTATCAGGTGATGTTGACTTTGAAGATGTTAAAGATAAAGTAGCTGCAATTACACCAGTTCCTGGTGGAGTTGGACCTATGACTGTAGTTGCATTAATGAAAAACTTAGTTGACATTGTTAAATAGGAGATTAATGCAGAAACCTAAAATTATTTTTATCGATCTAGATGGAACCACATTAGATGGACCGGAAGAAAAATTCTGAATGCGTAGTGCAACAGAATTTACTAAAAAAACACTTACAGAGTTAAATAAACAAATTCCAGTTGTAGTTGCAACTGGTCGTGGTTTAAGTGCAAAAACTTCTGATATTGTTAAAGGTTTAACAGGAGAAATTACATATATAGCTTGAAATGGAGCTGTTACAGTTGAGAATGGAAAAATTATTTCAGAGGAAATAATTGAACCTGAAAAAGCACAGTTATTATTTGATTTAATCTCTAAAAAATTTGCTTTTGTAACGATTGATTCAAGACACGTATATGTAAAAAACTACTTATATTACATTATTAAATTTGTAAATAAAATTTACAAAAACTTTTCTAAGAAATTCAGATGAATTACAAATGCAAAACCATACAAAGACTTTAAAAACGATTATCCTATACACAAGGCTCTTTTATCTAGTTTATCAGCTAGAAAGGCTGCTAAATTTGCTAAAAGATGAAAAGAAAAATATGGAGACATGTTTGAAATAGCATTTGTTGGAGAAAAAAATAAAACCTTAGAAATTACTAAGATTGGTTCATCAAAAGGTGAAGCTGAAGTTGCATATTGCAAACTTAAAGGAATTGATCCTGAAGATGCTATGCACATTGGTGATTCAATGAATGATTCAACTACAAAAGGTAAAGTTGGAACATTGATTGCAATGCAAAATTCAGTTCCTGAACTAAAGAAAATTGCTGATGAAATTACTGAATTCCCATGCAATCAATCTGGACTTGCAAAGTATTTATCCCAATTTTTAGACAAGTAAATTTTTCACAAAATATGGAATAAATTTTCCATATTTTTATTTTTTATTTGTATAAAATTATAAGTAATATAATTTTTAAATTATATTGATACATAATACAACTAAAATAATAGAAATTTTTAACCTTATTTTAAGGAGGAAAAATGAAGAAAATTTTTAAAAAATTATTTTTAACATCAAGTTTAGCAGCTAGTGCTATTTTACCGATGGTTTCACTTTCATGTAATAAAACAGATGATAATACAAGAAAAGAAATTGTTACACCAAAACCGGTTATTCCTGCTGCACCAGCTGAAGTTTCATTAGAAAATGCAAGCAATGTGTTTAAACCTATCGAAATTCCTGCTACTTCAAAAGATCAAATCTTAACTTATTTAAAAGATGGAAATAACAAATTCTTATACTTCATGAGAAATACAAATGAAATTGGTTTAAACAGAAAAACAGGACCAGCTGTTGGGGCATTGTTTGAAGAAGCTATTAATGCTAAATTCCATCCAGCTAACTTTGAAGAACCAATTTTCACATACAAAAGTACAGATAGACCAAATGGTGATATTAACTTCCAATTTAATGCAAGTACAAATGAATTAACTTTAACATACAAAGCTGCAATTAACACAGGAACTGCTGATAATAGTGGATATGAATTTTCAACTAAAACATTCACATCAAAATTTACTGTTTTCTTTAAGGAAGCACAAACTACAACAACTCCACCAACAACAGGTGGAAACACAGGAAGTTCAAATATAACTATTACACCAGTAAATTCAAACTACTCATACAACTATGATTCAAGTAATAATTACTATGCATCAGCTAACGGAAAAAGCGGTGCAGAATTATATGCTGCATTATTAAAGATTCAAAAAGCACATTTATCAGGTGTTAGAGGATATTGAGATATTCCAGGATTCTACCAATCAAGCAACTCACCATTCAGAGATATTTACTTTGAAAAAGATAACACAATGTTAGATATTTATTCTGAAAACCCAACAGGTACAGATCCATACACATACAGATCTTACCCAACAAGTAATAATGCTTCTGGTGAGAGCCATGGAATGAACAGAGAACACGTTATTCCTCAATCTTGATTCAGTAAAGAATCACCAATGGTTTCAGACGTTCACCACATTTATCCAACAGATATTAAAGTAAACGGAGTAAGAAGTAACTATCCTCACGATTTAGTTGCAAATGCTTCTGCTAGTTGAATATCAATGAACGGTGGAAAATTAGGGACAAACTCAATTGGTATGACATCATTTGAACCAATCAATGAATTCAAAGGTGACATTGCTAGATCATACCTTTACTTCACTGTAACTTACAATGACAGAAACTTAGCAGCTACATCTCAATCAATCTTCACAAGAACAGCACCTTACATTAAAGAACACTACTTTAATACTTTTGCAAACTGAACAGCAACTGATCCAGTTTCTCCATTTGACGTTGCGAGAAATAATAAAATTGCTGCATTTGAAGGTGGATTAAGAAACCCATTCATTGACTACCCTAACTTATTAGAAAACTTAGTTGGATCAAATCCTAAACCATTCACAAACTTAGGAGTGCTTGTTTCAACTACACAAAAGAATTAATCAAATAAGCCGAAATGGCTTATTTTTTTCACATTTTGTGAAAATTAAGGCTATTTTCTATCACTTTTTTAAAAAAGTGATAATAGTAAGGGTATGAAAAAGTTTTTAAAACCATTATTAGTATTATCACTATTCGTTACATCTACATCAGTATTATCAACTCAATGTTCACAAAAAAATCCAGAACCATCAAATCCAATTGATAAAAAACCAACACCAGAACCTAAGGAACCGGTTACAGATCCAATAACTCCACCTGTTTCAAATCCAAACCCTGAACCAAATCCAGGACAACCAATAAATGAATATGAAATGCCTGATGCTTCAAACATAGTTACTAACCCAATGTCTTTAACAGAAGAAAACAAGCAAGCAATTGTTTCAGGATTAAGTGCACAAAATGCAAAACTTGTCTTCAATGCTGCTGATGACACACTTCGTTTGAATGATACGAATAATACATTTGTTGCGTTGTTAAATGAAGACGGTATTTTTCAAGAGTTTAAACTTATTAATAAGGCATTTGCAGGAAACGAAATCACTAATGAAGAAATTACAAACAACAAATTAATAGATGTTGATTCATTTGATGCACAAACAAACACAGTTGTAATTAGTTATAAAGCTACACGACCAGCTGATGGTTATATTGCAGTTGGAAGCAGTGTGTATACTTCAATATTTACACTTGATTTTTCAGGTAACGCGGTTCAACCAGTTGAAAAGGATATAACAACTTTATATAACAATATTTTAGTTTCATTACCACTTTCAGGAGACTTAAAAACACAAGTTTTAGCTAAGTTAAATGCTCATGAAAATATTGCTTATATGTACACAGACAGAACAGTTGGATTAGATAAGAAAAAAGGACCAGCATTTCTTAAATTCAAATCAGAATTTGAAAACGATGAGTTCCAATTAGTAAATGATGTAGAAAAAGAATTTACATACAAAAATAAGAAATATCCAAATAGTTTCTTAAATTACGAATATAATGCACAAACACAAACGCTAACAGTTAAATATAAATTAACAGTTAGAAATGAAGATAAGACATTTGACTACTCAAATGACAATTTATACACATCTGTTGTAAAACTTAACATTGTTGAGGAGTCATCTATAGAAGAATCAGTTAATGGAAGTGATAATCCATCAACTCCACCATCATCAGGAAATGGTGAAACACCATCAAATCCAAATCCAGAACCTTCACAACCAACTCAACCAGTTACCGCTAATGGTTTAAGATATGATGCAAGTAATAATTACTATGCACAAGCTGATGGTAAAATGGGTGATGAGTTATATGATGCATTATTAACGATTCAAAACAGTCACTTTGGAGGAGTTCGCTCATATGGTGCTTTAGGAACATTCTATGATCAATATAATGCATTTAAAGATAAATATTTTGAAAAAGATAATACATTGTTAGATATTTATTCAGAAAATCCAAACGGAAGAGATCCATATACATTCCATGATTTTCAATGAGGAAAAAGATCATCTGCAAGAGATGAAGGGGAAGGGACAAACAAGGAACACTTAATTCCACAATCTTGATTCAACAAAGAATCACCAATGGTTTCAGACGCGCACCACGTTTGACCTACAGATATTAAAGTTAATGCAAACAGAGGTAATTTCCCTCACGACAATGTAAATGATACAGCTAAAACATCAAGAAATGGTGGAAAATTAGGAAGAAACTCAATTGGTGAAACAACATTTGAACCAATAGATGCATTCAAAGGAGATATTGCTAGAGCATATCTATACTTTACAGTTACATATAGAAATAGAAACTTAAATCAAAAATCAAATTCAATATTCTCAAACACTAAACCATATATTAAAGACCATTACTATCAAACATACAAAAACTGAGTTTCAACAGATTCAATTTCACAATTTGATATTGATAGAAACAACGAAACAGCTAGATACCAAGGTGGATTAAGAAACCCATTTATCGATTATCCAGACCTTATTGATAGTCTTGAAGGTAGAAAACCATTTGTTAATAGAGGTATTTTAGTAGGTTTAGAAAATAGTTAATTAAAAAAGCAAAATGAAAACACCCTAGTTTGAATTACTAAGGTGTTTTTGATTATCTTTTAACACTTATAAAGTGTTTGTCTTATTTTTTAAGACCTGATCATTTTCAGAATCTAACTTCGTCAATGTCAATTCCAACTTCTTTAATGTATCTGTTGTGGTATGCAACTTTTTCTTCCATTTGTTTTACGAAGTCAGCTGCTTTATCACCGTAAACTGCTTTAGCAGCTGTGATTGAGATGTGGAATCTATCCATGTGGCTCATTTGTCTAATGTCAAATGATGTTGTGATGTCTCCGTTTTCTCTGTAACCGTGAACAAATAAGTTGTGGTTTTGACGTGAGAAGAAGATATCTCTAATAAGACCTTCGTATCCGTGGAATGCGAATACAACTGGTTTGTTCTTTGTAAAGATTGCGTTGAATTCAGCATCTGATAATCCACGTGGGTCAATGCTTGGGTGACGTAATTTTAATAAATCAACTACGTTAACGAATCTAATTTTAAGTGAAGGGAATGCTTTGTTGATGTATTCTAATGATGCTAATGCTTCTAAGTTTGGTTCTGTACCTGATGCAACAACAACTAAGTCTGGTTCTTCACCTGGTTTTGTTGTAGAAGCTCAATCAATAACTTTAAGACCTTTTTCAACTAATTCTTTAGCTTCTTCTACATTGTAGAATTGGTCTCTTGGTTGTTTAGAAGCAACGATAAGGTTAATTACATCTCTTTCTCTGTAAGCTTTGTCTAATACAGCTAATAATGTGTTAGAGTCAGCTGGTAAGTATTCACGAATTAATTCAGGTTTTTTGTCAGCTAAGTGACCTAAAATACCTGGATCTTGGTGTGTGTAACCGTTGTGGTCTTGTTGGAACGCTGTTGATGTAGCGATAACGTTAAGAGATGGGTAATCTTTTCTTCAGTGAACTTTTCTTGCTTTAGCAACTCATTTCATGTGTTGTGTAAGCATTGAGTCAACAACTCTTAAGAATGATTCGTATGAAGCAAACATTCCGTGACGACCTGTTAATACGTATCCTTCTAAGAATCCTTCAGCTTGGTGTTCTGATAATTGTGAATCGATAACTCTTCCAACTGGTCCGATAGCTTCATCTAATTCAGGATTTACTCTTTCTAATCATTGTCTGTTTGTAACTTTAAGAACATCGTAAAGTCTGTTAGATTTAGTTTCATCTGGTCCGAATACACGGAAGTTATCTGGGTTCATTTTGATTACTTCAGCAAATCATTTTCCAGCGTTAACCATATCTTGGTCTTGAACTGAACCAGGTTTTTTGATGTCTAATGCAAATTGTGTTCAGTCTGGTAAGTTTAATGCTCTAGGGTTTACACCACCATTTGTAATAGGGTGCATTGCCATTCTTTTTGCACCTTTAGGAGCAATTTCAGCATATTCAGCTTTGAATTTAGCATTTTCATCAAATAATTCTTCTGGATGATATGAAGTTAATCATTCTTTTAATAAGTCTAATGTAGCTGGTTTTTCTGATGTAACAGGAAGTGGAACTTGGTGTGATCTAAAGCTTCCTTCATATGTTAAACCATTGTATGTGTGAGGTCCTGTTCAACCTTTTGGTGTTCTAACAACAAGAGCTGGTCAAATAGGTCTTGTAGCTTCTTCAGCTGATTTTTGTCTTGCTTTTGCTTGAATCTTTTGGATTTTTTCAATAGCTTTGTCAAATGCTTTTGCCATTGGTTTGTGAATTCCTCTTTGGTCAAAAACATCAGCTTCAACAAAGATAGCTTCTCATCCAAATCCAGCTAACATATCTCTGATTTCTTTATCTGATTTTCTAGCTAAGATTGTTGGGTTTGCAATTTTTCCACCATTGATGTGGATGATTGGTAATACAGCTCCATCATTAACTGGGTTAATGAATGATGATGAGAATCATCCTGCTGTAAGTGGTCCTGTTTCAGCTTCTCCATCACCGATTACTGTAGCAGCAATGATTTGTGGGTTATCTAAAATAGCACCTGTTGCATGTGATAATGCGTATCCTAACTCTCCACCTTCGTGAATTGAACCAGGTGTTTCAGGAGCAGCGTGAGATGCAGTTCCACCAGGGAATGAGAATCTCTTGAACATTCTTTTTAATCCCTCTTCATCTTGTGAGATTTCTGGGAATAATTCTGTGTAGCTTCCATCTAAGTATGAGTTAGAAATCATAACTTGACCACCGTGTCCTGGACCTTCAATGTAGAACATTTCTAAGTCGTATTTGTTAATAACACGGTTTAAGTGAGCATAGATTAAGTTTTGTCCTGGGATTGTTCCTCAGTGACCGATTGGGTACATCTTAACATCTTCGGCTTTTAACTCTTCTCTAAGTAAAGGGTTGTTTCTTAAAAACATTTGCCCAACTGAAAGATAGTTAGCAGCACGTCATCAAGCATGCACTTTATCTAAATAATTTTTACTATCAAATAAAGTTTTTTTCATCTTGTTTCCTTTTTTGTTTGATTTTATTTCGAAATAAATTTAAACATCAAGTTAAAACGTTTTGTAACTTAATGTATCATTATTTTACTTTATTTATTTTTTAAACAAAACCGAAAATAACCAATATTTTGTACCATCAAACTGCTTGAATTTTGTACATTTATATAATTAATTTTTAGAAATTTTTAGTATTATTTATCGCATATATTTTTGTTAAATTTATTTGATGATTTTATATAAAACTGCATCTCCAATTAGTTTCGTTATTAGACAGAAATAATAGAAATTGCATTTTGTGGTACAATATAAAAACTAATTTAAATGTTATTGGAAATAATGTTTTCAAAAATTATTTTTGATAAAATTAATGTGCTAATTTAACAAATGGACAGGACCTAGATGAAAGGCTAGGCATAGGTTGGTTTTGGCGCTAAAACACAATACATTTATTAAACAATTTTATATATATAAAATAGAAAGGAAATTACATGGCAAAATTAGATTTTGATCGTAGTAAAGAACACGTTAACGTTGGAACAATCGGACACGTTGACCATGGTAAAACAACTTTAACTGCTGCTATTGCTACAGTTTTAGCTAAAAAAGGATTATCAGAAGCTCGTGATTACGCTTCTATCGATAACGCACCAGAAGAAAGAGCACGTGGAATTACAATTAACACATCACACATCGAATACCAAACAGAAAAACGTCACTATGCACACGTTGACTGTCCTGGTCACGCTGACTATGTTAAAAACATGATTACAGGGGCAGCTCAAATGGATGGAGCTATCTTAGTTGTTGCTGCAACAGATGGACCAATGCCTCAAACACGTGAACACATTCTTTTATCTAAACAAGTTGGGGTTCCTCGTATCGTTGTATTCTTAAACAAAGTAGATATGCTTGAAGGTGAAGAAGAAATGATCGAACTTGTTGAAATGGAAATCCGTGGACTTCTTTCAGAATACGGATTTGATGGAGACAATGCTCCAATCATTCGTGGATCAGCTCTTAAAGCATTAGAAGGTGATGCAAAATACGAAGAAAAAATTATGGAACTTATGGATTCAGTTGATTCATACATCCAAACACCTGTTAAAGAATTTGACAAACCATTCTTAATGGCTGTTGAAGACGTTTTCACAATTACAGGACGTGGAACAGTTGCTACAGGACGTGTAGAACGTGGAACACTTAAATTAAACGACGAAGTTGAAATCGTTGGATTAAAACCTACTAAGAAAACAGTTGTTACAGGAATCGAAATGTTCCGTAAAAACCTTAAAGAAGCACAAGCTGGAGATAACGCTGGATTATTACTTCGTGGAGTTAACCGTGATGAAGTTGAACGTGGACAAGTTTTAGCTAAACCAGGTTCAATCGTTCCTCACACAGAATTCGAAGCTGCTATTTACGTTCTTAAAAAAGAAGAAGGAGGACGTCACACTCCATTCCTTAAAAACTACAAACCTCAATTCTACTTCCGTACAACAGACGTTACAGGGGGAATTGAATTCGAACCAGGACGTGAAATGGTTATGCCAGGGGAAAACGTTAACTTAAAAGTTAAATTAATCGCACCTATCGCTGTTGAAGAAGGAACAAAATTCTCAATCCGTGAAGGTGGACGTACAGTTGGTGCAGGAACAGTTACAAAAATTGTTAAATAATTTGACTAATTGTTTTTCACAAATAATTTCAAATACACAGATTTAGGTCTGTGTATTTTCTTTGCGTTTTTAACAAAAAAATCAACACCGTAGTGTTGATAGTAAATTGTTTTATCTTTCTTTAATTAATGTAACTATAACGAAATAAAGTAGTTGAGCTAATGAAATAAATAACTGAAATCCATGCTGAATTCCTAAAGTGATTAATGATTTTCTACTCATATACTCGACGTAATCAGCTGTTTTTCTAATTGAATATCATTGAAGAATCATAAATAATGAGATTAATGCAACCATTAAAATTCCGATTCATCAGTTAATGTTATCTCTTTGTCTAAAAGCAAAGAATGAAATTAAGAATGTAACTAATATTGCGAATGATAGAACTGAAATCATTACTATTAGTGATCTTACATTAATAATTTTTAACATTCCTAATATTCCGGTCAAGAATAATATTCCTACTGGTATAAAAATAACTGATGCTAATTGCAATGATGCATACTTGATAATTTCTAATGGAGAGTTATCATATGTATATGTTCCAAAACTAATTAATAATAAAGCTGTTCCGATTACAATTCCATAGAATAATGCATAGAAGAAGAACTTGATGCTCAAGAGTATTGCATTTTGAGATTCATTTTTCGGTTTTATAAAACTCAGAATCATAATTCCAATAAAAGGGACTATTATCATCATTATTAAAAATAAAAGTTGATAAAACCGTTTTGACATTGAATTTAGTATTAGCAAATCAATTCACACAAAGAAGATTGATAATAATGATAATAAAAGCAATCCACCAGTGCTTGTTAATAGTATAATTCCATAAAATAATTTTACAGAGCCTGATTTAACATCAGGAACTGCTTTAATAGTTTCTTGATTATTCATAATTTAAATTGTAATACATTATGAATTAAATTAAACTATATTAATAACTAATATACGAGGTATATAGGAGTAAAAATGAATGTAACTAAAAACTTATTAGATGAATTTAAGTCAAAATTTGAATCAAAATCAAACAATAAAATGATTCAAAACTCAATCATCAAAAATGGTATTAAGAATACAGTTTTTGATCATCAAACATTTATCAAACACGATCACGTTTTTGATATAGAGACAACATTAGGTGATATAACATCACAAAAAAATAGTGGAAGATGTTGAATTTTCGCTTCATTAAATATGGCTAGAGTTGAAGCTGCTAAAAACTTAAATGTAAGTAGCTTTGAGTTTTCACAAAACTACTTTGCTTTCTATGACAAAATTGAAAAAGCGAACACATTTTTAAATTATGCAATCCAAACAGTGAACTTACCATTAGAAAATAGAGAAGTTTATCACTTAATTAATAGAAATGTTGCTTCAGATGGTGGATACTGAGAATATTTTGCTAACTTACTTAAAAAATATGGTGCAGTTCCAAAATCAATTATGCCTGAAACATTCCATTCAGGAAATACAACAGATATGAATGAACAAATTGATAAGCATCTTAAAAATGGAATGAAGAAAATTAGAGTACTTGTTGCACAAGGTGCTGATGAGGTACAAATTCAAGCAGTTAAAGAAGATGTGCTTTACAGAGTTTATGACATTGTTTCTAAATGTTTAGGAACACCAGTTACTGAGTTCAATTATGAATACAAAGATAAAGATAATAAGTACCACAAAATTGAAAACATAACTCCTGTAGAGTTTTTCGAAAAATATGTAGGAAAAGATTTTGATAAAAAAGTTAATCTATTGCACGACCCTAGAAATCTTTATGACTATGGAACTAAATATGTTCTTAAATATCAAAAATCAGTTTATGAAGATCAAGATGTTGAAATGATTAACGTTCCATTAGATGTAATTAAGAGTGCTGTAATTTCTTCATTAAAAGATAACTTACCAGTTTGATTTGCTTGTGATGTCGATCCTTTCAAAGATAATAAATCAGGAATTTTTGACCCCAAACTTTATGATTTTGATTCAGTTTTTGAACCAATTAGTGATTTTAATAAAGAAGATAGAATTATCTACTTTAACTCAATGTTAAATCACGCGATGGCTTTTGTAGGTGTTAAGACAGAAAACGGTAAACCGATTGCTTGAAAAGTTGAAAACAGTTGAGGTGATGATTCTGGTAAAAAAGGTGTCTACTCAATGTCTGATGAATGATTTGATGAATACAATTTCTCAGTTATCGTAGATCCTAAATATGTTCCAGAAGAATATCTTAAAGCTGATAAATCAGTTGTTCTTGAGTTATGAGAACCATTTGCTTAATAGCAAAAAGTTAAATTTTTACATTAAAAACCAAAAAATTTCGCTTTTTTGGTTTTTATATTACAATTTATATACTTATTTAAGTATATAAAGGAGAAATATGTCTAAAAGAGTTGTTATAGGTATGAGTGGTGGTGTTGATTCATCAGTTGCTGCTTATTTATTACAAAAGCAGGGTTACGAAGTAGTAGGATTATTTATGCGTAACTGAGACAGTATTGTTAATAATGATTTTCTTGGAAACAATGATCTTAAACAAGATATGTGTCCACAGGAAAGAGATTATATGGATGCTCAATCAGTCGCAAATTCATTATGTATCAAACTTGAAAGAGTTGACTTTGTTAAAGAATATTGAGATAATGTTTTTGAAAACTTTATTGAAGAATTCAAAAAAGGAAGAACACCTAATCCAGACATTTTATGTAACAAGTACATAAAATTCAATGCTTTTGCTAACTATGCATTTAATGAACTTAAAGCTGACTATATTGCTATGGGGCATTATGCAAATGTAATTGATGGTCACTTATACAGAGCGAAAGATGAAGATAAAGATCAAACTTACTTTTTAGCTCAATTAAGTCATGATCAACTTAAAAAAGTTATTATGCCACTTGCTGCATTAACTAAACCTGAAATTAGACAAATTGCTTCTGAGTTAGGTTTAATTACTGCGACTAAAAAAGATTCGACAGGAATTTGTTTCATTGGAGAAAGAAATTTTGGACAATTCTTACAAAACTATATACCAGCACAAGATGGAGATATTGTAGATATTACAACAAATAAAGTTGTTGGAAGACATGTTGGATGTTTCTATTACACAATTGGACAAAGAAAAGGTTTAAATTTAGGTGGTATGACTGAACCATATTATGTTTGTGGTCACGATGTGCAAAAAAATATTTTATATGTTGCACCTAACTCAAAACCTGAATATTTAATTTCAAATAATTTAATCGCTTCAGGATTAACCTTAAATAACAAAGATTTTAATCCTGATAATTTAACTGCTAAATTTAGATATAGACAAAAAGATATTAAAGTATCCGTTGAATTTTTAGGCGATGATAAAATCAGAGTATTCTATCCTGAGGGTTCATCAGCTGTTACACCAGGCCAACAAGTTGTTTTATACGATGGAGACAAATGTATTGGTGGAGCAACAATTGATGAAATTTATGATGATGAAACTAAAAAATGATACATATAAAAAATCATATGGGTGTTAAATTAACTCATATGATTTTTCTTATCTTAATTTCCAATTAATTGCTTTTTATTAACTACATTTAATTTAGGAGCAACTAGAACTGGAGTTTCACTTTGTGGAGAAATTGATGTTGCTCAAGATGAACCGGCACTTTCCAAGTTAGGGAAGTTAAGTGCAGAAATTGTTCCAAATCCATTTGCAAATGTATTTGAAGCAATACCCTTAACATTTTCTCCTTGAATTGAGTTTATTTGGTTTGAACTCTTAAATGCAGTTGTGTAAATAAATTCAACCTCATCAGACAATGTAACATAAGGGTTATCAGATTTAAGTTTAATTAAAACTTTCCCTAACATCGCTTTTGTGCTTTCTTGATCGTTTAAGATGTTATAGTAATATGGTGTTCCTTGAAGTGCTGTAGCACCTAGAGAAGTTAAGTTAGGTAAGTTTAAACTTGTTAAGTTTGATAATGATCCAAATGTTCCTTGATTTACTGATTTAACATTTTCTGCTGCTATACTTGTAATAATTTCATTAGCAGTCGCTACTTCTGGAATTTTATTGTCAAATGAAAATGCAGAGTTGTAGATTTGTGTAATTGATGGGTCTAAAGTGATTTCAGCTTTATTATTGATATTTTTGTAACCGATTAAAACTGAACCTAATTTAATTTGCTCTTCATTTGAGTTTGAAATGTGGTCATAGTATCATTTTGAACCGAATAACGCATACTCACCTATGTTTTGAACATTTTGAACATCAAATGTTTCAAGTGCTGGAGTATCTGCAAATGCTTCATTTGCAATATAAACTTCAGGTGCTTGGATTGTTATTGATCTAAGTGTACTGTGTTTAAACATTTCTTCTGAAATATAAACTGGTTGTGTTGAAGTAATTGTAACTGTATTGATATTTTCATTGCTTTTGAATAAACCATTTACAAAATAAAGCGGCTTATCTGAAGTTATTTGTACATCAGTTGCTTCACTATCCACAGATACATAAGTATTCTCATTAAGTTTAATTTGTTTTTTAAAGCTTTCTGGAACTGTATTTGCAAATTCTGCTAACAATTGATGTCTAATTGCATTTTCACCTAAATAAGTTGCCTTTGGTAAAAATACATTTCTAATATCTTCTGTATTTAATGAATCTTTCCCAATTTTTTCAACATATGGTGCATAAACATATGAAACTTTTTTATCTTTAAATGCTTCCTCCATAATTGCAGTGTAATTTTCGTTTAGGAAAATAGGTATTTGTTTTTCTGGAATTTCGTATTTAAGTCCTAAAACAGTATTGTTTTGTTTCTTTAAAAAGAAATTGGTAAATTCATTAATGATTGACTTCAACATTGTTGTAGTTTCATCTTTTTGAAGAAACATAGCTCATACAATGTTAACTATTATGTTTTTTTCAATCTTTATAGCATCGTTATTAAGCATTTGGCCGATTGTATATAAGTTCAAATTGGTATTACCCTTATGTTTATTATTTATTTCTTTTAAGAAAGTTAAGATTTCATCTTTTTTCTCAGTTCCTAATGAATCAAGCGTTTCAGGATTATTTATTACAGAATTTACTAATTCAGAAATATCAACAATTGTTTCTGCCATTCCATAGGTTTCGATATGCAATCTTCTTTCAGCTTGAATATCAGATTCCGGATTAGAATAGTTCAAAAATGGAAAAAGAAGAGAATTATTCTGTGATGCTTTAACAGTTTTATCAGTATCATCAAAAGATTCATATAATTCCGTTATTGCAGCAAGAAAGAATTGTTTAACTTGTTCCTGATCATTTAAATTTGTAAATAGATCATTTAAAGAATTTATATCCATTCTATTAAGTAAGATATATTTATCTCTAATAACCTTCATAACTATCGGATACATGTTATCAAATGATGAACTGGTCAATTTCAACGCATAAGAGGTTAAAGCAATCAGCTTATCTAGTTCAAAATTGTCTAATTCTTTTATGTTGGCACTATTTAGCTTTTCGATTGAAGATTGATATTTTGAAGTCACATATTTTTTTGTCTTTTCAATTAATAAGATAACTTCATTTGTTAGAGGGATATTTGAAAAGGTGATTCCTTCAACCTCTTTTTTACCTTCTTCTAATGATTTGACATCTTGTAAGTTTTTTGCTATTTGGTCTTTAATTTTTAGAGCTTCCACGTAATTCTCAGAATTATCATTAATATCTGCATTTGTTAGCGATTTGACTAAATTGGCATAGTTATTGAAAAGATTTGGTGTAAGCGCCATTGTAGTATCGGTGAGTGATTTTGAGAAATCCAATAATTCCTCTTTTTTAGCAATTGTTTGAGCTGTGTCATCTGGGTTTGCAATCGGATTGCCTGGTTTAGGTTCTTTTGGTGCTTCTTGAGAACATGCAATAGTTCCTGTTACTGATGAAATCGCACCAGTTAATGTTAATAATTTAAAAATATTTTTTGTTTTTAATTTCATATTTCTCCTAATTAATATAATTTTACACTTTATAGAATTTAACTTGGTTATTTTAATTAACTGAAATTAACAAAATTTTGTGCTAATTATTTTGGATTCAAATCTGCAATTAAAACTTTTAGCGTAGTGTACAGGATGTTTTAGGAATAAAAATGAAAATAAGGATATTGATTAAAACAAATTGAAAATTTAAACTGTTTAAAAATCTTTTTAATATAATTTAGTAATATTTTTACTTTTATTTCAAAGAAATAAAAGAACATAAGGAAGGTAAGTATGAATTCAAAACAAATTAGAGAATCATGATTAAAGTTTTTCGAATCTAAAGGGCACTTTGTTGTTCCTTCAAAAAGTTTAGTTCCTCAAAATGACCCATCATTACTTTGAATCAATAGTGGTGTTGCGACTTTGAAAGATTACTTTTCAGGTAAAAAAGAAGCTCCTGCAAAAAGATTAACTAACTCACAAAAAGCAATTAGAACAAATGACATCGAAAATGTTGGTATTACAGCTAGACATCATACATTCTTTGAAATGTTAGGAAACTTCTCAATTGGGGATTACTTTAAAAAAGAAGCTATTGATTTTGCTGTTGAGTTTCTATTAGACGTTCTAAAACTTGATAAAGACAGATTATATTTCACATACTATTATGAAGATTTAGAAACTAAAAATTACTGAATGGCTCACGGTTTTGACGAATCACACATGATACCAGGTGGCAAAGATACCAACTTCTGAGAAGTTGGTTCAGGTCCTTGTGGTCCTAACACAGAAATTTTCTATGATCGTGGTGAGAAGTATGATTCAAGAGGAATCGAGTTACTTAAAGAAGACATTGAAAATGACAGATACATTGAAATCTGAAACATTGTGTTTTCAACATATAACTCAAATGGTGAAGGTGAATATACAGAATTAAAGCAAAAAAATATTGATACTGGTGCTGGATTAGAAAGAATTGTCTCAATTATGCAAGATGCACCTACAAACTTTGATACTGACTTATTTTTACCTATTATTCACGAAATCGAGAAATTCACAAATTATAGATATGATACAAACAATTATTTTGTAAATGATAAAGATCAAACTTTAATTAACTCATATTTTAAAGTTATTGCCGATCACATGAGAACAGTAACTAATGCTATTGCTGATGGAGCTAAACCATCTAATGTTGGTAGAGGTTACATTTTAAGAAGATTAATTAGACGTAGTGTTTACAAAGCTATGCAATTAAATATTCACGAACCTTTCTTATACAAACTTGTTGATGTGATTAAAGAAACATTACCTTTTGAATATGATGTAAATCCAATTAAAAAAGTTATTGAAGATGAAGAATTAACTTTTGCTAAAACTATTGAAAACGGAAAACAAATTCTATCTGACTTTATTGTTGAAGATTTAAAAGTTTTCCCAGGAGACATTGCATTTAAATTATTCGAAACATATGGTTTCCCTGTTGAATTAACTGCAGAAATTTTAGCTCAACAAAATATCCAAATTGATTATGAAGCTTTTGAAGCAGCAAAACAAAAACACTCTGAAATGAGTAAAGGAATAAAAGTTTCAGGAATGGATAAAGTAATCAACTCATTAACTTTAATCAAATCAAAAGTTGATGAATTTATTGGTTATGAATACACAAAATCAGTTTCAAACATTTTATACTTACTAGATACTGAAAAAGAAATTGAGGAAGCTAACGGAATTTCATATGTTGTACTTGATAAAACTCCTTTTTATGCAACTAGTGGTGGACAAAAACACGACCGTGGATACATAAAGCAAGGTACAAATACAATTTTAATCTTAGATGTTTTCAAAGATAAATTTGGAAACCACATTCACAAAGCTGAAGGAAAAATTGTTAAAAACTTACCTGTAGAGTGCTTTGTTGACGAAACAATTAGACTAGGTCTTGAAAGAAACCACTCTGGAACACACTTATTATTCAGTGCACTTAGAAGTGTTTTAGGAAATCAAATTAAACAATTAGGTTCAAATAACAATGAAGAACGTTTAACATTTGATTTACCAGCTGATACAAGACCTACAAAAGAAGAAATTAAAGCAATCGAAAACTTAGTTCGTGAGTACATTAAGATGGACGCTGTAAGGCATTACTTGAATATGACTACAGACCAAGCTAAAGAAATGGGCGCAATTATGACACTTGAAGAACAAGAATATATGAACCCATTAAATGTAAGAATTGTTAAATTTGACAATATTACAGCTGACTTATGTGGAGGTACTCACTTATCAAATACAGCTAAATTGGAAAACTTCAAAATTACAAACGTTGATAAGAAAGCTGCTGGTGTATATAGAATTAGAGCTATTTCGTCAAATGCTTTAGTTGATGAGTTTTTAGATGAAGAAATTGATAAATTAATTATTGAAGCAGAAAAATTAATTGACAAAAATACTAAGCTAAAAGCTTCATACAACTTTGATTTAAATATTCCTACTGCAAAAGAAGAAGCAATTGACTACTTAGAAGAAGCAATTGAAAAACTTAAAGAAGATAATAAGCAAATTCAAAAAGATTTACAAAATTCATTTGAATTTGATTATGACTCAATTGAAGTTTTAACAATAAATGGAAACAAAGTTTACGTAAATCAAACAGTTGATAAATCGAACATTAAAACAGTAGCTTCTACATTAAGAGAAAAATACAACGACATTTTAGTTGTGCTTACATCAAATGATGAAACTGATCCAATGATTGTTGTAGCTTCAAAAGAATACAATTCAAATGCTATTGCACAACAATTATTTGCAAAACTTAATGGACGTGGTGGTGGAAACGTTATCTTATCTATGGGTAAAGTCGCAACTGCTAATAACTTAATTGCTGCATTAGAAGAGATTACATGAGAAAAATAGGTCTAGATTTAGGAACTAAAAGTTGTGGAATTGCAATCACTGATGAAAGTGAAATCATTGCATCAGGATTAGAAAACTTTAAATTCGAAGAATATAAATTTACCCAAGCTCTTGACAGAATTAGCTACTACATTAATGAAGTTTATAAAAACAAAATTGATGGAATAGTGCTTGGTTACCCACTTAAAATTAGTGGAGATAAGAGTGATAGAACTTTAATGGTTGAAGATTTCAAAAAGCAACTTGAAGAAAAATTTAACTTACCTGTTTTATTGGTTAATGAACAATATTCAACTAAAAAAGCCCATGAGACTATGATTGAAGCCGGTTTAACTAGAAAGAAAAGAAAAGATCATAAAGATAAGCTTGCAGCACAAATCATACTTAATGATTATTTAGATTACTATAAACATAAATGAGGTAAATAATGAGTGATACAACAAGAACGATTTTAATGGTATCTGCAATAGTTGTGTTTGTTTTAGGTATTGGAATTTACATTGGGTTAAATATTTACTCAAGAAAGATTCGTAAAAAATATTTAGCAAAAGCGCATGCTGAAGCACTGGTTCAAATTGAATCTTTACGTAGTGAACTTGGTGTATTACCTTTTGATATTAAAGACTTCCTAAAATCAAAAGCAAATGATTTAGACATTGAAGGTATTATTAATACAATTTATCAAAATCATTATCAAAATTGCTTAATTATCGATGAAAAAGATATGTTCCCAATAGTTGCAATTGACTCAAAAACAAAATCAAATATTTATTATTTAAACTCAAGTTTAAATAAAGACTTATATGATAAAGTTAAAGAGAATTTTGGTGATGAAGCTGGTAAAGGAATAATAGAATATAAAGATCAAGAATTAGATTTTGTTGCGATTTTACGTACTGAGCAAGACGTAAATGACTTATATGATAAGTATGTTCACAAGATGCAAAAAGGTATGTGTATTATTAGTTTTGATAATGCAAAAAGATCTGAAATTAAAAGATTAATTTCATTACTTAGAATGTCTTCAATCCCATATGAAGTATCATTTTTAAGTTCTAAATTTCTTTTTATAGTAAAAAGATAAAATCAGACTAAAATAAAATATAATTAAATTAACTTTTCTCAAAATAACATAAGGAGAATGATTATGAACAATGAAGAATTAAAAGGTGTTGTTTACCTATCGCAAGAAACTTACGATAGATATAAAAAAGAATATGAACATTTAGTTAATGTTGAAAGACCTGCTGTTCAAGCTGCCTTAAAAGAAGCTAGAGCACAAGGGGACTTATCTGAAAACGCTGAATATGATGCAGCTAGAGATAGACAAGGTGCTGTTGAAGGCAGAATTAGCGAATTAGAACAAATTTTAGATAATGCAAAAATTATTGAAGCTAAAGATGAGTCAACACAAAACACAGTTGGAATTGGTACAACAGTTCAATTTGTTAAAAAAGACACAAACCAAGTTAAAGAAGTTACAATTATGGGTACACACGATACAAACCCATTTGAAAATAAAATTTCAAACAAAAGTCCACTTGCAGTAGCAATGATGGGACATGTAGCTGGTGATGTTGTTGAAGTTGATGCACAAACAAAATACATGATTGAAATTTTAAGTGTTAAATTCAGTAATTAAGCTGAATTTTTCTTTTCTAATTTATGGAACTACATAATTCACAAAATAATAATTCTTGCTCTAATAAAGAATTAATATGAATTGCAAATTCAAATAAACAACAACAAACTAGACATAAACCCGAACAAAATCTTTTCACAATAAAAAACATAGCTTACTTAGCCATGTATATGGCGATTATTGTAATTTTAACTTTTACACCCTACACAGGATATATTACGATTGGTGTTATATCAATAACAACTGTTCCAATTGTTATTTTAATTGCATCAATTCATTTAGGTATGATTGGAACTATATGAAGCACGCTCTCATTTGGATTTTGATCTTGAATAGGTTCGATTGTTTTAGGTTATCCAATTTTCAATAACATCTTATATTCATTTGTACCAAGAATCGCTTTAGCTTTATTTTTAGTAGGAGCATATTATTTATGTTTTAAAATAGGTAAATTCAATATATTCACAAGTACAATCTTTGCTTTCTTAATTTTTGCTGCTAATACATTATTTGTTTCAATTTTTATTTTTATCGGAATTCAATTTATAGGCATAAAAGAAGTATCATCACCATCGGTTTGATTAACATTAATTTGAGTAAATATGCTGGTTGAATGATGTGTTTTAGTAATAATTTCAATAGCTATTTATCCATTTTTAAAATGAGTTTATAAACAAAATGTGATTAATAAAGTTTCATTGGGATATTAGATAAATTTGAGAGCTCAACGAGCTCTCTTTTACTTAGCATTCAATAACTATTTATTTTTAATTATTTTATGCAATGGGTGATATTATTTAAATATTAAGAAAAGGAATCAAGAATGATATTAATGATTATTTATTATCTATCCTGATTGATGGATGGGAAAATGAGATTTATATGACATAAACTGTTTGACATTATACGATTAATCGATTCAGGGACGAAAATACGTCCTGAAATTTTTGATTACTTAAAAGAAAAATTTCTTAAAAGATTGAAATTCGAACAGATATTATTAATCGTTTTCCTTGTAATCATCACAATATCGGCTATACACACAATTATTTCGATAATTTTAGCATGCATTTATTTTGCTAAAATAAATACTATCACTACTTTCTGTTTCTACACAGGATTACCTGCTTCTATTATTTTACTATGTGAGGGTTCTTCACTTTTGGGTCTTTGAATATGAGGTAATCTAAAATCATATTTGGATGATTATATAAATTACTTAATACCGGAATATTCAAGTAAGAATGCAAGATTATCCAATGAAAATTTATATGATAATTTAATTCTAAATGCTCATTCCGAAGTTCATTTTTTAATAAATGAAAAGACAAAATTTAAAACAGTGTGGCCTTCAGTTAGAGTAGACATATCTTCAGTGTTATTTCCTTGAATGCATATTAAAATTAAATTTTTAAAGAAATCAAAAACTAAGAAAATGGATGTTTATTTAGCAATGTTATTATGTGGTGATGGTATGTGAAAACTTAGTAATATTGAATTAAAACCTGAAATGTTTTATTATGAGTATAAGAGATCTGTGCTTGGCGAGAAAATTAAACTGCCAAAACGAAAATTTACATTAGCAAATAACAACAAACAAGATTATGATTTTTAGTTTAATTTTATATATAAAAAACGTTAAAAATAAATGGTGTAAAACTTTATTTTTAACTAAATATTCATATAATAATTATTAACCTGAAAATTACTTTTTCAACAGACACATAGTGTTAAAAGTCAAAAAGACCCATTCAACTGATAAAAGTTAATAGGTCTTTTTTATTTTATAAATAAAAAAGTATAATTGAACTTATGAAAAGTTGAAAACAATTATTAGACTTCAAAACATCAGAAATGCGTATTGCTGAGAAAGCTTTAAAGAAAATTAATCAGCTTGAAAGCATAGTTTCTAAGTTTACAGATGAAGAACTTAAATCTAAAACAGAATACTTTAAAAAGCTATTAGAAAAAGGTTATTCATTAGAAGACATTCGTAATGATGCTTTTGCAGTAGCTAGAGAAGCAACAAAGAGGGTTTTAGGTAAAAGACCTTATGATGTTCAAATATTAGGTGGATTACTTTTAGATTTAGGTTCAGTAGCTGAAATGAAAACTGGTGAAGGTAAAACAATTACATCTATTGCTCCGGTTTACTTGAATGCTCTTTTAGGTAAAGGTGCGATTGTATCTACAGTTAACGAATACTTAACTGAACGTGATGCAACTGAAATGGGTGCTGTGTTTAATTTTTTAGGACTTACTGTTGGGATTAATAAAGCACAAATGAATGAGGATGATAAAAGAAAAGCTTATGCAGCTGATATTACTTATTCAGTTCACTCTGAACTTGGGTTCGATTACTTAAGAGATAATATGGTCTCAAATAAGAATAACAAAGTTCAAAGAGGACTTCAGTTCTGTTTAATCGATGAGGTTGACTCAATCTTAATCGATGAAGCTAAAACACCTCTTATCATTTCAGGTGGAGAAAAAGATGATACAGCAGCTTACTTTGCTGCTGACCAATTCGTTAGAACTCTTGGTCCTGAAGATTACATAGTTGATGAAGAGTCAAAGGCTGTAGCGCTAACACACTCAGGGATTGCTAAAGCTAATGAGTTTTACAAAACTGATGGACTTTATAAAATTGAAAACTCTGAAAATGTTCACTTAATCCAAAATGCTTTAAGAGCACATAAAATTATGCGTATTGATGTTGAGTACATTGTCCGTGAAGGAAAAATCGAATTAGTTGATGCATTCACTGGTCGTATAATGGATGGACGTAGCTATTCAGAAGGGCTTCAACAAGCTATCCAAGCCAAAGAAATGGTTGAAGTTGAACCTGAAACAAAAACTTTAGCAACCATTACTTATCAAAACTTTTTCAGAATGTTCAAAAAGCTTTGTGGAATGACCGGTACAGGAAAAACTGAAGAGCAAGAATTCATTGATATCTACAATATGAGAGTTAATGTTGTTCCTACAAATAAACCAATTGTTCGTGTGGATGAACCTGATTCAATTTTTGCAACTGCTAAAGCAAAATGAAATGCAGTTGCTGACAAAATTGAAGAACTTTACAAAAAAGGTCAGCCAGTTTTAGTTGGTACTGCTCAAATTGAAGATTCAGAAGTAATTCATAGACTTTTAACACATAGAGCAATTCCTCATAGAGTTTTAAATGCTAAACAAAATGCATCTGAAGCTGAAATTATTTCGCATGCTGGTGAAGTTAAATCAGTTACTATTGCCACAAACATGGCTGGTCGTGGAACTGACATTAAGCCCACACCTGAAGCCTTAGAACTTGGTGGATTATACGTTTTAGGAACAGATAAAGCTGAATCAAGAAGAATTGATAACCAGCTAAGAGGGCGTTCAGGACGTCAAGGAGATGTTGGTACAAGTAAATTCTTTATTTCTATTGATGATCAATTAATGCAACGTTTTGCAAACTATGAAAGTTTCAGAGAAGCTTACTCAAAAGATGGTGACAAAGAAGTTACTAATAAACAACTTAGATTTGCTTTCAATCACGCTCAAAAGAAAATTGAAGGTTTCAACTATGACTCACGTAAATCAGTTTTAAATTATGACGACGTTATTAGACAACAACGTGACTTAATTTATGCGCAACGTGATTTAATCTTATACAGCAGTGACATAGTGTTTATCGTTCAAAGAATGATAGCATCTGCTGCTAGAACGATTGTTAGAAGTGGTGAATATAGATTGCATAATAATGTTTATCATTATGAAGCTCTTGTAGACTTTTTAAATGAAAACATTGGTAAATTCATTAAATTCCACTTTGATATTAATGACATTTCAAAAGTTCACGAAACAGATTTACCAGAATATATTGCTAACATCATTCTTTCAATTTATCAAGATTGAGAAAAGAATGCAATAGAAAACACTTCAGAAGAAGAGTTAATAAGACACTTAAGAGCACTTATTTTAGGTACATTAGATGAAAAATGACAAAGTCATATCAACTTAATGGACAAATTACGTTCAAACGTTAACTTAGCTCAATATTCACAAAAGAACCCCTACCAAATTTATACAGAGGAAGGGACAAAAGCTTTCTACAAAATGATTGATGATATTGCTTATGGAGTGCTTTTAAAAGTCTTCTCAGACAGAATTGGAATGAAGACATTATTCACAAAACAAATGAAAGCTGACCCAATATTCCAACAAATTCTTACGTCATTCAGAATTGATCCATACAAATCAATTGAAGAGCAAGAAAAAGTTGTTATTGAAACTTACGAGTTAATTAAGAAAAGAATGGAAGAGCTAGAGCAACAAAAGAAAGCTGAGCAAGAAAAATTAGCTCAAGCAGCTAGTGAACCAATTGAAGTTCCGGTTGAAAATCAACTACAAAATCAAGAAGTAGTTAGATTAGATGAAAAACCAAAAAAAGTTAAAAAACAAAGTAATAAAACTAATAAAAATATTGCTATAAATCTTGATAATAAACTTTATAATTGTAGTAATATTGCTTATATTAAAGATAATGAACATAAAATTAGTCGTTCAGTAGCTCTTGCACCAAAAAGAAGACAACCACAAAGACCAAGGCTAAATATCAATGTTTATGTAAAACATAAATAAAAATTGTTCAAAATCATAAATTTATTAAATCTAAATAGTTTGAAAATAAAAGGAGATCCTTATGGCACAAGTAGAATTAGAAGTTAAATTAGATGGAAATTGTAAAGTATGTAAATCACCAAGAATTCAATGTGTTTGTTTATCATGTCCTTGTTTAGGAGGAAAATACCACGTTGAACAAATGTCAATTGTTGAAGAAGTTAAAAACGAAGAAGTATTAGTAGAAGAAACTGTAGTTGAAGAAGAACAACCAGTAGAAGAAAAAGAAACAGTTGTATATTCAGAAGTGAAAGAAGAACCTAAAGAAGAATACGTTTATGTTGAATCAGACTTAACACGTGAAGAAAATATTATCGAACCTGTTGGTGGACACAGATGTGGTGGACACTGCTTAGCAAACAGAAACGCTAATATGATTAAAAGAGAAGCAGAAGTTGTTTACAGCTCATCAGCATTAGCTAAAGAAGAATGTGGATGTGAAGAAGAAAAACAAACATGTTGTGTAGGTGAATGTAATTGTGAACAAGTTGAAGAAAGAGTAGAAGTAGCAGTTAGAGAAGTTACAGAACAAGTAGTTGAAGAAGTTATTGTTAAAAACTACTACACATTACATCCAGTTGCAAACAAATTCAGAGAATACAGCGAAGAAGTTATTACAGAATTCAAAAAATAATTTATCTTTCACATAGCAAATTTGCTATGTGATTTTTATTTTTATGGTATTATTTTTAGGAGCCGACATCGAAGTGAAAACTTAGATGTGTACTGCCTTCAATTTGAAGGTTTTTTTATTCAAAATAATATAAAATATATAAATCATTAATTTATATATTGTTAATTAAGACAAAGGAGCTAAATATGATTGAAGTTCAAAATTTAAGCAAGATTTTTAGTGATAAAAAATTATTTGAAAACGTAAACTTAAAATTCACAGAAGGTAACACTTATGGAATTATCGGTGCTAATGGTGCTGGTAAATCAACATTTTTAAAAATAGTTGCAGGTGACATTGAACCATCAGGTGGAAATATTGTTATCGAGAAAAACAAACGTATTTCTGTATTAAGTCAGGATCATAATGCATATGATGATTACAATGTTACTGAAGTTGTAATTATGGGGAACACTGATTTATACAAAATCAAAGAAGAAAAAGATGCAATTTATATGAACCCTGATGCAACTGATAAAGATTATGAAAGGGCAGCTGATTTAGAAGAAAAATATGGTATGTTAGGTGGATGAACAGCAGAAAATGATGCGCAAGAACTTTTAAGTAACTTACATATACCTAAAGAAAAATGAGAAGCTCCAATGAGAGAGCTTACAGCTAATCAAAAAATCAAGGTTCTCTTAGCTAAAGCATTATTTGGAAATCCTGATATTTTAATTATGGACGAGCCAACTAACCACTTAGACCTTAGAAGTATTAGATGACTTGAAAACTTCTTGATCGACTACCCTAACGTTGTTATTGTAGTCAGCCACGACAGTGACTTCTTAGATGCTATCTGTACACATATTGTTGACATTGATTACAATGAAGCAAAAATTTACACAGGTAACTATTCATTCTGAAAACAAAGTTCAGAGTTAGCTAGAGAAATGATGAAGCAATCAAATCTTAAAAAAGAAGCGCAAATCGAAAAACTTAAAGAATTCATCGCACGTTTCAGTGCTAATGCATCTAAATCAAGACAAGCTACATCACGTAAGAAAGCTCTTGAAAAAATTTCACTTGATGAAATTAAACCTTCAAATAGAAAATATCCATTCGTTCGTTGAGAAATGAACCGTGATCACGGTAAACAAATTTTAAATGTTGAAGGTTTAACATACAAAAATGATAAAGGTGAAACTTTATTTGAAAACGTATCATTCTCACTGAAACCAGGTGAAAAAATGGTTATTGTTGGAGAAGATGACATTGCTAAAACAAAATTATTAGAATGTTTACTTGGAATTAACAAACCAACTTCAGGAACAGTTGAATGAGGACAAACAATTACACCTTCATACTTCCCTAATGAAAATAGTAAATACTTTGATACAGATGAAAACATTCTTGAATGAATTTCTAAGTGACCACTTGAAAATAAAGAAAAAGAAAACAGAGAAAATGATGATGCTAGAATGCGTGGGTTCTTAGGTCGTATGTTATTTAGCAATGATTCAGTATTCAAAAAAGTTAAAGTAACTAGTGGGGGAGAAAAAGCTAGATTAATGTTCTCAAGAATGATGCTTCTTGAATCTAACTTTATCATCTTAGACCAACCATTAGATCACTTAGATGCTGAAAGTATTGACTCAGTTATTGAAGGTGTTAAAAACTTCAAGGGTGGAGCAATTTTCACAACATATAACAGAGCATTTGTTAACCAATGTGCCGATGTTATTTTAGAACTTCAATCACCTACAAAGAGCTTCTTATTCAGAGGTTCTCTTGAAGAATATGAAGAAATTATGCAAGATAACTAATTATGAATAGATTTTTTGTAACAGAGAAAAAGAATGACTCTTTTGTTTTATCAAAAGAAACATTAAAACATCTTCAAGTTATCAGAATAGACGCAAAACCTTTTATTTGTGTTTACAATGAAGAATTTTATGAATGTGTATTAGATAATAATGCAGCGAAAATAATTAAAAAAATAGAACAAAATCATGAACATAAATATGAAGTTGTTCTTGCAATGGCTGTAATTAAGTTAGATCGTTTTGAATGAGCACTACAAAAAGCTACAGAACTTGGAGTTACAAAAATAATTCCACTAAAAACTCAATACACAAATCACGACTTGCTTAAATTTAATAAATTTAGCTCAAAATATGAAAGATTTAAAACTATTTTGCAAAATGCAGCTGAGCAATCATTTAGAAATAAAATTCCAGTTTTAAGTGAATTAATGACATTAAAACAAGTGTTAAATCTGCCAATTGATGATAAATATATAGCGCATGAAAAAATTGATATTTCATCAAACTTACCACAACCAATTGATAGTGATGTTATTTTCTTAGTTGGACCTGAAGGTGGTTTTTCAGATGAAGAAATCAATTTAGCTGCAAAAAATAATGTAAAAGTTGTTTCATTAGGTTCAAGAATTTTAAGAGCAGAAACAGCAGCAATTTTCATGTTATCGCAAATGAAAATTGATTAATAAAATTAATTAAGAAAATATATAAAATACCTAGAATATAGGTCTAAAAAACATAATAAACCATATGTAAAAAAATGAGTATAAAAAAACTTATGTGGTATAATAAATAAGCAATTTATAAATTTATAAACCGAGATAAATTTTTTATTATTAACGTATATAGGAGGATAGCGTGAGACAAACAACAATAGTTAATACTCAACAAGCTAACAAAAAATGATATGTTATTGATGCTGAAGGACAAGTATTAGGGCGTTTAGCTGCTCAAGTTGCATCAATTTTAAGAGGGAAAAACAAACCTACATTTACACCTAACGCAGATATGGGTGACTTTGTTATCATCGTAAATGCAGAAAAAGTAGTTTTAACAGCTAAAAAAGAAGAAAACAAAATTTACTACTCACACTCAGGATACCCAGGTGGATTAAAAAGCATTACAGCAGCAAAATTAAGAGTTAAAAGACCTACAGCTTTAATTGAAAAAGCAGTAAGTGGAATGATTCCTCACACAAAATTAGGAAACAAACAACGTCGTAGTTTATTTGTGTATGCTGGACCAAACCACAAACACGAAGCTCAACAACCAGAAAGATTAGAGGTTAAATAATTATGGCTAAAGAAACAGTTATGTACCGTGGATTAGGAAGAAGAAAATCTTCAGTTGCTCGTGTTAGATTAACACCAGGTAAAGGTAAATTTGTTATTAACAACCGTGATGCTAGAGAATACTTAACATCTGACATTTACTTAAAAGATGCTAACCAACCTTTTGTTTTAACAGATACATTTGGAACATTTGATGTTAGTGTAAACGTAAGTGGTGGTGGTCTTAGTGGTCAAGCAGGTGCTATTAGATTAGGTATTGCACGTGCTTTATTAGAAGCTAACCCTGAATATCGTTCAGCTTTAAAAGTAGCTGGAATGCTTACAAGAGATGCTCGTGCTAAAGAACGTAAAAAACCAGGTTTACGTGCAGCACGTCGTGCAAGACAATTCTCAAAACGTTAATAAAATTAATAATATTTTGTACTTCTGTTTTAATAGTTTTATGCTATAATAGAAGTACATTTATGCGAGCGTAGCTCAGCTGGTTAGAGCACACGACTGATAATCGTGAGGTCGATGGTTCAAGTCCATTCGTTCGCACCATTTCATAAAGATGACCTTATTTTACCAACTAGAAATAGTTGGTTTTTTCTTGATCTTTTTTTATAAATTAAAGAAATTGATTTTTACTTATATGACTAGCTCACTACTGCAAAAGTAAAAAAAGGAATAAAAAAAGAACCTTTTAAGGTTCCTCGGTCAATTTCTTGAAATGGTACGTCCTAGAGGATTCGAACCTCTGACCCAATGGTTAAAAGCCATTTGCTCTACCTGCTGAGCTAAGGACGCACATTTTTTGGTGCCCAGGACTGGACTTGAACCAGCACGGTATTGCTACCGAGGGATTTTAAGTCCCTTGTGTCTACCATTCCACCACCTGGGCATTTCTTTTGCTTGAATATTATAACACAGAAAAAATAAAACAAAGTATTTTTTTAATATTTTTATTTAAATAATAAAGCAACAAAAAGGGTAAAATATAAATGAGGAAAAATGAATAAAGATCAAACAGTTATTTTTGGTATGCATAATTCAGAAAAATTAGCAAAAAAGATTTCTGAACTTGTTAATATACCACTTTCAAAAGCAACAAGAACAGTTTATACTGATGGTGAAGCAATGTGAGTAGCTGAAGAAACTGTTAGAAACAAAGATGTTTACATCATTGCTTCAACATCAAAACCTGTAAATGATAATTTAATGGAATTATTGTTATTTATTGACTCACTTAAAAGAGCAAGCGCAGGTTCGATCAATGTATGTTTAAGCTACTATGGATATGCTCGTCAAGACAGAAAAGCATCAGGAAGACAACCAATTGGAGCTAAATTAGTTGCTAATTTACTTCAAGTAGCAGGTGCTACTAGAATGATTTGTGTTGACTTACATAACCCTTCAATTCAAGGTTTCTTTGATATTCCTGTTGATGATTTAAGAGCACAATATCCACTTGCATTAGCATTAAGAAAACTTAATACATCATTCACAGTTGTATCTCCAGACCACGGTGGAACTGTAAGAGCTAGAAAACTTGCTGAATTAATAGCGAACACAATTAAAATTACAATTATTGACAAGAGAAGAAATGCTGATAATCAAACTGAAGTAATGGGTATTATCGGTGATATCAAAGGTCAAAATGCGGTTATTGTGGACGATATTATTGATACAGGTGGAACAATTAAAAAAGCAGCACAAACATTAAAAGATAATGGTGCTAATAAAATTATTGTTGTTGCAACACACGGCGTGTTTTCAAAAGGGTTTGATATTTTTGAAAACGACCCTAACATCGAAAAAGTTATTGTTACAGACAGTATTGATAACAATGAATTACTAGAAAAATACTCAAAATTACAAATTGTTTCATTAGGTGAATTTATAGGAAAAGTGATTAATGCATCTCTAAATGGTGGAAGCATTACAAATGTATACACAGAAATAAAGGAACAAATAAATAATTACAATGATGAGAAGTAAAGAACTTGTTAGAGAATTATGCATTAAAAATAACTGAGATTTTAGTTTATTTGAAGCTTATGTTAATCTAATTGAAGAGAAAAACAAAGTTATGAATTTAACTGGTTTTTCAGATGAAAGACTTTGAAATGAAGGTATTTACGAATCTTTAGTATTTATGGTTGAAATCACTAAGGACTTACAAAGTGGAACTATTTTAGACATTGGAGCAGGAGCAGGTTTTCCATCAATTCCATATGTGTTAACAAAGCCTAAAAACAAAGTAGTTATATATGAACCGCTTTTAAAAAGAGTTAACTTCTTAAATGAAGTTATTGAGAAGTTAAATTTATCAGATTATGTAACTGTTTACAAATATAGAGCTGAAGATGTAAAGGAAACTAATCAATTCGATGTTGTTACAGCAAGAGCTGTAGCAACTGTAAAAGCTTTAAGTATGGCTGCTTTACACTTAGTTAAAGTTAATGGTTCATTATCTTTATTAAAAGGTAAAAAAGCTAATGAAGAACTTAATGACGCAAAGAACATTTTAAAAGATGTTAAAGTTCAATATTCAGTAAAACCTTTTATTGATGAGAATATTGATAGAGAAAATTACATTGTCTCAATTAAGAAATTAGAAAATACACCAAAAAGATTTCCTTATTTATGAAAAGATATTAAGAAGGTTAATTAATTTATTCAAAGATAGCATCAAGCTATCTTTTTTATTTCAATTTTGCTTTCTCACTTTATTAATAGAGTTTTGTGTTTCGATAAAAAATGCATATGATCGAAATCATATGCATAGTTTTTAATTATTCAATAGCATCTTTCTTGTTTTTGAAGTTCATTTTAATAGGACAACCTCTAAAATCAAATGTTTGACGTAATTGATTTTCAAGGAATCTTTGATATGAGAAGTGTAAGTATTTTTTATTGTTAACAAAGAAAGTGAATGTAGGAATTTTTGCTTTTTCTTGTCTTGCAAAGTAGATATTTAATCTACCACCATTGAATGGAATAGCAGGTTGAATAATTTGAGTTTCTAATATCAAGTTTGATAATAATGATGGTTTGATTTGACGTTCTAAGTTTGCTCTAACTAAGTTAATTGTGTCATAAAGTTTGTTTAATCTTTGGTTGTATTTAGCTGAAATAAATACAAATGGAACTCATGGAACAAAGTGGAATTTGTTTCTAAGTCTTTTTTCATATTCAGTCATTGTGTTTGTTTCTTTTTCAATTAAGTCTCACTTGTTAATTACAATGATAACTGGTTTTTCATTATCTAATGCATAACCAATAATTCTTGAATCAAAGTGCGAAACTTCTTCTTGTGAAGCATCAATAACGATAAGTGATAAATCAGCTTCTGAAAGTGAGTTCATAGCACGCATAAGTGCATAGTGGTCAACTGATTCAACTAATTTTGACTTCTTAGTTATACCGGCAGTATCAATAACATTGTATGTTTTTCCATCAATATCAATTAATGATGTAACTGAATCACGAGTTGTGCCGGCAATATCTGAAACAATTGAACGTTCCTCTTTAGCTAAATTGTTTAAAAGTGAAGATTTACCTGCGTTAGGTTTTCCAATAATAGCTAAATTAAATGCGTCGATTTCTTCAGGGTCTGAGTAATCTAAAACTTCAATACATTTAGTTAAAACATCCCCAATCCCTTCTCCGTGAAGAGCTGAAATTGGATAAATATGATCAACTCCTAAACTATATCAAGAGTAATCAAATTGTTGTGTGTCTTCAAGTTTGTTAGCTACAGCAATGATTGGTTTTTTAGATCTACGTAAAATGTTCATAATGAATAAGTCGTCATTTGTAATTTCACTAGTTCCATCAAATAAGAAGATGATTGCATCAGCTTCTTCAATAGCGATTTTAGCTTGGATTTGAATTTGTTCTTGGAATGGTCTGTTTTCAATTTCAATTCCACCAGTGTCAATGATTTTAATTTCGTGACCAGTTCAAACAATACGTTCGTAAAGTCTGTCACGTGTAACACCAGGCTGATCGTGCACAATAGAAACTTTTCTTCCTACAAGCTTATTGAAAAAAGTACTTTTCCCTACATTTGGTTTCCCTACAATTGCAACTGTATTACGCATTTTGTCCCTTCTTTGCTTTTAATTTTTGGTTAACAATATCAATAATTTTGTTTTCAACTTCTTCAGTTGTTAGTTCAGTACAATCAATATAAATAGCATCTTCTGTTTTATGTAATGGATCAACTTCTCTATGGATATCTTGTTGATCACGTAATTCAACTTCTTTTAAAACCTCTTGGTAGTTTGTGTTGTAACCTAATATTTTGTTTTGTTCATATCTTCTTTGCGCTCTGATTTCTGGTGTAGCTCATAAGAAAATTTTAACTTCAGCGTGAGGTAGGATTCTGAAAGTTGTATCTCTTCCATCAATGATGTAACCCTTATGTCTTAAAGTCATATGTTGAATAAATTTAACAACAAATGCTCTAACTTCAGGAATTTTAGCCACAGTAGGAGTAACTTTTGAAATATAGTCAGCTCTAATTTTAAGTGAGATATCATTTCCATCTAATAAAGTTATATCGTTAGGCAATAACTCAATGTTGATTGTTTCAAGAGATTTAATTACACCTGCTGTATCAGTTGTTAAAATATTCTGTTCAAGAGCATTTAATGTGATTGCTCTATAAACTGAACCACTGTTAATAAAAGTGTAATTTAATCTTTGAGCAAGATTTTTAGAAACAGTTGATTTACCAACACCGTTTGGACCATCAATGGCTATATTAACTTTTCTCATATTTCCCTCTTTAAAGTTTTATTTTATTTTTATTGATTTTTGTACTTTTTGTATCTTCCTGTTTATTGTTCTCTGGATAAAGAGAATTTAGGACATATTTTAATTCAGGTAGATTATTATCGAAAATTACATAATCATCCATGAAGTCAATTGAATTCATTTCAAGATTTAATTCAAGCTTATTTAATTGCTCTTTGATTTTTAAGATTTGTTCATAAGGTTTATACAAATCTGATTTAGGTATCGTTTTAGTGTTTGAAATGGTGTTGATGTATTTTGGGATGAAAACAGAAGTGTTTGAAAATGTTTTATACAACCATTCGTATTCTTTTTTCAATTCAACATCATCATTTATTGCAAGAATTTTCATTCTTTTAAATAATTTAGTTTCTCTATCAACACTCATTTTTACGTACCTCTTTAAATTCCTTTTTATTTTAGCATAATAAATTAATTATATTAATTTATTACAAAAAAAGAGCATTTGAGCTCTTTATGCAAACTTTTTAAGTACTATTTCCTCAAATAATTTTTCATCAATTTTGTTAATAACTGACACTTCTTTTTGTGCTGATTTAAGCACAAAAAGGATATATTCTTTGTTATTGCTAAAATGTGAAGCTAACAATGTATCTTCTGTAAAAGTCACTTCATTTTGTTCATAAACTTTATTAACATACGGCGATTGTGAAATAAAGAAAATTGATTGATCTACAATTTTGCTTAAAAACATTTTTGTTCCAAATTTCTTAAAAAACAACATATTCCCAACTTGATCCTTGAATGTTACAGGTATGTTTCTTGAATATTTGTTTGCTCTTGTGAATGAACCAAGAATGTTAATGTCATATTTTTCGATATCAAATTCATCAAATTCTTTCTTAGAAATTTGAATTCTTGATTTTTGAACAAATACAATCACAATAATCATAAATGAAATTAAAACTGCAAGCATAACACAAGATAAATAGAATACTATTGATGAAACTGAAATTGCACTGAATGAAAGTGTGACTGTTTCGGTTGTTTTTGTTTTTTCATTAACTTGTGAACCAATTAATTTAATTACTTCTGTAGCATTTAAAACAAATAAAATTAAGCTAATTGCAAAGAAGCCAAATCCAGCTAATGCTGAATAAATTGATTTCATTTGCATGTCTTTGTATGCGAATCTACCCTTAATTAATTTAAGGTAATTGATTAATCTATATGCACAGTAATAAATGATTAAAGTAAATATTACTTGCATAGCTACCATTACTAAACTACTCATAAAATTATTTTACTATATTTAAATACCTATACTCAATATAAAGCAGAAATATATTTTTATTTTTACGTCTTGCACACTATGGTTTTAGTTTTATTTAGCTGATGTGATATTTTGATTTATAAAGTAAAATATAGATATGGGATTTTTTAAAAATTTAGTAAATAAGGTTTTTAATAGAAAACCTAAAGATGTTGAACAAGTTCAAGAAGAATTAGACAAAAAAGAGCATAAGAAAATAATCACAAGTGAGAAATTTAAGAAGTATGAACAAGGTTTAAATTCTTCTGCATCATTTGGAAAAAAACTTTTAGAGCTACAAAATAGACACGTAAAACTTGATGAAGACTTTTTTGATGAGTTTGAAGAGTTATTGATTATGTCTGATATTAATGCTTCATTAGTTGATGTTATGGTAGAAAGAATTAAACAAGAAATTAGATTAAACAACATTGACGATCCAAAAATGATTGGAGAAATTGTTGCTGATCAAATGTTTACAATTTACACAAACAACTCAGTTGTTAACACAAACCTAAACTATGAAGTTGGCAGATTAAATGTTTTTGTTTTTGTTGGTGTTAATGGATCAGGAAAAACAACTTCTATTGCTAAAATAGCAAACAAATATGTTAAAGAAGGGAAAAAAGTTTTAATTGCTGCTGCTGATACTTTCAGGGCCGGTGCCGTTGATCAATTAGGTGTTTGAGCACAAAGAATTGGTGCAGAAATTGTTAAACCTGCTCACGAAGGAGCTGATCCTTCTAGTGTTGTTTATCAAGCAGTTTCTAAAGCTAAAGAAGAAAATTATGATTTATTAATCATCGACACTGCCGGTAGATTACAAAATAAAGTTAACCTTATGAAAGAACTTGAAAAAATGATTGGTGTTATTAGAAAATTTGAACCTTCAGCACCACATGAATCATTATTAGTTCTTGATGCAACTACAGGTCAAAATGGATTATCTCAAGCAAGAAACTTCAAAGAAATTGCTAACTTGACTGGGATTATTCTTACCAAAATGGATGGAACATCAAAAGGTGGAATTGTTTTATCAATTAAAGATGAATATGACCTTGATGTTAAATATGTTGGTTTAGGTGAAAAACTAGATGACTTACAAGAATTTGATCTTGAATTATTTATTTATCAAATGACAAAAGCATTAATTGATAATGAACAATAAGTCATTAGAAAAAGTAATTAAATACACAGAGTTATTTGATAAATATGGTAATTTATTAACTCAAAATCAACAGCAAGTTTTTAAGTTATATTATGAACAAGATTTATCATATGCAGAAGTTGCTGAAGTCATGGCTACAAGTAGACAAGCTGCAACTGATGCAGTTAATAAAGCAATTCATAATTTACTTAAAATTGAGGAAAAAATGAACAAAATGTAGATGCTTTTGCATCTTTTTTTGTACAAAAAACACATCCAAGTACCATTAAATTGGATGTGCTAATAGGATATTATATGTATATTTTATGATTGGTTCAAGTGACGACTCTTGAACCAAATTATTTAATTAAAAATAAATTTTGATAAAGGAGTAATCTATGGAATTACCAAAGAATATTAATATCTACTAATTAATAAAGATAGTTAATATTTTGAAAATTTAAAATTTATATATGACGAACTGTGTGTTTAAATTTACAAAATTACTCAAATAAATATGATTAAAATTTCTTTATTTTAAAGAAATGTAAATACAAAATTTACTCTATAAAATAATGATAAAAATAAAAAGTTAAAACAACTAAATATAATATATAACAAAAATATAGTGAATATCTTTATTGATAATAATAAACTTGTATAAAAAACCTAATAATTTTAATGATTAATAATAAATGATATTAATAAATGTCTGTCTATTTTGTGACTTTATAAATTAAATTTTAAAATAATAGAATATTTTTTTGATATATAAAAGAATTTCCCTTTTGTTGCGACAATATATTTGTCGCACTTATATCATATTCCTTTTTAGTAAAGAAAATTATGAGCATAAAAATATTTTTTTAAAATAATTTTTGACTTTTATAATAGTGTGTAAGCGATAAAAGTTTTTCCTTATTTTTGAGGTTCAAAAAATTTTATATATTCCATTCATGTAATTTAAGGATTTTGTAATTTTTGTTAAAAATTAGTTGCAATAAAGTTTTAAATCTAAGCCTAAATTTTAGTGAAGAAAAAGCACATCCAGTTCATTTTTGGATGTGCATTTTTGACATTATAAATCGATATTTTTTACGTATTTTGCATTCTTTTGAATGAATTCTCTTCTCGGTTCAACTCTTTCGCCCATTAAGGTTTCAAAAATTGAATCTGATTTGTAAATGTCTTCAATTTGCACTTGAAGCATTTTTCTACGTTCAGGATCCATAGTTGTTTCTCATAGTTGTTCAGGATCCATTTCTCCAAGCCCTTTGTAACGTTGAATTGTAATTTTTTGACTAGGGTTTAATGTTGTGATTATTTCGTCTTTTTGATTATCGTTGAAAGCGTATTCAACAAATTTATTTTGTTGAATTTTGTATAAAGGAGGTTGAGCTATGTAAATAAATCCATACTCAATTAAAGGTCTAAAGTATCTGTAGAAGAATGTTAATAATAAAGTTCTAATGTGAGCACCATCGACGTCGGCGTCAGTCATAATAACAATCTTGTGGTATCTTAATTTGTTGATGTTAAATGTTTCTCCTCAACCTGTACCAATAGCTGTCATTAATGATGAAATTTCTTCTGAAGAAAGAACTTTTTCTTGACGAGATTTTTCGACGTTAATAATTTTCCCTCTTAATGGTAAGATAGCTTGAGTTTTTCTATCTCTACCCATTTTAGCCGAACCACCAGCTGAGTTCCCTTCGACAATATATAATTCAGAAATTTCAGGATTTTTAGATGTACAGTCAGCTAATTTACCTGGTAATCCACCTGATTCGAAAACATTTTTTCTTCTTGCATTTTCTCTAGCTGCATTAGAAGCTAAACGCCCCTTTTTAGCCATAGATGCAATTTCAATAATTTTCTTAGCATCAGCAGGATTTTCATTTAAGAATCTTTCTAAAATTGGACTAAACACTCTGTTAACAGCTTGACGAGCATCTTTTGAACCTAATTTTCCTTTTGTTTGTCCTTCAAATTCTGGATCAGGGTGTTTGATTGAGATAACTGCTGTAACACCTTCAATTAAATCGTCACGAGTAAATTTGTCACTTTCAGATTTAATAACACCTTTTTCAATTGCATAGTTATTAATTAAACGCATTAAGGCATCATAGAAACCAGAAACGTGAGAACCACCTTCATGTGTTGAAATGTTGTTTGTATATGAAATAATGTTTCCACGATATAAATCAGATAAGTATTGCATACCGACTTCAACACCAATAACAACATCCTCATCTTTATTATTTTTAACAGCAAATTCTCCATCTGCATAAATAACAGGTGTAACTGGCTTGTAACCGTCGCTTAATTCGTGTACGTAGTCAATAATTCCATTTTCATATAAGAATTCATAGTGTGTGTTATCTCTGTAGTCAGATACTGAAACATATAGACCTTTGTTAAGGTGTGCAATTTGCTTCGCGTGGTCTAAAATAATTTCTTTATCAAATGGTAATTCTTCCATAACTGAATAGTCAGGATGGAATTGAATTTTTGTTCCTGTTTCATTTGGGTTAGCAAGTTTTTCAATAACTTCTGTTGACTTAATAGTTTTCCCACCATTAGCAAACTCTGCATAGTATAAGTTCCCGTTTCTTTTAACTCAAGCTTTAAATGAGTCTGATAAAGCATTAACAACACTAGCCCCAACCCCGTGAAGTCCACCAGAAACTTTATATGCATTAGATTCGAATTTACCACCAGCATTAAGTTTTGTTAAAACAACCTCAAGTGCACTTATTCCAAATCTCGCGTGTGTATCAACAGGAATTCCACGACCATTATCTTCAACAATAATTGAGTTATCTTGTGTAATGATAATATCAATTCTATTGGCAAAACCAGCCATAGCTTCATCGACAGAGTTATCTACAATCTCTCAAATTAAGTGGTGTAAACCTGATTTAGATGTTGACCCAATGTACATACCAGGTCTTTTTCTAACGTGTTCTAATCCTTCTAAAAACTGAATATTACTTGCATCATAGTTATGCTCTTTTTTAACTTCAGACATCTATACCTCCATGTGTAAATGTAAATTTTAATAAATATTACATATTTATTAAAATATTATATAGATTTTTCAGAAAAATAGATTGTTATATTTGTGCAAGCGCATTTTTACTTTTACGGCTTGTACACTATTATAAAAGTGAAAAAATGTCTATTTTTACTAACTCACATATGTGTATGTAATATGCATAATTTAAGCTAATTAAATTAGATAAAAAAATCAAGCTTTCGCTTGATCAAATTATCAGTTCTTTCTAGGGTTCTTATAAAATACATCTTCGATTGGGTCAACTCAGAAACCTAATCTATTTTCTTTTGCATAATTTTGAGAATTCTTAATTTTGTGATACATTGTTTGTTCTTCTTCAGTTTCTGCGTAGAATTTTGTATCTGAACGGTCTAATGTAATGTAAGCAACTCTAGCTAAACCTGCTCTAATAAGCTGGTTTCCAAACTCTAAATCAGGATTTTTTCTTTCGTCTGGATATAAGAATACAATTCATCTTCCATAATCATCTTCTTTTAACTTATTAAAGTAGAAGAAGAAACCATGTGATTGAACTTGTTCTACGTAGTATTTTTTAGAAATTTGAGCTCAATAATTTTCTTTTGAAGCTAATTCATCTGAATTTGAACCTTTATCTGTTTCAGGAGTATCGATTCCTCTAGATCTTAATCCTAGACTTCTACCATTACGATTAGTTGATTGAGTTCCTGGTTGAATACCACTAACTAAATTCATATATGCACCATATAATGTGTCACCATCAACAATTCCTGACATATCAACAACAGCATAGTTTTGAGGTAATGATTTTTTAATTGTTGTGCTAAAACCTAAACTTGTTTGTAAATTTAATGATGATAAGTAATCCATCTCTTGCTGACTAGCAAAAGCTAAAAATAATTTACTTTTATAATTTTCTAAATTTACATCAATTTTATTAAGTGATTCAATTAAGTTTTGCTCATTTGCATAAGTTTGTCTTAAAAATCTTGATGTTTCAGTTAAATTGTTATATGTTTTTGAACCTAAAAATCATTGATGTCTAATTTCAGCAGTCATTTCATTGGCACTATCAAAAACTTTTACAACATTTCCTGCTTGAGTTAATAAATCTTGATTAGTAGTGTTTGAGTTTATTTTATTTTTGTAGCCGTTAACTAATTCAACCAAATTATTGTCAGTTGAATAATTAGTTTTAACTGTTTCTAGTTTTTGGATAAGTTCACTATTTGAATTATTAATAGGATTTGATGGTTCTTTTGGAACATCGTTTTTATTACCACATGAAATAGATAATGTAGTAGCGACTGGTAAAATTGCAAGTGAACTGAATAAAGATAATTTTTTAAATTTCATCTTGTCTCTTTTCTATTTGTATATAAATATAATTTTATTCCTATTTAGAAATAATGTGTATAAAAAAAGCATCAAGATGATGCTAAGCTTTATCATTTGATCCGAACTCTAATATTTTTTGTTTAATTACCTTACGCATAGCTTCATAACCAGGTTTGTAAAGTTTTCTAGGATCATAATTTTTATCTTCAAGATCTTTGTTGTTAATAATAAATTCTCTAATCGCAGCGTGGTTTGCTAATTGTAAATCAGTGTTGATGTTAATTTTTGTAACACCTAAACTGATTGCCTTTTGGATTTGGTCAAGTGGAATTTCGCTACCACCGTGAAGAACAATTCCTAAACCAGTTTCACTTGATAATTTTTCAAGAACTTCAAAATTAAGACCTTGTCAGTTTTTTGGATATTTACCGTGGATGTTTCCGATCCCAGCTGCTAGAACTGTGATTTTTTCAGCAGCTAATTGTTTAGCTTCTTCAATATCTGCAATTTCACCGTTTCCAATAACGCCATCTTCTTCACCACCGATTGAACCAACCTCAGCTTCAACAGTCATATTTTTACTTTGAGCTAAGTAAACAAGTTTTTGAGTTAATTCTTTATTTTCATAAAATGGGAGGTGTGAACCATCGAACATAATTGAAGTAAAACCATCTGACTCAATAGCTTTAACACAAGCATCAAATGATCCGTGATCTAAATGAAGAGCTACAGGAATTGAAATTTTTAAGTCCTTAATAAGACCTGAAACTAAACCTGTTACAGTTTCATATCCACCTATATATTTCAGTGCTCCTTCTGAAACTCCTAAAATAACAGGCGAATTCATTTCTTGACATGTTGTAAGAATTGCTTTTGTTCATTCTAAGTTATTAATATTAAAATGAGGAACTGCGTACTTACCTTTTTTAGCTCTCTTGAGCATATCTTTTGCATTAACTAATGACATAAAAACCCACTTATTAGATATTTCTTAATTCTCAGTTTCCGTTTGCAAGTCTGTTGAATCTTTTATCAACTGTTAATAAACGGTATAACTCACCAATTTTTCTTTCTCTAACTTTTTCATATGGTGTGTTCATTGTAACGAATCTGTCTTCTCAGTCATATCTTAACTCGTCTTCAACAGTGTCAAAGATTTCCATAAATGCAAATTCGTCTGTTGGACGTGATGATACTAATTCGTATGCGATTTCTAACATTGTTTTGTACATAATAAATTCTCCTTTAATTACATTGATAAAGGTGCAGAAACACCAATTAAGTTAAGTCCAAGAGCTAAAATCGCTTGAACTGATTTGATAAGGTGAGCATATGTTGCTTCATCTTCGTGACCTAATAATTTAGTTTCAGCATAAAAACTGTTAAATGATTTAGCTAAATTAATTAAGTATTGTGTTAATAAGTTGACTTTTGAAGTTGACACAATTGTTTTAATTAATTCAGGGAATGAGTCTAATTCAATAATAAGTTTTTTAGCTTTATTTGTAAAGTTAATTTGATTATTAATTTCTTTTTGTTTTAATCTATTTAATAATGATACAGCTCTTGAGTGAGCATATTGAACTATAAATACAGGGTTATTAACATCAGTTGAGTTAGCTGCATCAATATCGAAATCAAATTTATTATTGATTTCCCTAGTGAGCATCATAAATCTAACTGCATCAGCTGAAGAGTAATCTAAAAGATCTTGCAAAGTAACTGCTGTACCAGCTCTTTTAGACATTTTAAATTCTTCTCCATCTTTTATTAATCTTACTAATTGAATAGTTAATATATCTAAATTGTCTGGATTGTAACCTAAGCATTGCATCGAAATTTTCATTCTTTGAATGTATCCTGAATGGTCTGCTCCTCAGATATTAATAAGTTTAGGTGACTTTAAGAACTTAAGTTCGTGATAAGCAATATCAGGTAAGAAATAAGTGTAATTTCCATCAGCTTTGATAAGTACACGGTCTTTATCATCGCCAAATTCTTTGGTTTTTAAGAATAATGCGCCATCTTCTGTGTATGTGTATTTGCTTAATTTTTTAAGAACTGGTTCAATTAAACCATCTTCTTTAATTGCTTTTTCAGAAGCAAATGTATCAAATGAAACATTTAATCTACCAAGATCTTCTCTGATTTTATCAAGCATAATATCTTTAGCTACAGTTGATAATTCACTTAATTTAACTTCATCAGCATTTAAGAAATAATCACCGTATTTTTCTTTAATTTTTGTAGCACATCAAACTATATCTTGACCTCTGTAGCAATCTTCAGGTAATTGTGCATCAATACCAAATAAGTTTTGATATCTTACATAAACTGAATTTGTAAGTACATTAATTTGATTACCTGCATCATTTACATAATATTCGGCTTCAACATCGTAACCAGCATGTCTTAAAATTCTAATTAAAGAATCTCCATAAGCAGCACCTCTAGCATGACCAACATGTAAAAATCCTGTTGGGTTAGCTGAAACAAATTCAACATTAACATGTTCTTTATTAATAAAGTCAGCTCCATAGTTTGTTGGATTTAAGTTAATGTTTTGTATTGTTGATAAAAATAATTGATTGCTTAAAACAATATTGATAAATCCAGGTACAGCAATGTCTATTTTTTGGTAGATATTTGAATTTGACATTTTAGCAACCAATTTATTTGCTACTTCAATTGGATTTTTAACAGCACAATGATTTTTTAAAATAAATGCAATATTTGTACTAAAGTCATAAACAACTTGATCGATGTTAATATTGTCAGGAACATTAGGTTGAGTGATATTAAAAACTAAATCTTTAACATTAAGATCCTTATTAACAAAATCTTCATTTTGCAACTCTATAACTGCGTCAATGATGTTTTGTTTTAACTGTTCTTTTAGTGTCATAATCCTCCTTATTTATAGATATATTTTATATATCTATTATATTAAAAAATATTTTTTATATAGCTAGGAAGCAACTAGTTTTATGTACCTTACACATAGTTATAAAAGTTAATTTTGCTTATATAAAATGGTAATTAAATATTATTTTTTATTATAATAACAATATGTTAAAAATATATGTATGTGGACCCACAGTTTACAATGATGTTCATATAGGAAATATGAGACCGATTGCAACTATGGACTTAATTTTAAAAGCTGCAAAGCAACTAGGAATTGAATATAAATTTGTTCATAATATTACTGATATTGATGACAAAATTATCAAAAAAGCCAAAGAACAAGGTGTTTCAGAAACTCAAGTATCGGAAAAGTATGGTAATTTATATTTAGATTTACTTAAACAATTCAGTGTTGACACTATAACTGACATTGAATACGTAACCAAAAATATTGATTTAATTGATAACTTCATTCAAAGATTAATCAAATCGAATAATGCATATTTAGACAATGAAGGCAATGTTTGATTTGATGTCATAAAAAACCAAAATGACTATGGTATTGTTTCAAAACAAAAAATTGAAAACATGAAATTTGAAGATAGTGAACTTTCTTCAAATAAAAAAGCACCTGCTGATTTTGCTTTATGAAAAAACACAACTGAAGGTGTTAAATACAATGTTTCTTTTGGTGAAGGTAGACCAGGATGACACACAGAATGTGTTGCCTTAATTGAAAAACATTTTGGAGATTCTGGTTTAGATATTCACGGAGGAGGGATGGACTTAACATTCCCACACCATGAAAATGAAAATATTCAATTCTATGCTTTAAATCAAAAACAGCTTTCAAATAAATGATTAAGAACAGGTCAAATTAATTTAAATGGAATTAAGATGTCTAAGTCATTACAAAACGTAATTTTAGCTTCTGACTTTCTTAAAAATTATTCAGCTGACTATTTTAAAATGATTTTATTATTAAACTCATTTACAGGTTTGATCAATATTGATGAGAATTTAATTAATAATGTTGAAGTGATTTTCAAGAAAATTAGCAAAATTTACTTCTTAAATGCACTATTAAACAAACAAAACAATTCACAAATTAACAATGAATTAGCCAAAGAAGCATTCACATATATTTTTGAGCAGAGATTTTCTGACTTTAACAAACTTACTAATGATCTAATTAAAAATATTAATAAAGACAAAAACACCTTGCACATAGCGACATTAGTATATATTTTTGATAAGTTAGGTTTTGAATTTAATAAATTCGATTACAAAAAATATGTTCCAATTTATCAAAAATGACAAGAGTTTTTAGCTCAAAAAGATTATCAAAATGCTGACAAATTAAGAAACGAATTGATTGAAAATAATTTAATATAAGGTAAATATGAAAAAATTACACGAAAAACAAAAAAAATATGATATGACCACTAAAAAAGTGGGAGAATTAATTGTGTATGGGAAAAATTCTGTTATTGACTGTGTCAATAATAAATTAGATATTTCTGAAATACACATAACTGATGAAGGAAGTTTAAAGTACTTTAAAGGTGATAACACTTTAAGGGGTATAAAAATTGTTATCACTGATAAGAAAACTTTAGATGAAGAAACAAAAGAAAACCATCAAGGTTTTAAAGCAATCTTAAAATCTGTTAATTACAAGGGGCTTGACGATTTAGGAAGATTGCATAAGGATAATTCACCAATTCTTGTGTTGGATAAAATTCAAGATCCACATAACTTTGGTGCAATTATAAGAACAGCAAATGCTGGGGGAATTAAGCATATTATTTTCCCTAAAGATAATGCAGCTGTAATTAATTCAACTGTATTAAAGGTTTCATCAGGTGGATTTGTAAATATGAATTTTTACAGAGTTAATAGTCTTAATGCGGCCTTAACTCAACTCAAAAAAAGAGGTTATTGAGTTTATTCAACTGTATTAGATGAAAAAGCTCTTCCATACACAACGGTGGAATATGACAGACCTACAATTTTAGTTGTAGGTAACGAAGGTGATGGAGTATCGAAAAGTGTGCTTTCAGTCACAGATCAAACAATCTATATTCCACAAAGGGGGAATGTGCAATCTTTAAATGTATCAGTAGCAACAGGTATTATTGTGTTCGATGCATTAACTAAATGATAAGAAAATATCATTTGAACGATAAGTTTCTCTCTGAATTTTTGAAACTCGAAAATGACAAGTATTATTTAGTTTCAAAAATCATTTCTGCTTTCAGTATACAGCACAGTAAGTCAATAGATGTTTTGTCTAGAAAAATTAGTTGAGTCTTTGGTAAGGTATCTATTGAGCTAGCAGAAATTAAAAATGTTATACTTCATGAATTTTTAGGAATTTTTCTAGAAGTTTCTTCAGAAGTTTTTTGTAAGGATTTTAAATCCTATTCTCATTTCGAATCATTCATTTGAAATAAATTAAAGTTAAAGACCCTGAATTTCTTCCACTCAGAAATTAACTCTCAATATATTTTTGATGATGGCATTGCTAACAAAAGGGCAAATTTACAAAAAATTCTAATAGACATGGAAAATAGTGTAGTTGATAACTCACATAGTCCAAAACAACTTGATTATCAAATTAAAACTCAAAAAATACACTCAAGAAATCATTTTTTAAATAGTAGTTATAAAAAGAAACACTCAGTTATGAAAACAACAGATTTAAATGTTGGTTCATCAATTGATATTGACATTATTTGTTCGAACAACCTTATTACTACATTGATATCAAGTTAAATAGAGCTTATGTTAACTTATATGTGCAAATTTTTAATTCTTCTTTCTCATATATATTTATCGTATATTTACATAAGTTTAGGTAATTTTTTTAAGGTATAAAACGCAGTAGATTTTTCAAATTATTTTGTGTTGATTTTTAAAATCTCTTTAATATGTTATGTTTTTTATAAACAAGCTATATTTTGCTTGTTGCTCCATTATTGTTTATATTTTTTTCAGACAAATCGTTTTTACTCTCTGGCGATTTTGTCCCTTCTATATTTTATTTTTTCACTTACAAAATATGCATGTATAGACCTTTTTTTGATTCTATCTATGTTTTTTCCGTATTTTAGGTAAACTCACTTGAATTTTATTTCCAATAATTATTCATTCTTGCATATTAATAACATTGGGTAAGTGTTAGGTTATGAAAACGTATCATCTCAGTTGCTTGGGGGAGTGTGTGGGATGGTCAAAATTAATTAAACTTGAATTTAAGTTTTAAGGGTTAAGGAAAATTCGTAAGTTTAATTAATATGTTTTCTCTTGTTGCTTTTTATTTTATTAGTGTAAATTTTGGGTTATTTCTCAAAATTACGGTTATCTTCTTTTATGTTGTGGGGACTGAACTCTTTTTCACTTTCCAGTTTATGTTCTTCATTACTCAATTTGGTTTTCATTAAATTTTTATAGTGTTTTAAACAAAATATAATATGGTTTTTAGTTTATTTGTTGGATTATTCCTTTCTCAACATTTGAAAAGTATTTCACTTTCTTATATTTATCCATTTATTAACTTTTATTCAATATAAGACTTTATTATTAAATGCGAAATACAAAATTGGTTCTAAATGAACCGAAATTCATTATTTTTTCTTCTCTCATCAGTTAGACATTTTCTGTTAAATGTCAAACACCTTTCTTTAATTTTATTATTTAATTTTTTACAATGTCTATTAGATTTCCACTTAACTTTTTTAAGTTAAGTGGTTTTTATGTCCTCTGTTTGTAAATTTTCTCTTTTTATATTATGTGCTAATATTTTATTAATATGAATAATCGCAATTTTAGAAATAAAAAATTTGTATTTATTGGTGACTCAATAGCGCAAGGTTTTGATTTATCTCAAGGAACTGGAACATATGGAAATTTAAATCAGTTGGGTTATGCTTATTCAGACTATTTCATTGAGTTAATTCAGAAGAATGTTGGTAGAAATTTAGACATTAAATATAGTAATTTAGGCCTATCAGCAAGCAAAATTAGTACTTGAATTAATATCGTTTCTGGTGAAGAGTTTACGGATGAAACAAGAGAGCTAATGCACATAAATAAAGTTCTAGCTCAAAAATTTAATCATACTTGTTTTAATTATGATTTTGATTCATATTTAAAAGAAATTAAGGAAGCAGATTACTTGTTTATAAACTCTAGTGGAATTGAATTTTTATTCAGCATTTCCTATGTAGACTTAGTTGAAGTAATGTCTCAAAAAGATTACTACCTTCAAAATAAACAAATTGATGATTTATTGAAAAATGTTAAACGTACAACACAGCAAATCATTAATGAATATATTGTTTTAGTTAACAAAATTAAAGAAGTTAATACAAATTGCAAAATCTATTTAGTCGATTATCCTATTGCTTCATTACCTGTACTTAACAAGTTGATTCTTAAAAACAAAGATAATCTTTTAAACAAGAGTTATTCTATTTTTAAATCTATATACAAGGTATTTCAGAATATTTTTGCAGAAGTTTCAGCAGCAACAAATGCTAAATATGTTGAAATATTTGACTTTGAACAATGTTTAAGAAATGAACGCAAATGATATCAGTTGTTTTTAGATATTCATTGCAGTAAGAAATGTTATAAATACATTGGAAAGAAACTTTATCTAAATTTTGCTAAAGAGCATCATTTAAATAAATTTACTTGAACTAAATTTAGAAGTATTCCAATATACCCCGATAACAAAATTATTGATCTTGTTCAAACTTGATACAAAGAATTAGGCGTTCTAGAAGGTTCGTTAATTAGAATTTATATAAGCACAATTAGCAATTCATTGATTACTGAGAAACTAACTAAAGGTTTAGATATCACTCTTAATTTCAGTGCAATTCTAAATGAGAATGTTATGTCACTCATTGGTAAGATTTTCCATGACGAAAACGTACTTGAATATATTGAAAATAAATTCAGTTCACTAAAATTCACAGACACATTAATCGACTTTTTAGCTAATAATCAAGAGTTTGTTACATTGATTGATAATGTTGAAAAATTCTTTACTAGAAACAAAAACATTTCCCTTAATAAGTTTTGACAATTCTTTTTAGTTTCAAATGAAAAAACATTGTTTGATATAACAAAAAAATTCTTTGAAAAGTACCCTAATTTTAAAGAAGAGATAATTAATTTAATTCATTTTATCCTTGGAGAGTTAAATAAAAGAAAATTTATTAAGATTCCAATTGATATTAGAAAGATTGATTATGAGTTTAATTTAGATTTTTCATTAGTAAAAAATGATTTAGATGAATTTATGATTATTTTTAAAGAGTACTTTTTATCAAGTTCACATTTTGTTAGCTTCGAAAGTTACTTTAATAGTTTTATTATTCAAAACAAAGAGCTAATCAAACAAATATCATCGAAGTTTCTAAACATTGTTTTAGAACAATTGTTCACTGATAAGGATAAATTAATTCAATTCATTTTAGCCTATTGCAAGATTGATTATAAATATCTCTCAAGAAGAGATTTTGAAGCTCTTGATAGATATGTAGATAAGTTATTGAGCAACTTAAATATGACTAAAATGCAAAATAAAATCATTAATGAAACAATCAACTTTATACTAAAAACACCTAAAATGAAGCTTATTAGTTCTAACAACATTATGCTTATTGGACTTATTATTAAGAATCAATTTAGAAATAGATTATTTTTAAGCTTAGTTAGAGGTAATTTAGCCCCAACAGTTAATTTAGGAGTGCGTTTAACATTTGCAAAAGTGAGATCAATATTTAGATGAAGAAAGTAATGTGTTATATTTTTCACATGTAAATAATTTCAATTAAACCTATTACATAGCATTCATTTACTTAATGTATATTGTAATGTTGTGGTAAAATTAAAACACTATGAAAAGTAACAAGGTATCAATTGCATGCGAATTATGCAGAAAGAAAAATTACGTGACAATTAAAAGTGCTGGAAATGCAGAACGTTTAGTAATTAAAAAATATTGTCCTCATTGCAAACAACACTCAATTCACAAAGAAGAAGTTTAATTATGAGAAAAAATAAGAAAGCAAAAACTGAAAAAGTCGAAACAGTAAAAATGTCTTTAAAAGACAGATTTGAAAGCAGAAATAAAATTTATTTCTTTAGAAAGACTGTTAAAGAAATTAAACGTGTTCGTTGAGCAACTCCAAGACAAAATTGAATAAACCTTGTTAAAATTCTTGTTTTTACAGCTATATTTGCTTTATTTGTTTATGCAGTAACAATTGGATTTACAAAATTATGAGAAGTAATTGGTTCAGTTTAGAAAGGTAAATTATGAATAATTTTAAATGATACATGATCTCTACTGTTAGAGGAAAAGAAGAACAAGTTATCGAAGCTTTAAATAACCGTATTATTGCTGAAAATGTTGCAGAATCATTTAATCAATATGCAACACAAGATGGAGCTTTTAAAATCTTTAAAAAACCTATCTTAACAGCTAAAGAATTAGAAAAAAGACGTTTAGGTCACGAATACAAGGTTAAATACACAAATCTTTACCCTGGATACATTTTTGCAAATATGGATATGACAGATGAAGCTTGATACGTTGTACGTAACACACAAAATGTTACAGGTATCATTGGATCGTCTGGTAAAGGAGCAAAGCCTACGCCGGTTTCTTCTAGAGAAATTAGAAAAATGGAAAAAGCTGCCGAAGAAGCTACACACTTATTTAACTTAGGTAAAAACTTACAAGGACTTAAAATTAATGATTTAGTTGTAGTTTTAGATGGTCCATTTAAAGGTGAAATTGGTCCAATTAGATCATTAAACTTAGACGCAAATATTGCTACAATTCAAATTGAATCATTTGGAAAAAGAACTTCTGTTGAATTAAGCATCGATTCATTAGAACATTCAACAGAATACTAATCATTAGTGAAATTGAACAGTGTTAGCTGTTCTTTTTTATTCAAAATTTATCAGAAGAATAAAAAATGACTTTATTACCCACTAAAACAATCGTTTAATAAGTAATAAAGTCTAATTGTAATATTTCTTATAAGTCGAATTTGATATCCTAAACAATCTGAAGATTAATCTTCACTCATTATATATTCAGCTTGTTTAATTACATCATCTACAGCTTGTTTTTGATATTCTGGAGGATAATTATACTTCTTCAAATATTCTTTTATTTTTGTTCTCATTCTTGCTCTTGTGGATTCTTTATGGGCTCAGTCTGTTGATGCGTATTCTTCAACTACTGACTTTAATTCCCTAGCAATAAGTTTAAGCGTTTCATCGTTTAGTAATTCTTTAGCTGATTTATCTCTAATTAAAGCATCATAGAATGCTTTTTCTCTTCCAAATACACCAAGGTCTCTAGCTGTTTGTTCATCCCTTACCATTTCACTAGCGAATCCAACCAAATCAACAATAGTTTGTTCTGGTGAAAAAATAGCATCTCTATCATTATATTTTTCTAAGATTTTTCTTAATCTTTTACTGTATTCTTGAGATTTAAAATAATTATTTTTTCTAGATTCAGCTATTGCTCTTTCAAGTAACTTCTTGACAATTTGAACAAACACATGAGGAGGATTTTTTACTCTTAATTCTTCTATGTTTTTCTCACTCAACAATTCAATAACTTTACTTGAATCTTCTTTTGTTTGAGTTAATACTTTTACTTCATCACCTTTAATAGCATCTGCTAGAAGATTAGAAACATATTCGTTCATTTCTTTTATAGAGACAGTTGGAGTTTTTGCTCTAAGCTTTAGAATAAAACTTCTAATAGCTAAGTAATAATAAACATCATTTTTCTCTTCTTCAGTTAAAATACCAGCACAAACGACAAAGGCTTGCTTTACAGAAAAGGAAAGATCACTCATAAATGCATCTTCTCTTTTAGCTTCTTGTAACACAAATTCTGTTCCGATTTGTACAGCTTCAAATCTTTCTTGATCATTAGAGCTATAGAATTTGCTTTTATCAATTTTGTAAAATCATTCATTAAGTACACTTAATTTTTCTTTCAAGATGTCATAAATTTCTTTCTTTACATCTTGAACATTTTCTTGTCTATCTCTATCTGTATATTCTGTTAATGCTTCATTCAATGCTTTATTTAGACCTATGTAATCGACAATTAAACCATAATACTTACCTGGATAAACACGATTAACACGAGCAATAGCTTGCATTAAATTATAAGATTTGAGTCTCTTAATAAAATATATTGCATCTAAGTCGGGTACATCAAAACCGGTTAATCACATATCAACTACAATTGCGATTTTATATTTTGATGTATCTTTTTTAAATTCTTCACCTAACTCTTTTCTATATGCAGAATCTTTAAATAGATTACGCATTTCTTCTGTGTCTTTATTAGATTCAGTAACAACTAAAATTACTTGTTCTTTCATTTCAGGTACAATCTCATCAACTATTTTCTTATATAGTTTTAAAGCTGCATGACGAGTTTGACAAACAATCATGGCTTTTCCGTTTAAAGTACCCTTTCTCTCAGAATAATGAGCCATAATATCTCTAGCAAATAAATCAATCATGTCATCATCTTCTAAAATGACTTTGATTTTGCTCATTTCACGCTTTGATTTTTCTATTGCTTGATTATCTGCTTGTTCATTTTTCACTAAATCATTATAGTAATTATCAATTTGACTCAATATTGATTGATCTGTCCAAACTTTTGCAAGTCTAGATTCATAAAAAAGTTTTACTGTTGAACCATCGATAACTGATTGAGTCATATCGTAGACATCGATAATATCACCGAAAATGTCTGTTGTTTGTTTTTCTTTTGTTGATACCGGAGTTCCAGTAAATCCAATAAAAGTAGCATTAGGTAATGCTTCCCTAATATACTTTTCTACTCCATATTTGAAAACTGCTTCTAATTCATCAGTTTCTTTATTTCTTTCGTAATGAACAGTTTCATAAATTCCATAGTGCCCTCTATGAGCTTCATCAGTCATGACAATAATGTTTGAACGTTCATTTTTTGGTAAATGATGCTTATCGAATTTACCAACTGTAGTAAAAATTATTCCACCTTGTTTAATGTGTTTAAGCTTCTTAACTAAATCTTCTCTAGATGTAGCTATTTGAGGTTCGCATTTTAGGTAATTACGCGCACTAAAGAAAGTTTTATAAAGTTGATCATCTAAGTCGATTCTATCTGTTAAAACCACTATAGTTGGAACATTTAATTCTTTGTTAATCAATAATCTATGTGCAAGCATTAGCATTGAAAATGATTTACCACTACCTTGAGTATGTCAAACAATACCAGCTTTACCATTTCCGTTTGACTTAATGCTATTTAAAATTGATTGAACTGATTTTTTTACACCAAAATACTGGTGATACTGCGAGATTATCTTAACTGGTTTGTCATTTTTGTCTTGAATAAAGAAAATATTATGTTTAATAATATCTAGTAATCTGCTTTTTTCAAACACTCCATCTATGAAGGTATTTAGTTTAAATGCATAATTATCATCATAACCTTTTTTACCATCAACACTTTTTCACTCATTGTATCTATCGAATTTAGAAGTCAATGTTCCGATTCTAGTACTTACTCCATCAGAAATTACTAAAAAAGCAGAGTAATTAAATAAAGTTGGAATATCATAACGGTATCCATTAGACTCGCTGCTTCCACCTAATTGATTGTAAGCGTCTTCCAATGTTGCTCCAGTAGCATCTTCAACTAAAGTCTTAAGTTCCATTACAATTAAAGGAAGTCCATTTATGTACACAACTATGTCCGGTATTCTAGTCGATCTTCCTTCGTTGAACTTAATTTGATGAACTACTTGAAATGTGTTATTATCTACATTATCAAAATCAATGAATTTAATAAGAGGGTTAACTTGATATTTATTTGACTCAATTGTCACACCTTCTACTAAGATTTTGTGAACTAAAAAATTCCTTACGAATAAAGAAGGATTATCAACTCTCATAAGCATATTCATTGCTTCGTTAAGTATTTCTAAATCATCAAATTTATTTATTTCAATTAACGAATTTAAAAGAACTTCATTATTAATGAAATCATCAAGTTTTCTTTCACTTAGTCATGAATCGTCAAAATTTAAAAATTCAAAACCATTTTTTTCTAAAAGTTCTATAATGCTATTCTCAATAGTAGCTTCATTAAACATATGATTTTACCTCGAAATTATTATATAAAAAAGCAGTTATTTTTCTCAAAATTAATACAGATAGTTAACACTATAGGAACAGTTGATGATTTGATTGAAAAAACTAATCAAAAAATTATATTGTTTGAAAAATTACTAAAATATATTTATCAAATTTATTTTAATGATAAAAGTAGTGTAAACAAATTAGGTGATGTAATTAAATATTTTGTTGGTGGGACATTTAAAAGTAAGGATTATACAAATCTTCCATCATGAAAATTAATTACAATTAAAAACATAGGAGACTCTGGATTTAATCTTGATAATATCACTTATTTTAGTATGAAGCCAGAATATGAAAAATTTAAATTAGAAATCGGGGATATCTTACTGACCATGACTGGGTACGTAGGTAGAACAGGTATTGTTGATTCTGAAGATTGTTATCTAAATCAAAGAATTATAAAGATTACTTGTGAATCGAAAGCTTTAATATATACCTATTTACTAATGGATAAGGAAAATATTTCTAGTTTAGGTCACGGTAGTGCACAACCAAACTTAAGTATTTCAGATTTTTTAAACATTAAAGTTCCGTTTAGCGAGAATGACGTTAACTATTTTAAAAAATATGATTATATATTTGACGCAATTCTAAAAAATAGAATGAATATTAGAAAATTAACAAATTTGAAGAAACATCTTCTTTCAAAATATTTCTAGATAGTTAACACTATAGGAAGCGTCGATGATCTTATTGAAAATTATGACTTAATCGAGACTAAAATTAAATCTATTGGATTAAGAAAAATAAACTCCTTGAATTTTATTAGAAATCACGTTCCCTTCTCGAAATATGGGATATTTGACAAAGGAATAGAGGTTGGTTCTAGCAACTATATAGAAAAATCCCAAAATAGAGACGGTCTTATTCCGTACTTAAGAGTAGGTGATTTAGATTCATTAAAAAATTGTTACATAAAAAAAGCGCAAAACCTAAAAACATGTCACTCAGATGATACTTTAATAGCATTTGATGGCGCTCCTGGAAGGGTGAATGTTGGTTTAACAGGTGCTTACTCATCAGGAATATATAAAGTAATATCTGAAAATAAAGGTTTTGCTTTCTTTGAACTATTAAGCGATTTAAATCAGTCTATTATCAAAGATAATTCGCAAGGCACAACAATTTTGCATGCTTCTAAGGCAATACCGATGTTATTAGCTTGTGAACCAACTAATGATGAAATTGATTTTTTCAATTATATTTATGAATTATTGGTTAAAGTGAAAATGTTAAAATCTAAATGTTTAGATATTAAATCTATACTTCTTAATAAATATTTTACCAATTAATTATTTTGTCAACTATTTCCTGTTGCTCTTCGCTTGTTTTTCTCAAATAAATTCTAGTGGTTTCTATAGATTCGTGTCCCATTAAATCTGCTAGTAATGCAATATCTTTGCATTTTTCTAAAAAATTTTTTGCAAATCTATGTCTAAAAGAATGTGGGTAAACTACATTTAGATTCATATTATATTTTCTTGCTAGTGATTTTAATTGATGAGCTATACCTCTAGTTGATATTTGATTACCATCTTTATTAAGAAATAGATAACCCTCTGTTCTAGTGATAGAATCATAATATTCTATCGCTTTTTTTCTTAATCTAACGGGTATGAATATTCTTCTTATTTTGCCACTTTTTGTGTAAAGGTCTATATAACCCCTTATTAAATGCTCATATTTGAATTGAATAAGCTCAGAAATCCTAGCACCAGTTGCTCCTAAAAATCTAACAATAAAATACCACTCATAATTTTTGTCTTTGAGCAATTTGTTTTTAAAGAACTCGTAATCTGCATCGCTGATAACATTTTCTAAAAAACTTTTTTGTTGAATTTTTATGTATTTTAGTTTTAATTTTTCTTTCTTTAAAAATTCCAGATATTTGTTGATTCCTTGAATTCTCAAATTAATAGTTTTACCCTTATACTTATCGACTAATATTGATTTAAAAGCTAATAAATTTTGCTTTGTTATTTCACTAAATTCTGCACTAAACTGTTTAACTGCAATAACATAAGCATCAATAGTATTTTTTGTTAAATTTTGATGTTGCAAAAATGAAATAAATTCTTTCAAATTGTAATACCTCCTATTTATGGAAGGTACTAAAATCTAGAAATATTTATTCAATAGTAGATTCTTCAATTCTTTAAGCTTCTTTATTTTTCTTCTATAACAAGTTAAATGAATAACTAAAGGACTAAACTCCTTATTGAAACTATTTATCTCTTCATCAGACAGTTTAGGGACAAGAATTTTTTTAAATGTTTCATTATTAATCCCAGCCATGGTTGTCCCTACAGAGTTAAGGTCTCTTTGAACGAAAAAGTTTGGGGATAAAATAATACCTGTTAGAAATGATAGTGGTAATTTGTTTGTAGCTTCGACTCCTAAATATCCTGTTGAAAAGATATAATTATTAAGTAAATCATCATCTTTTTCTGTCACTATAATTACCTTTTTTGAGTCTTTCATCTTGGCGAATCATATTGAATCAACCACTGGTTGCATGTTTGCTCTAGATGGTATGTCCTCAAAGTTGAATGAATCAAATTGTAAAATATTGTTAATACCTTCTACGGACGATGTGTCCAAATAATTCTTGGTATTATTATATTTTTTTATACCAGATTTAATAATTTGAGGCGAGTAATATTCAAAAGGAATGAGACTTTTATCAGATAACGACATACTAATTATGTTTAATATTTTTGATATCTGATTTTAATAATTTTCGATAAGTTCATCGACGCTTCCTATAGTGTTAACTATTTAGAAATATTTTAAAAGTAATTTTTCTTTAATAGACTTTAATTTTAAAATTTTTTCTTTATAGCCTATTTCTAAATTTAAAAGAATAACTACAATCTTGTTATATGTTTTGATTTCATTTTCATTTAATAGAGGAATTGTTAACCCTAAAAACGTATCATCGTTTAAGGACGGTCTTGTTGATGCCTGAGAAGAGTTGTATAAAATATTTTTTACTTCATCTTGCATAAGGAAATCTCTAACATATTCTTTAATTAATTCATTATTCGGAATTACTTTTAATAATGCCACATTATATGCACCCTCTAAACCGAACCTTACAGCACCGGCATCACCATATTTATCTATCATAATGTCATACTTATTACATAAATGATTTCGTTTTGAAATAGGTATATATGTTTTATGATTTTCCGAATCATAATCTCTATTTTGAATAAATCTAACATAACCTTCTTTTTCTTCATAGATATGCTCTGATTTTGGAGGCTGAGCTCCATTTTCAAAAGTCACTATTTCTTTGAACGGTACTGTACTGATTGAATTTAAAGAAAAATGCTTATAAAGTAATTTTCTTAATCTCTTGATTGAATTTAAAATTTCTAAAGTCTTTTCAATCAAATCATCAACTGTTCCTATAGTGTTAACTATCTAGAAATATTTGCTGAATAAAATATCTTTAATTTTAATTAATAAAGAGATTTGATTTCTATAATTTAAAATTAAGTTGTAAATTTGACCTATCTTCTCATTAATTTCTTCAGAATGATTGTTTAAATTTATTGATATTTTTTCAAGCATTGGTTTAGTAATAAATTTAATTACTGATCCTTGAGAATTATTTTTCAAAACATTTATATTATTTTCACATTCTTTTAGAAACAAGTAAAAATATTTTTGAGGTTCTAATACATAAGTCCTTTGATATGCATTAAATTTGCCCTTGTAATGTTTAACTGAGATTTCACCATTACCAGCAATTATTATAGCCTCACAATCAAAAGCATAATCATTAATTAGTAACTCATTAGTACCACATGTAAAAAACGGAAAAGAACCGGCCTTATCAGCTTCATTAGCATTAAGTTTTCCTGTTTTTATTAAGCATACATCTGCTAATGATAGATTTTGTGTACATGGATATTCAGAATTTTGAGAATAAAGATTTGTCGAGATTATTTTTAAAAAATTTATTTTCTCCTCAATTTTTTCAATTAAATCATCGACGCTTCCTATAGTGTTAACTATGTGTTGTTGTGAATCTAATGATAAACAAGGAATTAAAATATTTTTTAAATCATTAAGAAATAAACATGGTTGAGCAGCTCCTTTTATCATTTGGTTAATTTGATTCTTACCTGATTGTGAAATTAGGTAGTAATGAAGATATTTTGCTAATATAAGTGAAGGATTCGGTTTAATTATGGCGACACTTCTTTGAAACTCATAATTTGGAAAAGATTCTTGTATTACACTCGATTCACCTATGGTTCCAACAGTTGTCAAAACCACATCACCTATTTCCATTTTAGTTCTATTCCTAAGGAGAAATAGAGTGTCTTTGTCTATTCGTCTATCATCCTTAGTTATATTTATTCTTCCATTTTTCACATTTTTGCAACTTAGTAAATAACAATTACCATTTGCATTATCTAAAACGGTAGAATGTGTTCCATCTGTAATATTTTTACAAATATCGTTTAATTTTTTCTTTATCTTTATCATTATATTTATGAAACTAAAAGATATATTAACTATTAAATATGGCAAAAATCAAAATCAAGTCGAAGTTGATTATAGTGATATTCCAATTCTAGGCACTGGTGGCTTAATTGGTTATGCTTCTAAACCTATATATGACCACGAATCAGTATTAATCGGTAGAAAAGGCACTATTTCAAAGCCGTTTTATATCAGCAAACCGTTTTGAACAATTGATACTTTGTTTTATACAGAGATTAACGATAACATCGTTTTACCAAAGTATTTATTTTACAATCTTTCTACAATTGATTTTTCAAAATATTCTGAAGGTGCTGCGGTTCCTTCTTTAACAACTAAAACTTTGTATGAATTAAATATTCATATCCACTCTATGATTGAACAACAACACATAGTTAACATTGTGAGGTATTATTAATGATTGAATACAAACTTAAAGATCTTGTAGATTTTAAGGACTCTTTGAGAAGACCTTTATCAACTATGGAAAGAAAAAGAATTCAAGGAAACTATCCATACTATAGTGCAAACGGCATAATAGATTATATTAATGACTACTTATTTGAAGGAGAATATCTATTGTTGGCAGAAGATGGTACAGTCATTACTGACGATGGAAAACCTATAATTCATATGACAAATCACTACTCGAAATTTTGAGTAAGTAATCACTCTCATATTTTTAAAGCAAATAATCTTGTTCTAAATAAGTATCTATACTATTGCTTGAGTGCAACAAATATCGAAGGAATAGTAACTGGCGCTGTCCAACCGAAAATTACCCAAGGTAATCTTTTAAATCTTAAAATTCGAATTCATGATATGGATATGCAAAATCACATAATTAACACTATTTTAATTCTTCCATTAATATCTCTTTAATTTTATCTTCTAGTTCTTTACCCTCCTTCATTAATTCTAATAATTCAGCAGTAGTCTTTCTTAACTCTTCTTGAATTTCTTCAGGAGATAATTTGTTAGACTCATCTGCTCCGACGTATCTTCCAGGATTTAAAGAGAAATCTTTTTCTTCGATTTCTTCTAATGTAGCCTTCTTACAAAAACCTGGTATATCTATAAGAGTGCCTTCTCTAAAATCACGATAAGCTTTAACAACTTTGTCTACATCTTCTTGTTCAAGGACTTTTATTTTTCTTGAGATTAATTTCCCTAAGTTGCCTGCGTTTACAAATAAAACATCGGTGTTAGTTTTTCCTTTATTTAAGATTCAGCATTGAACTGAAATGGTAACATTTGAAAATAATTTATTAGGCAATGCTAGAATTGCTTCAACCTTACCTGATTCAATCATAGCTTTTCTAATTTTGTAATCATCTTTAGTATTACTTGTTGTAGCTCCATTCGGCATCAATATTGCCGCTTTACCATTAGGTGCTAATTTAGAATACATTAATGAAAGTCATGCATAGTTAGCATTCTTCATGTCCGGTTTACCAAACACCCATCTAGGATCACCTTCAAGAGATGGTTTTCAATAATCTTTTAAATTGTATGGTGGATTAGCGATGATGTAATTTGCTCTTAAAGACTTATGTAAATCATCTGTAAAAGAATCAGCACTTTTTTCACCTAAATTTCCTTCAAGTCCTCTAATAGCTAAATTCATTTTAGCCATTTTTCAAGTTCCAGGGTTTGATTCTTGACCATAAATCGAGATGTTGTCAACGTTGCCTTGATGTTCTTTAACAAACTTAGAACATTGAACAAACATACCACCACTTCCACAACATGGGTCAAAAACTTTCCCACTATAAGGTTCTAAAATATCAACCATTAATTCAACAACAGATTTTGGAGTGAAAAATTCTCCACCTTTTGTCGGTATATACTTAGCAAAAGCGCCTACATAATACTCATAAACTTGGCCGAAGAAATCACCATCAGCATCTTCCATATTTAAATTATTAGAGAAAAAGTCTACTAAGTCTCCTAAAGCAGATTTATCTAAATCACTCTTAGAATAAGTTTTAGGAAGAATTCCTTTTAGTTGATTATTGTGTTTCTCAAGTTCGATGAAGGCATCGTCAATTACTTGACCTAAATCACTTTGTTTAGAGTGACTTGCTATATTGGTTCATAAAGCATTTTCAGGTACTAAAAATACATGGTCTTGAATGTAATAGTCTTCATCTTTTTCTCTACCATCACCAACTTTTTTTAGCTCTTTATATTTAGCAATGTACTTATCACTAACATATTTTAAAAAGACTAAGCCCAATACAACATTTTTATAATCAGCAGGATCACATTTGTCTCTTAGTTTTTCTGCTGCTTTTCATAAAACATTTTCATCAATTATTTGTGACATACTTATCCTTAAATTCCTTCAATATTTTCAATTATTTGATTATAACATAATCAAAGCTTTTTATTACTCTATCACTATATTCTGCATGTTTTTGGGTTAAATTAGGTTCTAGATTACTACAACTAGATTGCTGAATTTTATAAGAACAAGAAAAATTAAACTAGGACAAGTCTTATAGACAATTTATAAAAAACTCAAATCATCTCAATATTGTTGAGGTGTTTTTCAATTTAACACAGATTGAAATCTTTCATTGTTATATCATTAAATGTAATCTTTGATAATGTTTTTGAGTTTATCAAAGTAAATTGTTTTGTAATTTGCAAACTTTAAACACTGAGATTTGATGTTTGAAAAGAAATATTCGACTTCCCTATTATCTAATGAATTTCCGACTCTACCCATAGATACAGTTCCATTGTTTTTTGCGACCACATCAAGATATTTAGATGATGAATATTGAAATCCGTGATCTGAATGAAGAATTCAAGGTTTTTTAAACTTGATATCTTTGATTTGTGAAATGACTAAATCTGTATCATTTCTTCTTGATAAGTTTCAATTCAAAATTTTGTTTGTTTTATGATGTATTGCAACGAAAGATAAACGTGATTTTCATCTATATCATTTGGTGCTTTTATATATGAAACATCTGTTGCAATAATATTATTTGTAATTCCATTGTAATCTCTATTTACAAAATCTTTAATTTTAACATTTGTAATCTTGATTTCTCTGACTTTACGTTTTGACCTAACTACACAAATTAGATTTAATTTGTTCATTATTCTTCCTAATGTTCTGTAATTTATGTCTATTTTATATACTTTTAGTATATAAATGCTCAATCTTCAGCGACCAAAACGACCTTTATTTTCATAAAAGCCTTTTTTGACAATTGAATGTAATTCTTCATTTTCAGACTTTTTAGAAACTTCTTTATCTAATTGCGAGATTTTCTTATAAAAAAAGACGTAATATAAACTAGGTCAAGAAAAGTAGACAGAAAATAAAAAACTGTCTACTTTTCTTGACCTAGTTTATCGATAGCAAATGGTTTTATTCTTGATGTTATAGGCAATATTAAAAGCTACAATGGCCCAACATATAAGAAATATGAAGAATATGATTATAATCTTAGTGAGTCAAACAAAGGTTTCTATGACCATGAAATTTCAATAAAAGAAATTGAGAATAAATATAAAAATTTGGTTACTATTTTGAATAATAAAACTGAAAATAAAGAAGATAAAGTTCTTCTTTTTGGAGTCGCTCCAGAATTAGGAAAAGAAAACATTAAACAAAGACTTAAAGAACTTGTTGCTTTATTACAAGACATATATTGCACTGAATAATATTAAATGAAAGAATGAATTCACATTTTTTATAGGTAAATTCGTTTTTTATTTTCTGTTAATTGTTTATTTTAATTCTAAGTTTCTAGGTTTGAATAACTGAATTAATGAATTATCAATAAATAAGTTTTCCCTATTTCAAAAATATTAATTGTGATGAAAACCATTAATTATAATCGCTAAGCTTTTTTATGTTTTGCGCAATGAATAGTCTTAAATCTTAATTGTAAATAACATTTTGTTAATAAATAAATTGCTTTTTTTAAGCTTCAGTTCTTGTCTAAAAGTATAATGTGAAAAAGCGACCTTTTGCTATTAATCTGATTAACAATGAATATTCTATATAAAAATAATTTATTTGTTTTACTTCCATATTTTTATAAAAATAAAATAAAAAAATAATATAATACTATTATGAAATTTGCAAGAGAATTAAATGTGTCAATCTTCAACTCCTTAAACTATATATATATATATAGAACGAAAGAAAGACTCGGTCTTTAGCAATAATTTCAATTGAATTTCACTTTTTTATTTTATTAATTCACGACTAAACTGGAACAAGTTGAGTGTTTTACATTCAGCTTTTTTGTCTATAACTTTTAAAATATGAATTCCAAGTTTTTAAGCTTTCGTAGATAAGAACACACAACATTAAAGTTTTTCATGAGTAAATATAAATAGAAAAATAACTTTAAAAATATAATTGGTTTTGATTTTGATATAAAAATAACACTTTTTTATACAACTATTTATAACTTATAACAGGCATAATACAAAAAATAAATACCAAATATAAATTTTTAATATAGATGTAAAAATTGATCATTAATTTTTAGATTATTAGATTCAAATTAAATAATACAAAAATGAAATTGAATACAAAAAACATTACCAAAACTTAATAGGCTTTTTGAGTGCACACTACAAACAACAAAAGTGAATATATCGGGAATAGTAATTGCTAAATATAAAAAATTATTCTTTTAATAATAATTAATTTAAGAATCAGGAGGAGACAATGAGTAATAAGAACAAAAATTTCTTAACAAGTGTTTGAACAATTAGCAAAGATATTCAAACTTATATAGAAGGAACTATATTAAATTGATTAAATCAAGAGACAATTCGTGAAGCAATTAAAACAGATAGCTTGTGTTATTTAACGCCAACACAAATTGTGTTTAATGGAGGCCACACCAAAGACTTTGTTTTTTATAAAAAAAATACAAAAACTGAAACAAAAAATGATAGAAACTCAAATAAAATAACTAATAAAACATATGAAGAAATAAAACAAGTGCTAGAGATTTGTCAAATTATACATATTGAAAATGATAATAATTTTGTCATGCATAATGATTTTAAAAAATATATTAAAAATTTTGTTAATGACAATTTGGAACACGATGCGCTAAGTAACTACTTAAATAACAAAACTTCAGATTACATATCTGAAAAGATACTTTCTATTTTAAATAAATATTTAGAAGGCATTGATTATTTTTACAAAAAAATCGGAAACAATATTTTGTCAATAACTAACTTAACTGAATTTTGGTCAAATAACGCTTTTACCGATAGTGAAAAAAAGATAATGAGAATTTCTGAACAAAATTGAATGAATAGTGTAATTTCAACAATGGCATATATCGCTAGCGAAGAAGATGAGAATAGAAGTAGTTTTGATTTGATAAAGACCTATATAAATACTAAAGTTGACGATTCAAAAAAACATTGAATTAAATTTTGCGATTTTTGTGCCATCAACAATAAAGAAAAATTCAAAGAAATTGTTGATAAATTCATAAAATCAACACAAATTCAATTATTAGATATTAAAAAAAATAAATTATATTATCCATACAAGGACAACTTAGAAAAACTAATTAGTGTAACATCAGAATTTAAAAGTATACCCGATGACCCAACAAGTAAGGAATATAAAGTGAGTGATGAAGAACCATTTGTGTCAAAAATTTGAAATTTGACCGCAATATTTGACTTTTCATTTGTGAAAAAAAGCATAGAAATTCCTTTATACCAAAGAAATTATTCATGAAATGATAATTTGGTTGAAACGCTTATCAATGATATTGAAACAACGTCACTTGATCAAAATGAATATCATTTATTGGGTTCAATTACATTCGCTCAAATTGATGATGATATTAAAATTGTTGATGGTCAACAAAGAATAATGACGTTAATCCTTACTGCTTATAGTCTTTATAAATTAATTCTTTATCACAATTTTTCTAATCATCAAGAAGAAATTATTAAAATGCCTTCTTTATTTAAACGAATGTTCCACGATAAACAAGGTTGAATGTCAAAAAACTGTTACAAAAATTCAGATTCTTATAAACATTTGCATATTTTACTATCAAGTGATATAGATGAAATAAAAAAATACTTCCCAGAGAGCATTCAAAACAAATTTTCGTACAAAATAAAACACAATTTAGACTATATTTGAACACTTTTAATAGATAAATTGAAGAACAAAAAAGAAAAAATAATTGCTTTTATTACAGCATTTTTTGAAAGAATTTGATTTGATGTTGTTTTTGTTCATAAAAAATATGAAGAAAAACTTTTTGAAAAAATGAATTTATTAAGCATGAAATTAACTAACATAGATTTAGTTAATTCATTGTTTGACGAACTTTGACGCACAAAATCAGAAGAGCTAGAAGAATTTAAAGATAAATTTTCAAATCATTTTTACAAGAAAGATAGTAAGACACAGAACAATTTTGCTGGAAATAAATTGGATAAAAAGAAAACAATTGATAGTAAACAATTTGAAGAAGATACTGACCTTATAGTTTTATTTGCACAGTTTGTTCAGTTAAGTGAAAGTTTATCTTGCACAATTGAGCCGAAGAAAAAGGATTACTATAGCTCTTACATTGTTTTAAAATCATACATAGAGGAACTATATAAAAAACATCATGATAACCAATCTGAAGCTTTGGCTGAAATTCGTAAGAAATTATTCAAATTTCAATTTATCTTAGCAAGGGATTATGATGATTTAGAGCAATTATTAATAAATAATTATCCTTTTGATGAAAACTATTCTGACAACAACAAAGAAATATTAAAATGTCTTTTCCCTTCTATTCTTCTTACAAATGTATGAGAAAATAGAATTTTCTTTTCACTTATTTACACAATTCTAAATAAATTCAAAATATTAGATTTGGATACAGATCTTACAAAACTAGCATTTTCAGAAATATTTACCAATGTTACTAAATGGCTTTTTGAAATTGAAAGATTCTGAGTGATTTGAAAAACAGGCAATTACAAAGGACAATCATTCAGCAAAACTGTAAGAGATTGGGCATCCAAGATATCAAGCTCACAAACAGAAGTAATTAATAACATAGAAGGTGATCAACAAAAAATAAACACATACTCAGAATTAAGAGAAGCAATGTTAAAATGAATTAATAATGATAAATCAACTGAAAGAATATTGAAAGAGTTTGAAGATGATTTAAATTATAAATTAACGAAACCTAAGAAAAAAGATAACTATTATAATGTGGCAATTTTTAGAAGGATAGAGTTATTTTTAAGCAATAATTTAAATAATTTTTTTAAATATACAAGAGGCTCTTCTAATACCGCGCTATACACAAATTGACTAGATTATTTCGCAAACAATACGACATGAGAACATTTTTATCCACAAAAAGCTAAAGATGATGATAGAAATAACGAGTTGGAGAGTGTTGAAGTTAAAGAATCGATTGGTAATGGAGTGATTGTTACTTCTTCTGATAATAAAGCCGCAAGCAATTCATCTTCTAAAGATAAAGCTGATTTGTTCAATAAAAAAGTAATGGGCAAAGGATATAAGGGACATCCAATTTCTTGGAATGAAGCTAATTCGGCCGGTTTAAAAAATCTAACAAAAGTTATAGAAGATATGATAGAAAAAGAAAATACTGATAATAATGATGAAAATCAACAAAGAATAAAGAAAGATAAAGATTCAAAATTTGAACTTTTTAAAGTTTCCGAAGATTGAGATAAAGGAAAAGTTGATCAAAGAAATAAAGAACTTCTTGCGTTGGTCAAGGATATCTACGCTGTTAAATAAAAATTCACGAAAAAGAATTAGCCTATTATACTGATGAATAGTTTCTTATCTATTTATCTATATTGAATATTTTGTCCCTTATCACTGTGAAAGGAATTGAGGAATTGAATGATTGAAGAAAAAATAAATTTTACTGAAGGCTATTTAGAACTTGACTCTAACACTAAAATGTGATACGGAATATATGGTAATCCGAAAAATAATCCTATTTTGATAGTGCATGGAGGACCAGGAGAGTCTTCAGAAATGTTTGAAAAAGAAATTTGAAATGTTAAGAAAAATAAATATATTTTTTTTGATCAAAGAGGTTGTGGAAAAAGTACACCATTATTAGAGTTGAAAAATAACAAAACCGATATCTTAGTTGAAGATATTGAAAAGCTTAGAAAGCACCTGAAACTTAATAAATTAAAAATCTACGGCGATGGGTGAGGAACAACCCTAACTTTAATGTATGCAATAAAATATCCTCAAAATGTTGCTAAAATGTTTCTTAGATCTGTGTTTTTAGCACGCCAAGAGGATATTGATTTTCTATTTGAGGGAAAGGGAGCTAATTGATTCTACCCTAAAGAATATGAAGAATTTACCGAAGCAGTAGCTAATTTCGATGGAAAAACTAATATTGAAAAGTATTATAAAGCTTTAACTAATAGAAAGCTTGATTATGAATATAGAAAAAAACTTGCTATTAATTTTTATAAATGAGAATTCATAAACATTCTGGCAATGGATTATGATAATCTAACTTCAGTTAATAAGTTTAAAATAAAAAATGAAGAAGAAGCTTATCAGTTAGCCCTTTTAGAAAGCTATTATTTCTACAATAAGTCATTTTTACCAAGCGACAACTACATTCTTGAAAATTCTAATAAATATAAACACATTCCAACTTATATAGCTCACGGACATCGCGATCTTGTGGCTCGTTATGTTGGCGCTTATTTATTGATTGAAAAACTTGATAATGTTAAAACTTGTTGTAATAAATATATATTAAATCATTCAGTTTGATTTATAGAAAATATGATAGATACAATTAAGTATTGCAAGCGCCTAAAAAAATAGAAACTAAATTAGTTGGTTATGTTTTAATTTACTTTTAATTCAATTTCACTTTAAGTCAGTTAACTTATTTTAACCATTAAATCTTATAAAGAAAAAGAGCTATCTACAAATTTGATAAATTAAATATATTTTAAAGGAGGAGAAATTGTTTTTTTCAAACAGCAACCAACATTTAGCATCATTAGCCAAACGTGTAATAGCAGCATCAGCAGCAAGAACCCAACATTATTTCAAACCCGACCGTAAAAATAAAATTTGGTATACTATATCTGGTAATCCAAAAGGTTTTCCTGTTTTAGTAATTCATGACGGACCAGGAAAATCATCTAACATGGATCCTGCGCTTCTCTTAAATCTTAATTTTTTTAAATTTATATTTTTTGATCAAAGAGGTTGTGGAAAAAGTACCCCTCATATAAACTTAAAAAATATAAAAAATAATACTACTGATCAAACGGTTGAAGACATAGAAAGGCTTAGAAAACACTTAAAACTTGATAAATTAATTATCTGAGGCGATGGGTGAGGCGCAACTTTGACCTTAATGTATGCAATCAAATATCCTCAAAATGTTGCTACAATGATTTTAAGATCTGTGTTTTTGGCGCGTCAAGAAGACATTGATTTCTTATATGAGGGGAAAGGAGCCAATTGATTTCGTCCAAAAGAATATAAAGAGTTTACTAATGCAGTAGCTAATTTCGATGGAAAAACTAATATTGAAAAGTATTATAAAGCTTTAACCAATAAAAAGCTCGACTATAAATTTAGAAAAAAGTTGGCTATTATTTTTTGTAAATGACAATTTACTATTTCTGAAAATAATACATATAGGCTTACAGTGCATTATTATAAACAAGTGATTTATCAATTAGCATTATTAAAGTGCCACTATTTTTATAATAAGTCATTTTTGCCTAACGATAACTACATTCTTGAAAATGTTGATAAATATAAACACATTCAAACATATATTGTTCATCCGCATTTGGATTTTGAGTGCCGTTTAATAGGAACTTATTTACTAGAAAAAAAACTAGAAAATGTAAAAAGATATTCCTATCATTATTCATCACATGACTTTATAGAGAATACAACAGACGCCAATACAAAAAAAGTTTTTGCAGAAATAGAAAACGAGCTTAAAAACGTCAAAAAATACAATAACTTATTTAGAAGGTAGTACACTTTTAAATTACTGTAATTTCTCATACATGGAAGAATTTATAAAGAAGATAAAAGAACATATCTAGTTGGGTTTTATGCATTCAATTATAATATTTAGCACTCAAACCAAAAATATAAAATAAAAACTTATAAATAGAATTTTTTTGTGTCAAAATTTTAAATTACATCAGTAGATGGTCGGTGACAATTATGTTCAATTATAAATTGTTTCTTTAAACTGTTTTGTCTTTTAATGTTGGTAATTAATTTTATAAGTCACAAATTATTCAACATTAATAGATTTAAACAATAAAAAAGGAATTTTCCTGTTTTATAGGCAAATTCATTTTTTATTTTCTATTAAATTAATTATTTAGTGTTAAATAAAACATCATAAATTTCATCATAACTTTTAATAGGAACAAATTCTAATGCTTCTCTAACTTCTTCACCTGAGTTTCCAAGTTAAAAAGGGCAAAAAACGAAAACACCTATAGATAATAAACTAAGACAAGTCTTATAGACAATTTATAAAAAACTCAAATCATCTTAATATTGTTGAGGTGTTTTTCAATTTAACACAGATTGAAATCTTTCATTGTTATATCATTCAATGTAATCTTTGATAATGTTTTTGAGTTTATTAAAGCAAATTGTTTTGTAATTTACAAAGTTTAAACACTCAGATTTGATGTTTGAAAAGAAATATTCAACTTCCCTATTATTTAATGAATTTCCGACTCTACCCATAGATACAGTTCCATTGTTTTTTGCGACTACATCAAGATATTTAGATGATGAATATTGAAATCCGTGATCTGAAAGAAGAATTCAAGGTTTTTTAAAATTGATATCCTTGATGTGTGAACTAACCAAATCTGTATCATTTCTTCTTGATAAGTTTCAATTCAAAATTTTGTTTGTTTTTATGATGTATCGCAACTGAAAGATAAACGCGATTTTCATTTATATCATTTGGTGCTTTTATATATGAAACATCTGTTGCAATAATATTATTTGCAATTCCATTGTAATCTCTATTTACAAAATCTTTAACTTTAACATTTGTAATCTTGATTTCTCTGACTTTACGTTTTGACCTAACTACAGAAATTAGATTTAATTTGTTCATTATTCTTCCTAATGTTCTGTAATTTATGTCTATTTTATAAAGTGAAAATAGCTAAAAATATTCTTAAATTTTTCTATTAAAATAAATATCAAAAATAAAAAAATCTGGTACCTCGAAAACACCAGAAAATTTATTTGAAATTGGCAGGGGTTAAAGGAATCGAACCCTTACTTTCAGTTTTGGAGACTGCAGCACTACCACTATACTAAACCCCCTCATATAATCATCACCTAAAATGATGATTTTTTATTATTATTTCCCGAATTTAAAGTGACAAACGTCACCATCTTTCATAATGTAGTTTTTACCTTCAGAACGCATTTTACCAGCGTTTTTAGCACCTAATTCACCATTGTGTTCGATGTAATCTTCGTATGCAATAACATCTGCTTTAATGAATTTTTTCTCAAAGTCTGTATGAATAATTCCGGCACATTTAGGAGCTGCTCAACCTTTATGATAAACTCAAGCTCTTGCTTCGATTTTACCTGCTGTAAAGTATGTTTCTAAATTAAGAAGATCAAATGATTCTCTTGTTAAAACATCTAGACCACTACGTTCTACACCATACATTGAGAGCATTTCATTTTTTTCTTCATCTGATAAATCAACTAACTCAGATTCTAATTGAACTGAAATTGGAATGATTTTTTCATTTGGTTTTAATGAATTTTTAAGCTCATTATAAAGTTTATCATCTTTGTAATTTGCATATTGTTCTGTACCTAAGTTAGCTACATAAATTATTGATTTTAATGTGAGCAAATGATAACCTTTAACAGCTTTTAATTCATTTTCATCAAGTTCAACATCACGAGCTGGTATTGATTGAAGCAATGCATCTTTAACTTTATTAGCAGCATTAAACTCAATTAAACCATCTTTATCACCTGATTTAGCTTTTTTAGTAACTCTGTTAATTACGTTGTTAATTGTTTCTAAGTCAGCTAACATTAACTCATAGTTAATAACATCTTTGTCTCTTACAGGATTTACTGAATTAGCTACGTGCAAGATGTTTTTGTCCTCAAAACATCTAACAACGTGAATAATTGCATCAACTTCTCTAATGTTTGATAAGAATTTATTTCCTAATCCTTCACCTTTTGATGCACCTTCAACAAGTCCGGCTATGTCAACAAAATCAAATGTAGCTCAAACAATTTTATCTGGTTTGATAATGTCTGCAATTTTTTGTAATCTTGGATCAATTAAAGGAACTGATGAAATGTTAGGTTCAATAGTTGTGAAAGCGTAGTTAGATGATTCAACTTGCTTTTTAGTAATCGCACTAAATAATGTACTTTTACCTACGTTCGGAAGACCTACAATACCTGCTTTTAGTGACATAAATAAACTCCTTTTTAATCAATAATTATGTTTTTAATTTTACTCTAAATGCTTGAAAAGTAATTTTTTAATTTGATAAAATTAAAATAAATTTTAAGAAAGGTGAAAATGAATCAAATTAACAATAAAATCACACATTGATTTAATTTCTATAAATCAAAAGAACTAATAAACTCAGACATTAATGAATTTGTTAGAAAGGTTGATAATCAGTTTCCAAATGGTGAATTTTACACAAGAGCAAAATCAACTGTTTATGGAATTGAATTTGATACACAAAATCAACTTGGTTACAACAATTTAAACCCTTATACATTGCTTAATTTGATTTCACTTTTTGATAAATCACTTCCTAGAAAGTCAATTTTTAATAGAAGAAGAAAAGTTTTAGTTGCATTAAAAAACAAAGTTAATATTAATTCAAAACTTCAAGATTTATTAATTAGATTTTTAAATGATAAAAAGTACCACGTTTATACTTTTAATATTGATAAACTAAATGATTTTTTTATTAATACAACTGTAAACAATATGGATTTAGATTATTCAGTTTATTTAGATTACAAAGAAACTAATAATAAGTTTTATTTAAAAATTTACAACAAAAATAAATTAATTTCACTTGAAGAACAAGATAAGTTAATTAATGAGCTTTATGAAGTTAAAGATCACATATTTGTTTCTGATTCAAATTATTCAATTGTTTTAAACTCAGACAAAGTTATTGACTCAGCTTATGAAAACTTCTTAAAATCAGTTAAATCTGAATTTGATTTTAGTTCAAACAACAAATTGGTTGTTTATACACTTATTAGCGACAATTTATCAAACTACATTATTAATAGATTTTTATCAAATTTAAATGTTAAGGTTTCAAAATTGAACCCAACACTTAACAAAGATTTAAAAAATAAAAATTCAACTTTTTCTATTGTTAAATGAGCTCTATCAACTAATTACAACGCTAACTTAATTATTGTTATGGATCAACATAATGATATTAAGTTATTTGCTAGAGTTAAAAATAGCTTTGTTGAATTAAATAATGACCAAATCGCTTATCTTTTCATTTCAAATCAATATTTAAAATGAAAAGAAACTAAGTTAACTGATAAACCAAATATTTTTATTCCACTAGATGCTTCAGAGTTAATTATCAACTTACTTAATACTTTTAAAATTCCTTATGAATTTGAAAATAAAATGGATGACCCAAACAACATTTTATTTGCATACAATTCAAATTCATTTTCAAATGATATTAATGAACATTTAAGTTTTGAAAATTATGGTTTTCTATTTAACTTCTGTGTGATGTTGCAAGAGTATTTAGAAAACAATAACTTACTTACACTTAAATACAACAAGATGATTGAATCAATGAATAAAACTTACTATGTTTATTCATACATTAACAAAACTGTTCAAGATATGAAAAATGTTTTTGATTATTTAGTCAATAAACCAACCGGCTTTCTTAAAAAATCAAAAATAGATAAGCTCCTATTACTTGATTGAGATAACACAAAACAACATTACATTTTTCAAGTTAAAACAAAAGGTAAAAGATTTTCAACTATTACAAGTGTTTCTTACAAGAAAGCTAAAAAAGAGATTGAAATTAAAACTGAATTTCAATCTCATATGTATAAATTTCATCCATTTTTAGAAACTATATGAGCTAATTTAGTTAAAAACAAAATCAGAAAAAGAATTTTAAAAATTGTTAAACAAATAAACAAGCTGCAAGAGAAAAAAGTATAATTTCCAAATATATTAAGGAGTTACTATGATTACAAAAATTAAAGGAACAAAAGACTATTCACCAGTAGAGTTTTTATTAAAAGATTTTGTAACTGATATGTTCACTGAAACAGTTGCCAAAGCAGGTTATGTTTTAGTGGAAACGCCTATTATGGAACAAGCCACACTTTTCAGACGTTCTGTGGATGATTCAGAAATTGTTAAAAAAGAAATGTATGAATTTAAAGACAAAGGTGACAGAGATATAGCGCTTAGACCTGAGGGGACTGCACCTTTTGTTAGAGCGCTTATTGAACAAAAATGATTAAATGATGGATTTAGTAAATTTGCTTACTATGGACCAATGTTCAGATATGAACAACCTCAAAAAGGTAGATACAGACAGTTCTATCAAGCTGGTGTTGAATTTGTAGGTGAAAAAGCTTATACAAAGGATGTGGAAGTTATTTTATTAGCTGCACACATTTTAGATAACTTAATGGTTGATTGAGAATTAAAAATCAACACAATTGGTGATGAATTAAGTAGAAAACAATATGAAGAAGCTTTATATAACTACTTATTACCTTACAAATCTGAGTTAAGTGAAATTTCACAAGAAAGATTAGAAAGCAAAAAAGTTTTAAGAATTCTTGATGATAAAGAAGATTCGCAAAAACCTTTTATTAAAAATGCGCTTAAAATTGCTGATTATTTATCAGATGAATCAAAAGAATACTTTGTAAAAGTTACTACAGCACTTGATGCAGCAAATATTGAATACAAAGTTTCTAATGAATTAGTTAGAGGGCTTGATTACTATGATGAAACTGTATTTGAATTTGTAACAACAGGTAAAGGTTCAACAAGTGGGCTTACATTAATTGGTGGTGGAAGATATTCAAACTTAATAGCTCAATTAGGTGGAGATAATATTTCAAGTGTTGGTTTTGGAATGGGAATTGATCGTGTTGTTGATGATATAAGAGAAAATGCGATGGAAATTTTAAAACCAGATACAGAATTAAGACACGCTGATGTTTATATTGCAATGACAAATGATGAAGATAATATTGCTTTTGGTACTATAATGGGACAAAATTATATTGCAACAGCTGGTTTATCAGTTTACACAGAACATTCTTTAATTAAAAATAAAAAGTTATTTGAAAAAGCAGCAAAGAGAACTGCTGACTTCTTAGTTTATGATGACAAAATGATTAATCCTAACTTATTAATCATTAGAGATATGGTTACAGGAGAAAAAGTTACATTCTCAAAAAATGAAGAGGGTATCATTTCTGCACTTAACTTTATTTTAGAAAATAGCGATGAACACATCACAATCAGTGAGTCTAAATTAGTTGATGTTACACTTCTTATTGAAGAATTAGAAGAAGGAAAATAATATGAAAAAAACAATTAAAAATAATCAATTAAGATTAGAAAATGTTGGGCAAGTTGTTACTTTATACGGGTGAGTAGCTAACAAACGTAGATTTGGTGAATTAAACTTCGTTGACTTACGTGACAAATTTGGAATTACACAATTAGTATTTAAAACACCTATTTCATTCACAAAAGAATCTGTTTTAGAAGTAACCGGAACAGTTTGTGAAAGAAAAGATAGAAATCCTGACTTACCTACAGGAGATATTGAAATTTTAGTTGATGAATACAAAGTTTTATCATCATCTAAAGAACAATTGCCATTCCAAATTAGAGATGACATTGAAGTTAAGGAAGAATTAAGACTTGAATATAAATTCTTAGACTTACGTAGAAATGTGATGCAAAATAACATTAAATTACGTAATGATGTAATTTTTGCAATTAGAGAATACTTACAATCTCAAGAATTCACAGAAATCGAAACACCAATTTTATCTAAAGCAACACCAGAGGGCGCTAGAGACTTTTTAGTCCCTACACGTAATAAAGAAAATGCATTTTATGCACTTCCACAAAGTCCTCAATTATTCAAACAATTATTAATGATTTCAGGATTTGAAAAATACTACCAAATAGCAAGATGCTTCAGAGATGAAGACTCACGTAAAGATAGACAGCCTGAATTCACACAATTAGATATCGAGGTAAGTTTTATGGACGTTCCTAGCTTCCAATCATACATTGAAGGTTTATTCAAACACTTTATGAAAAAAGTTATGAACGTTGATATCAAAATTCCTTTTGATAGAGTAAGATTTGATGACTGCATTAGAGATTATGGAACAGACAAACCTGACTTTAGATTTGAAAACAAAATTGTTGATATTCCTGAATTTGCTAAAAATAGTGATTTCAGCATCGTAACATCAGCTCCTTCAATTAGATTACTTCATTTTGTAGAGAAAATTAACAAAAAAGAATACAAGAAACTTGAAGAAATAGCTAAGAAAAACAAAGTTAAAGCATTATTCTACTTGGTCGTTAATGAAAATAAACAATTAGTCGAAACAAACTTTGCCCAAAAATTAAATCCGGCAGATGTCCAAGAATTAATTTCACAATTTGGTGAAGGAACATACTTGATTTGTGCTGATAAATTCGAAAATGCTTCACAAGCTTTAGGAGCATTAAGAGTTGAACTTAATTCTTGATATGGATGAGCTAGAGATGAATATAACTTCAAATGAATTATTGACTGACCTATGTTCGAACATGATGAAGAAACAGGAAAATGAGCAGCAGCTCACCATCCATTCACTCAATTCGATAATCCATTAGAAGATTTAGATAAATTACCTAAAGAAAAAATTAGAGCAAAAAGTTATGACTTAGTTCTTAACGGGTTTGAATTAGGTTCAGGTTCAGCTAGAATTTATGATGAAGAAGTTCAAACTAAAATGTTTGAAATGATCAATCTATCAAAAGAAGAGCAACAAAACAAATTCGGATTTTTCTTAAAAGCTTTTGAATATGGAGTCCCACCACACTGTGGTATTGGTCTTGGAATCGATAGATTGATTATGATTTTAGCTAACCAAAAAACTATTAGAGATGTTATTGCGTTCCCTAAAAATTCAAAAAATGAAGACCTTATGACCCAAGCTCCTTCAAGTGTTGATTCAGAGCAATTAACAGAATTATTCCTTGAAGTCAAGTCTAAATAGTGATGTAAAAAAATACTAGATTTCGTAAGTCTAGTATTTTTATTTTGCAATTTATAGAATTGATTTTACATCAATTAGTTTACTGATTTTCTTGTATCCATCAAGTTCATCTAAGACCATTAAAACAACATTAGCTATAACTTTTACACCTTGAGATTGAAGTAAATCAATAATAGCTTTTGTCGTTCCACCAGTTGCTAAAACATCATCAATAATGATTGCCTTTTGACCTGGCTTTAGAATTTTATCTTGAATTTCTAAAGTGTTATCACCATATTCTAAGTCATACTTTTGAGAAATTGTAGGACCTGGTAGTTTACCTTTCTTTCTAACCATTACAAATGGTTTATTAAGTTTATAAGCAACAGGAGTTCCGAAGATAAAACCTCTTGCATCAGGTGCTACAATGATGTCTGCTTCTTTGCATAATTGTGCCATTTTGTCTATGACATAGGTAAATGCATCAGGATTAGCTAATAGTGGTGCTATATCTTTGAATACAATTCCTTGTTTAGGGAAATTAGGAATATCAGTAATTAAATTTCTAAGATTTTTCATAATAATTATTAGTTAACTCTTACATCTTCGTAGAATTCAAGGACATCATCTGCTTCAATATCATTAAATCCTTTGATGTGTGTTCCAAAGTTTTTACCTTTAAGAACTTCTTTAACGTCATTTTTCTCACGTTTAAGTGAGTCAATAACACCTTCGTGAATAAGTTTTCCTTTACGGTAAACTTTAACTTTACAGTTAGATCTGACAACACCTTCATCTAACATTGTACCAGCGATGTTTCCAACTTTTGAGTAGAAGAAAATTTGAATAATGTGACCTTCTCCAATTTTTTGTTCTTCATAGATGGGTGCTTTTTCTCCATCGAGCATACCTTGAACATCTTCGATAATTTTGTAAATAACATCGTGAGAAATAACAGTAACGTTTGATGCAGCTGCATTTTGTTTAATATTTTGTGAAACTCTCAAGTTAAATACGAAAATAACTGCATTTGACGCTTTAGCTAAAAGTAAGTCTGTATCATTAACGTTTCCAACTGCTGCTGAGATAACTTTAACAATAGCATCTTCATTTTCTAAACCATCAATTTGATCTTTTATAGCTTGAGAAGTACCGTAAACGTCTGATTTAATAATAACGTTGATAATTTTTTTACCATCAATATTTTGATCTGTAATAGTTTTTGAGTGAAGTAAATCCATACGATCGGCTGTAGCCTTTTCTTGAGCTAATTTCTTAGCGAATTTTTCATCATTGAATCCAACAAATTTATCCCCAGCATCAGGTGCATAGTTAAGACCTGAAATAATTGCCGGTGCTCCCGGTTCGACTGCTTCAATTTGCTTTCCATTAGAATCAGTAATCATTCTAACTCTTCCGTATTTTGAACCAGCGATTAAGAAGTCTCCTTTGTGTAACGTTCCTGTTTCAACAATAATTGTAGAAACAACTCCAACTCCTTTATCAACACGTGATTCGATAATTGTTCCCATTGGATATCTTTTTGGGTTTGCTTTTAAGTCTAAAATTTCGCTTAATAACATAATAGCATCAAATAATTCTGTAAGTCCTTCACCTTTAAGTGCTGAACCATAAACGATTTGAACATCTCCACCATATTCTTCAATAAGAACATCGTTTTCAGCTAATTCACCCTTAATTCTGTCAAGGTCTTTGTTAGGTTTATCCATTTTGTTAACAAAAACAATCATTGGAACATTTGCTGCTTTAGCGTGCTCAATAGCTTCTTTTGTTTGAGGCATAACCCCATCATCAGCTGCAACAACTAAAACAACAATATCAGTAACTTTAGCACCTCTAGCACGCATTTGTGTGAATGCTTGGTGTCCAGGTGTATCTAAGAAAGTGATTTTTTGACCTTTGTGACTAATTTGGTAAGCACCTGTATGTTGTGTAATTCCACTGCTTTCTGTTGAAACGATGTTTGAGTTTCTAATTTTGTCAATTAACGTAGTTTTACCGTGGTCAACGTGCCCCATAACAGTGATGATTGGAGATCTTTTAACTAAATCTTTTGGATCATCTTTAAATTGAACTTCATCAAGGAAGTTTGAACCATTAATGTTTGTTTCTTTTCTGAAGTCATATCCATATTCAATTGCCATTTCAGCAATTTGCTCTTCATCTAAAAGTGTGTTAAGGTTGTACATTTTACCTTGCATAAAGAATTTTTTGATAATTTCTGTAGCAGGTACTCCGATTTTTTGTGCAAAATCAGCAATTGACATTTTTTCAGTGAAAATAAATACACCATCTTTTAATTCAGTTTTTGTTGTTTGCAATTGCTCTTTAATTTCATTTACGTTCGAAATTCTGTTTTGTTTTTTAGCCATATAACACCTCCTTAAGTTCATTTTCTAATGAATCATATTGTTCATCAGATATGTTAGTTTTATATGTTCTATTTAAAGCTTTTGTTTTTCTTATTTTTTGTCAGTTTTCTAAACTTGCAACAAAATAAGCTCCTCTATGTTTTTTGTTTTTATGTAAGTCTAAAACTAATAAATTATTTTCTTTATCGTAACTGAATCTAGTGAGTTCATCAACTGGTAAAACTTGATTTGTCGCAATACACTTACGAAAAACTGTTTTAATCTCAGTCATCTGAATTTAAGTCATCTAAATCAAGTTTTACGTTTGATAATCCATAGTTTGTAAGGTCATCATCCACTTTAAAGTCTTTAAGTTGATTTTTAGTTCTCTTAAATTCATTAAGCATTTTTCTGTTTTTCTCTTCTTTTTTAGCGTTTTCAGCTTCTTCATCAAGAGTTTCATCTTCAACTTCATCTGTGAATTCGTCATTGTATTTGTCGATTTCATCAACGAAACTGTATTCATCTAATGAGTTAAGAAGTTTTTCGATGTTTGAAGATTCTTCTTCAAAAATATTGTTAATTTCTTCTGTTTTATTTTTCTTAGTTTTAACTTCGCTAGTTGCAGGTTTTTTAGCTTCTTCTGCTTTTTGCTTTGGTTCTTCCACAACTGTTTCTGTTTCTAATTCTGTGTAAATATTGTTGTTAAAGTCTTCAAATAATGAGTCTGTATCAATGTACATATCAATGTTTTTAAGCATTGAGTTTGTTTTTGATTGTTTTTTACTTGCATTAACTTTTGGTTGAGTTGTGTTGAAGTAGTGCACATCGTGAACATAATCATTTTTGAATTTAATTCCTTTTACAAGTGCTTCTTCAGTTGTTAATACTTCAATTCTTGTTCCTGTTAATTTAGAAGCAAGTTCAATGTTAATTCCTTGTTTTCCGATAACTACTGTTGCATCGCTTGGTTTAACAATTGCATAAACTTTTCTTCTTTCTTCATCAGCTCATTTAATATCAACTGCTTTACCAGGAGCAATAGCATTTTTAACATATTCAAGTGTGTCTGGTGAGTAAACAATAACGTCAATTTTTTCACCATCTAATTCAGTAACAACTGATTGAATTCTTGAAGCAAATTGCCCTGTAATTGAACCAACTAAATTAATTTGATCACTATCTTGATCTTTAAGTGCAAATGAAACTTTAGATCTTTCTCCAGGTACTCTTTGAATGTCTTTAATAACAATTTCACCTGATTTGATTTCTGGAATTTCGTTTCTTAAAATTTCAACTAATTCTTCTGTTGAGTTTAATGAAACTGTAACAATGCTTAATCTTGATTCAGGATTAATTGAATCAACATAAACCATAATTTTTTGACCTAAGTTTAATTTTAAGTTCTTAGGCTTTTTAGCTCCAGGTAAGAAAGCTGTTTGTTTATCTTCTAACATAACATTGTATGAGTTGTTAGATAAGTGTTTTAAAACAACTGCAGGAACTTTTTGTCCAATCATTTTTGAATATTTTTCAACAACTTTTGATTTGTTTGTTAAGTTTAAAGATTGTTTAACACCACTTGTGATTGCCCTTCTTAATTTGTCTGATAATCCAGCAAACTTAAATTGAATTCTAACTACATCATCAACTTGAACATTTGAATCGTTTTTTCTAGCTTCTGAAAGTTGAATTGTGTAGATTTTAGCTAATGCATCATCTTCGCTTAAAACTTGAGGTTCATCATCTTCTGAGATTTCTTCATCTTCAATAACTTCACCGTTTAAGTTGAACATATTTACAGCTTTATTATCAAAGTCTACTTCAAATTGAATTTCAGCATTAGGGTCAACTTGTTTAGTAATTGCTTTTTGAGTTTCCGATCTAAACAATTCTAAAACTTCTTCAAATGGAGAGTTTAGACCTTCTGCTTGAAGTTCAATATATTTAAATAGTTGTTGACTTTCAACATCAACTTGTGTTTTATTTTTAGCTTTTGCCATTATTTACTCCTTTATTTTTTGTTAAAACTTAATATATTCTTCAATTTCGTTTATATTAGAAAGATCTAATTTAATTGTTCTAATTTGGCCTTTTTTATTTCATTTACCCACTATGTGATCCGGTTGAACTTCAGTTAATTTAATTACAAAATTATTTTGTCCTTCAAAACTTTTTTGAGTTTTGACTTCAATATATTTATCAATGTATTGATCTAACATTTCCATTGAAATTTTAAGGTCTGTTCCTTTTGATAATACTGCTAAATTTATATCATCAGTGAATCATTTTTGTGTCTCTAAAAATGCAGAAATTTCTTTTCCAAGTTTGTTAACTTCATCCAAACTTCTATAATCAACCACCACTTCTAGTGTTTTTCCTAAAAGAGGATCGTGTTCCATTTTTGCTGATAAAACTTTAGAAAATTGCTCTTTTAAAATCTTTTCATCAAACATTTTACTCCTATAAAAAATGTAAATAGAAAGAGCTGCTTTCGCAACTCCTTTCTCTTACCTCTAAATATAATTAACGTTGTATATAAATAATACCATATTATTTTAATAGTATTTATTATATGTAGTGATTTTTATGCTAATGCATAAGGCATAAAAGTATTTTTTGTATTATTCATAAAGTTCTAATGTCATATTAATTGATGTTAAAACTTCATCATTTTCGTATGTGAATAAGTCATATTGAAAGTTAAATTCATTAATTGATGTGAAGAAGTTTTTACATACAGTTTTTAAATTAATTTCAAATTTTTTCTGTGTTGAAGGGTCAACTACTGAAATGCTTGCATTACCCTCTTCATTTTTCTTCACACATACAGTTGTTAAGTTTGTATAAATATTAACTTCATTTTCTGAAATGTCAATTCTATTTGTTTCATTGTATTTAGGTTCATTGAATTTAAGTTCAATAACACCATCTTCAGTTTTGTTATATAAATCAAGTTGTGATAAAAATTCAATAACCTGAGGTTCGTCATTTGTAGGAACCTTAATAATTGATTTGAAATTAATTTTCATATTCTTTAAGTCTTTCTGAAATTAATTCTTTTCCAAATAATCAAATGGCTTTTGCTAATTCAGGTCCGTGAGCAATTCCTGTTGCAGCAAGACGAATTGGCATAAATAAGTTTTTACCTTTAACATTTAAATTTGAAGAGGTTAAATTAATTGCTTCTTGGATATTTGCGATTGTAAAGTCATCAGCTGCAAGTTTTTTGAAGTTATTTGTAAATTCTTTAACTGTATTTAATTCAGTTTCATTGAATTCAATTTTTGAGTATTCAGGATTTAAATATGAATTTAAGTGAGTTTTTAATTCTGAAACTGTTACAGAGCTAGCTTTAAATGTGTCAACAAAAATATTTAATCATTCTGAATCTAAATTTGAGTTTCCTAAATTCATTAAGTCAATTAATTTTTGATTGTCTGTATTTTTTAAGTATTGTTTTGAGAATCAATCCATTTTTGAAACATCAAATTTTGAAGGTGACTTAGATAATCTTTGTGGATCAAATTTAGCAATGATTTCTTCTTTGCTCATTAATTCAGATGCATCAGCAGCTGTTCATCCTAATAATGATAAGAAGTTGAAAATACCTTCAGGCATATATCCTTCATTTTTGTAATCTTCAATAAATTGTTTTGTTTCAAGATCACGTTTTGAAAGTTTTTTACCTTCCATATTTGTAATAATTGTCATATGTCCAAATTGTGGTTTTTCTCAATTTAAGTATTCATATAAAACAAGTTGTTTAGGTGTATTTCCGATGTGCTCTTCTCCACGTAAGATGTGTGAAATTTGCATATCGTGGTCATCAACTACTACTGCAAAGTTGTAAGTTGGATACCCATCTGATTTAAAAATAACTCAATCAGCTATTTCATCAGAGTTGAATGAAATTTCACCTCTAACAATATCATCTCAAGCTAAAGTGTGATTTTTAGGCATCACTAAACGGTATGAATATTCACCATTAGCATCTCTTTTTTGTTTTTCTTCGTCAGAAATTTTTAATCAGTTTCTGTCGTATCTAAAACTTGGAATACCTTTAGCATCTGATTCTAATTTTTGAGCTTCCAATTCTTCAGATGAGTCGTAAGCTTTATATGCAAGACCTTTTTGTAAAAGTTCATTTAAAACTTCATTGTATCTATCTAACTTTTGACTTTGTCTGTATTTACCACATTTTGGATTTGGATTTAATGGAGATTCATCTGGAATAATTCCTAATCAAGCCAAGTTATTTAATTGTGATTCTTCACCACCTGGAACATTACGTTTAACATCTGTGTCCTCAAGTCTGAAAACAAAATCACCATCAAAATGTTTAGAAAATAAATAACAAAATAAAGCTGTTCTAGCTCCACCGATGTGTAAGTATCCTGTTGGACTTGGCGCATAACGTGTTCTGATTTTTTTACTCATAGTAAAATAACTCCTTTTGTAGCTGAATATTAAAGTTATAAAATTATAAAACAATATTCTTTCAATGAAAAACTTAATAAAAAATGCTATTTTCAAACTCTTACCATAGTGCTCTAGGCGTAAAAGTTTGAAAAATCACAAAAAAGTCTTTGAATTTTTTGTGTTTTTATATAAAATAATTAATTTTAGAATTTCATATAATTTAAATATGAAATCAAATTTAAATTATATGATTAATGATAAATATAAAAAGAGCAAAAGGCAGTTTAAGGAAGAATTAGATTCTGGAATTTTAGAAAACCACCACGAGCAAGCGTTAGAAATATTAGATGACTCAATCGAAGTGAAAATGCCTGGTAGACTTGGCAAAAGAGTTTCGAGAAAACCGATAACATATCAAAAGATTTCAAAACTTACAGGTGTTTCAGTTGCTACAATTAGTCGTTTCTATAATGATGGTTACGTTTCTAAAGATAACAGAAGAAAAATTGAAGAAATTATAAAGGAATATGATTATGTTCCTAATCCAAGAAGTAGAATTAATAAAGTTCAAGTAAGCTCGATTTTTGTTATCTGCCCTCTTTATGGTCAAAGTTATATCCAAAACATTATTTCAGGAATTATTGCTGGTGCATCAAAAAATAATAGAAGAGTTGTTACATTTTACACTGTACCAACAGCTGATGAATATATTGAAACTTTAAAATATCTTTTATTATGAAAACCAAAATCAATCGTTGTATTTCTTAGTGAAGAAAATCTAGAATTATTTGATTTCCTTAAAACCATTAAGGACGTTGCTGTCTTAGTTTATGGACACAAAGTTGATGGTGTTTCTTGAGTTGTTCCAGATGATAGAGAAGCATTTTATAAACTTACAAAATCATTTATTAGAAGAGTCCCAAGATCGAGAAACTCAAACAAAATTATTTTCTTAGAAGACCAAAAGTTATCTGATTATCAAAAATTCCAAAGAATTTCAGGATTCAAGGAAGCTTGTTCAGAATATAGTATGACTTATATGAGATATCCAATCAGTGCTAAGAAAAATAAAGAAGAAGTTAAAGAAATTATTGCTTTTGCAAATACAAATAATGTTTCAAATATTATTTGTTCGACTCACGATTCGTTTATTTCAATTAACACGTATGCTTCAAAACACTTTAGAATTAGTGACATTGGTTACCAATCAATTTACGATAGTTTAGGTGTTTATGTTGATAAGATTTTTGTGGACTATCCATATATAGGAGTGATAATTGAATCAATGATTACAAAACAACTTTCATCAAAAAATCCACAAACAGCAGTTATTAAACTTAAATTAATTAGTGAATTAAGTGAAAAAACATCTTAAGATTTCGGATGCAACATCAAATTGCATCTATTTTTTTAATCTAACAATTTAAATAATGAAAATAAAGATTTTAAGACCTATGAGAGTATCTTGAAAGTTATGTTAATAAAAATTAAATGCTATATAATTTAGAAATATTTAATTTAAATTAAAAAATCACTATTAAGAAAGGAAAATTATTATGGTTATAGGAAATTCAAAAGTAGCAATTGATGCTATTGAAAAATATGACAATATTGTTATTTTTCACCACGTTCGTCCAGATGGAGACTGTTTAGGTTCACAAGCTGGACTTGCAGAATTAATTAGAACAAACTACCCTAACAAAAATGTTTACACAGTAGGGGATAACTTACACTTATTTGACTTTATGGGTTACCACTTTGATGACATTGAAAAAATCGACTTTACAAACTCATTAGGAATTGTAGTTGATGCTTCAAGTGGAAACAGAATTGAATGTGCAAACTTATTATATGAAAACAAGACAACAGCTAAATTAAGAATTGATCACCACCCTAACTCAGCTGACATTGATTATGATTACAACTGAATCGATGAACACTATGTTGCAGCTGCTGAAATGATTGCTCAAATCGCATTTGATGCAGGATGAACAGTTACACAAAAAGCTGCATCACACATTTACCTAGGAATCAACACAGACTCAGGAAGATTTTTATACCCTGACACATCAGCTAGAACACACAAATTAGTAGCATTCTTAATGGAAACAGGATTCCATCCATCATTCATCTTAAAAGAACTTTCAAAAAGAACATTCAAACAACTTAAATTTGTTGGACACATTTTAAATGGATTCAAAAAAGAAGGAAGAGTTCTTTACTACGAAATTGATGCAGAAACATTAAAGAAATATGATATGGATTCATTCGAAGCTGCTCAATACGTAAATGAATTAGCTAATATTGAAGACAACTCTTGTTGAGCATTATTCATTCAACTTGAAGATGGAACAGTTAGAGGAAGATTACGTTCAAATGGACCATTAGTTAACTTAGTTGCTAACAAATATGGTGGAGGAGGGCACGATAACGCTGCCGGAATTACTCTTCAATCTTGAGACCAAGTTAAAGACGTTTTAGCCGACTTAAACCAAGCTATCGTTGATTGAGAGGCTAAATAATTATGGTTATTGGTAATTTAAAATTAGTTACTGAACAATTAGAAAAATACGATAACATTGTTATTTTTCACCACATTCGTCCAGATGGAGACTGTTTAGGTTCACAATTTGGATTAAAAGAATTACTTGAAACAAACTTTCCAAATAAAAAAGTTTATGCAATAGGTGATTCAAAAGGTTCTTTCTCATTCTTAGATATCAAAATGGATGAAATTCCATCAGATGAATTTTTAAAAACTGCTTTAGGAGTTGTTGTAGATGCAAACTTCAAAGACAGAATTGAATATAGAGAAGTTTTAGACAAAGACTTATTTGCTCAAGTTATTAGAATTGACCACCACCCAAATGATGATGATTTAGGCGAAAATTGCATTAGATGAGTTGATTCATCATATATTGCAGCTGATGAAATGATTACAGAAATCGCGGTTGTAAACAACTGAAAAATCACACAAAAAGCTGCTAACTTCTTATATTTAGGAATCAACACTGACTCAGGAAGATTCTTATTCAATAACACTACAGCTAGAACATTAAATTTAGCTGCTAAATTATATGAAGCAGGATTACAACAAGACTTTATCCACTCAAATTTAGCTAAAGTTACATTAGATGACTTAAAATACAGCGCTTGATTAATGACAACATTAAAAACAAGAGATGGTGTAGCTTACATTCAAAATGATTTAAAAACAACAAATGAATTTGGTAAAACACCACAACAATCAATTAGAGTAAATTCAATTGCTAACATCGATGGATTCCCAATGTGAGTTCAATTCACAGAAGAAGAAAACGGAAAAGTTAGAGTTGAATTTAGATCAAATGGACCAATTGTTAGAAATGTTGCCGTTAAATGAGGTGGTGGAGGACACGAAAGAGCCTCAGGTGCTATTATTGACTCACTTGATTTAGTTGAACAAGTTATTGATGATTGTGCTGCTGAAGTAGCTAGATGAAGAGAAGAACAAGCTAACGCTTAATATAAATTTATTCCATACACAAATTAATGTATGGAATTTTTTATTTATTTTTAATTTAGAGAAATTGAATTCAACTTTTAAACCTAGAGCACTACTGTAAAAGTTAATTTTAATTTATTAGATTATTTAAATTAGAGACTATCAAATCACTCTGAAAAAGTTTTATAATATTAGTGGATCGTTAGCTCAGCCGGTAGAGCAACTGGCTCTTAACCAGTGGGTCGCAGGTTCGAACCCTGTACGGTCTACCATTTCGTTTAAGCGACCAATCTCCACATATTAAAAATATGTGGTTTTTTATTTACTATTTTTAAAATTTTGCTTTATTTGCAAAAGTGATAGAATAAGAATAGTAATTTAGTTATCTTGTTGATAGGTAACATATTTTTTAATTTTAAAGAAAGGAGCAAAATGCTTTTTAAAAAGTCAAATAGTCATAAAGACCAAAATTCTTCTAAATGACAAGACACAGTTGAAAACTTAGAAAAAGTGCACATTAAAAAAGAGAACACTTTATACAAAAGAACAAGAATGTCTAACTTTGGTCTTAAATTAAATTACTTCTACCAACAAATGCCACTTTGAAAAATTATTTTAATAACAAACATTACAGCAGTTATCTTCGGTATCATTGGTGTATTCTTTGTTAAAAATGTTGGTATTTACAACTTTGGTTTAGCTGCTTTTGGACAAGCTGGAGCAAAGATTTTAGTAGTTTCTATAGCTGGACAAGTTGATGGAACAGTGCTTAACTTAATTGACCAGTTCGTCTTCTGAGTTGCTTATGTTATTTTAAGTATTCCTATTTTCATTTTCGGTTATAAGAAAGTCGGAAAATTATTTACAAACTTAACAATTTTATTCTTAGTTGTTTCATCATTGGTTTCATTCGGAATCGGAATGATCCCAGGTGCTGGTTCAACATATATTATCGGGGACTTCTCAAACAAAGCTGTTAAAGCCGCTTTACCTAAAGCTTACCAATCACTTTCAGGATTAGTTCCATTATTATGAGACTCATACTCATCAGGTAGCGTGTTAGCATTAATGCTTTATGCAATTGTTTATGGAGTATTATTAGCTTACGTATTTGCTATTATCCAAATTATTGGAGGAACAGCTGGTGTTACAGGTGTTATCGGAGAATGATACGCAAACGCAAAACAAAAATCATTCGGTTCAATTAGTGGATATATGAACATAGCAATTATGATTGTCGCTGTTTTAGTTGGGTCTTGATTACCAGGTTCAATTCTTTTATCAAAAGTTGATCCTTCATTAGTTGCTGATAATAAAACTAAAATGGGATTATCAGATTCACAAGTAATTGAATTCACAAGACAAGCAGAAGCATTGAAAGCAAAAGTATGACACGCTGAACTTTACTTCTCACCTAACTTCATCGCTACATTCTTAGTAAATGTTGTTTATATCGGTGTATTAGATAAATTATTCCCTAAATTTAAACTTGTTAGAGTTCAAATCTTTACAAAGAATGCTGCTAAAGTTAAAGAAATTATCACAAGTGACAAGAAAATTGTTACAGGTATGACAATTTTCAGAGCTACAGGTGGATACGAAGGAAAAGATATTGATGTTATTACATCAGTTGCATTATTCAGACATGTGTTACGTATTATTAAAGATGTTCGTAAAGTTGACAAAGATGCATTTATCTCTATTTCAGATATTAAAAGTATTGATGGTTCAATTTACTTACCACAAGATAAATTCTAATAAATCATTAACTAGCTACCTTTTAGGTAGCTTTTTCTTTATCTTTTTTAGTAACTAATTTAAAAGAAAAAGCAAGATATCAAATTAAATATCTTACTTTTGTATCTATGTGCATAGGTTAAATGATTTTAACTTTAACTCTAAAACCTCTAAAAGAATAATATGAATCAGCACTATTATGGTAGACAAATACTGCACCATATCTATTGTCGCAAAATATCGCACCACCTTTATCTCGAATTTCTTTAGGTGTGTGAATTCACGAAGATGTCTTAGTATCTAGTGGTTTGATTGTATTTAAAAATCTATAGTCTTGCTCAGTCAGCAGTTCACTAAAATAACTATGTGCAAGACTTAAAGCATCATTTTCAGGCACAAACTTCTTTCTGTTAATTAGCGCAGTTCTATCATAGCACAGTGATCTTCTATTAGGTGACTGAGTTGATAAATCTACAAGATAAATGTTATCAAACATTGAAACTAATGTTGGTTCACCATTAGTTTGTTCCATTCAGTCAAATGTGTTAATTAATTGTGGGCTAGAAAGAATTATTTGAACACGTTTTTCAAATTCGTCATTTGATAATAGATTCAAATTTGCATTTCTTTCTAAAAGAGTTTTATAAATGTAATTTGTTTTCATAATTAATCAATTACTTTAAATGTGAATCCAATAACTAATTTATTGAATTCTTGAGCTCTTCTTGTTTCATAAGCTGTATAAACTTTTTCAAGCTCTTCTTTATTATATTTAATTGATTTTTCAGGATCTGAAATTTGTTCAGGATCACTCTCAGCATTTTTATTAGGGTTAGCAATTTTCGGATCATTTAATTCAGTTAATTTGTTTTTGAAGTATTCAACTTTATTGTTTTCAAAAATATTTCATTTTTCTTTTTCTGCTTTAGCAGCATCTAATCTTGCTGTCGCTTCTTCTTTTTGTCCTTCTAATTTATCTACTTCAGCTTTGAAAAGCTCGATTTGTTCTCTTAACTTTTGCTTTTCTTCTTCATCTTGAGACGCAGCAAGTTTTTCTTCAGCAGGCGCAATTACTTCTTTTTTGTATGTATCAATTCTAGATGTGTAATTTGAGATTTCACTTTCTAAAGAAGAAATGTATTCTGAACCTTTTGTTGATACATTAATGTAATTATCAATTGCATCAATTAAGTATTTTTGAGGTAGTGTAGATGGAATTTGATCAACAGGAATAGCTTGAGTTGGATATGTTTCATCAGTTACATCTTTAAATCTATACATATAACCAAATTTAGAAATCATTTCCTTATCATCATCTGTTATTGTGATTTCTTTATCTTCAAGTGCTGAGATTTTAGCTTTTAATTCAGATACTTTCGCAAGTTCTTCATCAGACATTTGGTCAATAATTAATGGTTTAATTTGGTTTTCGTAAATTTCATCACTCAATGTTATATATAAGTCAAATGAAGCATTAAGATTAACTCCTTGCTCAGAAAGTTTAACAGCATTTTTATCAATTAAGTATTCATATGATGGAGTTAAGAAGAATGTGTCTCATAAATCTTTGTAATGTCTTCCACCTAATAATGAATTTCTAACAACTCCAATTTGCAATAAATTGTATTTGTTGTTGTCTTTAGTTTCTTCTTTAATCTTATATTCAATTGGTTGAACTGAGTTAAATCCCAATGAAATATAGTCAGTTAGTTTTGTTAATTCACTAATATTTTCATCGCTTGATTGTTTATTTATCTTTGTGTTAGCTTCATTAGGGTTGAAAACTCCTCAATAATTAATAATTTCAATAGGTAGTGATAATTTTAAAATATGATCTGCATTTCAGTCATTAATCATTGATGAAACTAATTTTGAACCTTGTGTAATTTTTTCTTCAAGATTTAATTTATCAAATGAATTTGTTTGCTTGTTTTTTGAGTAAATTACAGAACCAAATTTGAAAGATTGATTTCAGTTAGTTGTGAATGAAATTGATAAAGGTAACATTTTTCCATTTGTAAGATCATTTAATACACTTGGATTTTCAATTGTTACTTTTTCTTTTAAGTTTTTAGCTTTGATTTTTTCAATAAGAGCTTTAATTTCTTCGTTTTTTTTGTATTTCTCTAATAAACTATCATATGTTGTTGCTTGGTTTTTGTAAGTCTCCTTACCATTTTCATCAAGAATAGGTTTACCAATTTCGTTCATATTTGGCATTTTTGCAAAGTTAGGAACAATTAATGAGTGAAATTGTTTATTTAGCGAACTTTCTGGTTGTGTTAATTCAAGATATGGAACATTAAATTGCTCTCTAAAACTCATAAATTGTTTTTGGAATTTTAAATATTCATCAGACATTTCTCTGATTTTCTCTTCAGATAATGAAGTGATTGAATCATATGCATAGTTTTGTGCATCGTTTAATTTTTTATACTCAGCAATAACATTTTGATTTGATAATAAATATTGATCAACTGAATTTTTAAGTGTAGCATCTTTTGTCAATGATTTAATTTTATTAGCTCTATTTTCACTCTCGTTCATTAGAATGTAATTTTTAATGATTTCAGCTTTACCATTTGAATAAAATAAGTATCCAACTAACTTACTAAAGTCAGATTTCATTGATTGTTGAATTTCTTCACTTTCAGGCATGAATCTAATAAATGTAGAAAGAATACCGTTAAGAAACTGTGGATTTATAGCTCATGTGATTCTTGAAACTTCATTAAAATATTTATAAGTATTTTGAATTTCACCATTAATAATTTGTTCAATTTGTTTTAAGTTTGAGTTGACAATGTTGTTTTTAAATGATTCTGGATCTGATTTTAAAACATAAATAACCGTATTTTTAGCATTTTCATTTTGACTAAAGAAATTATTTAATCTTTCATTAGCTGCAGAATCATTTTCAATGATATTTAATCATTTTTGAGCTGTATTAACAATATTGTTAAATAAAACATTAGCTGTTTTTAAGTAGTCACCTTTAAACGATTTTAAATTTTGATCCTCTTTTTGTTGATTGTTGCAAGAAAGCGCAACAATTGGTAATGCAGCAGATATTCCAACCGGCATTGTTAATAAGAATTTTTTAACTAGTTTTTTCATAATTATTTTAATTTTATTAAACTTTATTATTTTTATTATTAAAAAATCATTTTTATCTAGCATATAGTTATATCAGTAAAGCACAAAAAACAGATATTGTGGTATTATTTAAAATATTAATCTAACTTATATTAAATAAGTAAATATTAGGAGTAATAATGTCAACATTTTTAACAGTTATATTGGTAATGGTTGGAATTCTAATTGTCTTCGTTTCATTATTAATGTCACCTGATTCAAATGGTTTTTCAGGAGCATTAGTTGGTTCAGGAGACTTGGAGTTATTTAAAAATTCAAAAGAAAGAGGAGTTAAGAAATTCTTAAAATACTCAATGATAGTTTTAGGAGCAATTTTAATTATTGCTTCAGTTGTTTTAAGAATAGTACTGAAAAAATAAAAGTATGCAAAAACAAGAAATATTAAATTACATTAGAAAATATAAGTCAAGGTCATTTTTAGACATTGCAAAACATTTTAAAGTTTCATTGAGAAATAACAAAGACTTGACTAAAGCTATTTCAGATTTGCAATCTGAATATTTAGTTTTTAGAAATAATAATGATGAATATTATTCACCAGAACTGGAAGAAACAGTTGCAGGAATTTTAAAAGTTGCTACAAAAGGTAACTTTGGATTTGTTGATTATGACATCAACGAAGAAGAAGGAACTAAAAAAAGTGTTTATGTAAAAACTTTTAATTTTAATGGAGCTATTAGTGGTGATGAAGTTAAGGTTAATGTTTATAAACTTCAAAAAGGTGATGAAGAATTAAAAGATGGTGTAGTTACACAGATTATTCAAAGAAACAATGAAAGTTTTGTTGGATTTATAAAAGAAAAAAATGGTGTTAAATCATTTGCGCCTATTGATGCTAGATTTAAAAGTGTTAAATTTAAATTAATTCCTTCAAGTGTTCCAAACAAATTAAATGACTTAGTTTTAGCTAAAGTTTTAGCTTACGAAGATAAATTCATAACAATAAGTGTTGAAAGAGTTATTACAAACGAAGCTGACCCAATGGTTTTTGTTAAATCATACTTAGAACAAATTAAAGTTCCATCAGCTTTCCCTGAAAATACTGAAGATGAAATTAAATTAATTCCTGAAACAATTGATAATGAAGACCAAACAAATAGACGTGATTTTACAAACGAAATGATTGTAACAATCGACGGTGATGATACAAAAGATTTCGATGATGCAATCACAGTTAAAAAGTTAGATAATGGAAATTATTTCCTTGGAGTTTATATAGCTGATGTTTCTCACTATGTCAAAGAAGGTTCATTCATTAACCAAGAAGCCTTAAGCAGAGGGACGAGTATTTATTTAGTTGACAGAGTTATTCCGATGTTACCTGTTGAATTATCAAATGGAATTTGTTCGCTTAATCCAAATGTAAAAAGATTTGTTTTAGCTTGCGAAATGGAAATTGATAAAAATGGAAATACAGTTAGAGCAGATATTTCACAAGGTATTATTGAAAGTAAATTTAGATTAACATACAAACAAGTTGACAAATACTACAATACAGGCGAAATTAATGAGGATCATCCAAACCAAGAAAATGTAGTTAAATTAAAACAAATGCTTAATGTAGCTAAAGAATTAAGTTTAATTATTCACGATTACAAGATTAAAGAAGGATATGTTGATTTTGATATTGATGAACCTAAAATTAAACTTGATCAATATGGTAGAGTTGAACAAATCGTGATTAATAAACGTGGATTTAGCGAAGTTTTAATTGAAGACTTTATGGTTAGAGCAAATGAAACAGTTGCTAAATATCTTTTTGACGCTAAGTTACCGGTTTTATATCGTGTTCATGAAGCGCCGGATGAAGATAAAATTCAATTACTACAAAACTCTTTAGCAGCAGTTTCAATAGACGCATCAAAACTTAAAGCAAACTCAATTACCCCTAAAATATTTGCAGATTTTGTTAATAAAGTTAAAGCTGAAAGAGATGATGATTTTATTAAATTAATGTTCTTGCGTTCAATGCAAAAAGCAATTTATTCAGATGTAAACATTGGACACTTTGGATTAGCAAGTGAATATTATTGCCATTTTACAAGTCCGATTAGAAGATACCCAGATTTAATCATTCATAGAATAATTAGAGATTTTATTATTAATAAACAAACTGAAAAACTTGAAGAGTTCAGATTAAACTTACCTGTATTTGGTGTTTTAAATACTAAATCAGAACAAAAAGCAGTTCAAATTGAAAGAAATGTTAATGATCTTAAGTTTGCTGAATTCTTAAAAAATAAAATCGGTTCACCATTTAGAGCTCAAATTTTAAGTGTGCTTAACTTTGGTTTCTTTGTTGAATTTGATTTTAAAGCTAGTGGTCTAGTTCATAAGTCAACATTGATTGATGGAGAATATGAAGCTAATGAAAACTTAACTAAATTGATTTCTAAAGATAGAAAATTTACAATTGGTGATTTTGTAGATGTAATTGTTACAGAAGTTGATTTAGTCGAAGGTAAAGTTACTTGTGTATTAGCTGATTTATACGAAGCTTGATTAGCTAAAAAGCAAAAAGAAGAAGCTGAAAGAGCTTCTAAAAATAAGCAAAATTTTTCAAAATTAAGAAAAAATTTTCAAAAATAAAACAATAGCGCAAAGCTAATAAAGAGCTATGCGCTTTTATAATGAAAAGTTATCTTTTATATAACTTATTTAATATAATTAAAAATATTTATTAAAGGATAAAAATGAAAAATAAAAATAGAAATTTAGAGGAAAATTCATTAGGTTTTGATGCTGGATTAGTAGTTAAACAAGATAAAGATATGTTTAATTATTCAGTTGATACCATTATGCTTGGTAATTTTATTTATTTAAATAAAAAAACCACTAGAGCACTTGAAATCGGTGCTAATAATGGTGCTTTATCAATTTTTGTTGCTTCTAGATATGACAAATTAAAAATTGATGCGATTGAAATTCAAAAAAAAGCAGCAGAGTTAGCAAAAGAAAATGTGAAGCTTAATAATATGGAAAATCAAATTCATATTATTAACCAAGACTTTAATGATTTTTACAAACAGCACACAAAGAATGCACAAAAGAAATATCAAATTATTTTCTGTAATCCACCTTTTTATCCTTATGATAAAACAAAAGTTAAAAATAACATTTCGCAAGAAAAACTAATTGCAACACACGAAATTCATTTAAATTTAGAACAATTAATTTTAGGTTGTTCTAAAATAATAGAACAAAAAGGATTTTTATCACTAGTATTACCCGTTGAAAGAATGGTTGATGCTTTTGAATTATTAAGAAAATATAAATTTGAGCCAAAAAGAGTTCAACTTATTTATCCTAGAATAGACGATAAACCCAAATTTATTTTACTTGAAGCAAGATATCAGACAGGTTGAGGTGTTCATTTCTTACCTAACTTATATCTTCATGATAATAGCGATAAAAATAATCACGATTATTTACCTGAAATTAAAAAACTTTATAGACCTATAAAAGTGGAGGAGAAGATGAATAAAAAAACAAGTTATATAACAACACCTATTTATTATGCAAGTGGAAATTTACACATCGGACACTTATATACAACTACAGTTGCTTGAGTTTTAGCTAACTATAAAAAACTACTTGGTTATGAAGTTAAAATGCTTACAGGTAGTGATGAACACGGTTTAAAAATTCAACAAAAAGCTGCTGAGCAAAATGTAAATCCACAAGAATTTGTTGATAATTTAGTTGGTAAATATAAACAAATGTGAGTTGATTTTGGAATAGAATATGATTTCTTTTCAAGGACATCATCACAATTCCATAAAGATTCAGTAAAACACATTTTCTCTTATTTCTTAGAAAAAGGTTTTATTTATAAAGGGCAATACAATGGTTTATACTCAGTTTCAGATGAAGAGTTTTTAACAGAAACACAAGCAGTTAAAAAAGAAGATGGATATTATCATCCGACAAGTGGTCACAAGCTAATTTTAGTTTCAGAAGATTCATATTTCTTCAAAATGAATGAGTTTGCAAAATGATTAGTTGAGTATATTGATGGTAATCAAGAATTTTTAGCACCTAACAAAATCATCAATGAGATGAAAAATAATTTCTTACTTAAAGGGCTAGAAGATTTATCAGTTACAAGAACTAACATTGAATGAGGTATCAAAATCGATGAAGACCAAACACATACACTTTATGTTTGATTAGATGCATTATGCAACTATATAACTGCTTTAGGGTATGATGTAAAAAACAAGCAACAACCAGATGAGTTTATGAAATTTTGAGCAAGCAAAGACTCAGAAGTTGTTCACTTAATTGGTAAGGAAATAGCAAGATTCCATATGATTTATTGACCTATTTTCCTTAAAGCACTTAACTTAAAACAACCTACAAGAATTCAAGCGCACGGTTGATTAGTTACACCGACAGGAAAAATGTCAAAATCAAAAAATAATGTAGTTGATCCATATGATTTATTAGCTAAATACGATAAAGAAATGATTAAATACTATTTAACATCACAAATCACATTAGGAGAAGATGGTGTTTGAGATGAAGATAGATTTATTGATGTGATTAACTCTGAATTAATTAATAATTATGGAAACTTAGTTTCAAGAACTTTAAAAATGAAATCAAATAGTTTTTCAGGTCCTTTAAAATACAAGTCATCAAAAGATGAAAATGACTTGGACATAGACTTAAAAATTAGAAATTCTATCTTCGAGTACAAAAAACACTTTGACAATTTAGAAATTGACAAAGCATTAAAAGTTGCTATTAATTTATCAAGCGACCTAAATAAATATGTTGATTTAACAGAACCTTGAAAATTAAAAGAAGATTTACCAAGATTAGAACAAATTTTAGCAAGACTTCTAAATGGTATTTATGCAGTTTCAACTTATTTATCAGTTGTATTAAAAGATAAAACAAAAGAAGTAGCAACCGCATTAGGTTTTGATAGTTTTTCTATTGATTTAATAGAAGATTATCAAAAATTTGATAATATTAATCAAGGGAATGAGTATATGCTCTTTGCTCGTTTAAAAAAATAACTTGATCTTATTAAGGAGGCGATTTTGATTTTTGCCAAAGCATCAAGATATGTAATAAATCCAGAAAAGTTAAAAGGATTTATTGATTATTTATTTATATTAACTAAAAAAACAAGAATGAAAGAAGAAAACTTATCATTCGAATATTCTGTCGATCCTGAGGGAGTAGTAATTGTTTTAGAAAGATGATCTACAAGATTAGATTATGAAAAGTTTATGCAGTTAGAAGAGTTTAAACAAGAGTTTAAAACCCTTAACAAAATGTGTAAATTAGTTAATACATTATATGATGTAGATTTAGTTAAATAGTAATAATAATTTTAAGTAAATTCAACTCATTAAATTAATCGAGTTGATTTTTTATCCAAATTTATTAAAGTGAGGTATTTATGGTTATAGGTATAAGTGGAATGATTGCTGCAGGAAAAAGTTCGTTAGTTAAAAACTTACAAAAAGAGTTTCCTACTTCAAAAATATTAAGAGAGTTTGAAGAATCTGATGATGTTTTCAACACTTTCTTAAATTGATTGTATGAAAATAAATCAAATTTAACAATTAGTTTTCAATCTTATATAGCCGAAAATCATTCAGATAAGTTTGCAAAATTATTAGATGAATACAATCAATCAAATTCAAATATTAAAAGAGATCACATTTTTGTTGATAGATTTGCATTAGAACATTATATTTTTGCTAAGTTGATATTATCGGCAAAAAGTGAAAAATATTTACAGGCTTATGATGCTATGTTTGAAAAGTTAGTAACTGAAGATGAAATGCCACATTTTGCAATTTTCTTGGATGTAGATTTTGAAACATTTAAGAAAAGATTGTTTGCAAGAAATAGAGAATCAGAAGTGAAGAATTTTGATTCTAATTACGAATATTTTAAAAATTTACATTCTAACTATTTAAAAATCTTTAAAGAGATAGCTTCAAAATATAACCTTAAGTACTATGTCATAGACACAAATGATAAAGATGAAAAACAAATATTGCAAGAAGCATTATCAATTATTAGTGATGAAGAAAAATTACTTAGTGAATAGATTTTCCTTTTTATCACAATTAAGTAAACACTTGTTTTTAGTTCTATTAAGAACAGGAAATGAGTGTTTTTCTTTTTGCAAAAGCATAAAAAACAACACTAATATAATTGATTTAGTGTTGTATAAAATATATGTAAAAATTATTGAGCTGGAAGATTTAATGTAACTTCGAATGCTTTTGAAGAAGTCTTAACCGGTGTTGCATCATTAACAAATTTAACAACTTTGAATTTAATTGTAACTGTGCCTTGTGATTCATTGTAAACTGTGTTAAGTCATCCGCTTGCCCCTTGAACACCTTGTTTGTTTACGTATTCAGGTTTTACATCATTAGCAATCATGTAACCACTTTTAATGTATTGAATTCCTTTTTCAGCATTAATAGCCTTAATTTCTGTTGAAGGTTGTGTAACATTGTAATCTCTACCAACACCTGTTGCTAATTGACCATCATAGTTAGAGAAGAATAATTGTCTTTTTCTTTCTTCACCTGTTGTTAATTTTTTAATAATATCTTGTCTTTTTTCTGGTAAGAATGTGAATAATTCAGCTCCTTTAGCCACTAATCTTTCACCAATTTTATCTAATTCAGCAATTTCTGCGTCAGCATGTACAGGTGAACCTGTGTTAGGGCTACCAGGTTGTTCTGGTTTTTTAGTATCTTTACATGACACTGCCACGGCTGGCGCCACAATAGCTGATAATCCAGCAATACTCATAAGTAAAGTTTTTAATTTTTTCATAATAATCATCTCCTGAAAATTAATTTATCTACTTAAATTTAAGCACATTTTTCAAATATTATGTAATAAATATGTAATTTTTTCTTATTTTTTTCACATTTTGTGAAAAATTAAGGATTTTTTCTCTGGTTACACTCTTTATTCAGTGAATTCTGAAATAAAAACCACAGCAAGAATGCTGTGGCGAAGTTATGTAAGACATAATAATGATTATGTGTTTTACATAAAATTATTTAGTGACAGGTGTTTAATAATTTAACACAAGAAGGATGTTTCATGGACATCACATTCTTTATCCGAATCATGTTCAAGGATAAAGCACTAGTATTATTATAAGATAAAAATTCAAAAAATGAAAAAAATTTTCATCTATAATTTAAAGAACTATGGAAAAAAGTAAAATTCGTAATTTCTCAATAATAGCTCACATAGATCACGGTAAGAGTACTTTAGCTGATCGTATTTTAGAATACACAAATACAGTAGACACAAGAGAGTTAACTGCTCAATTTTTAGATTCAATGGATCTTGAAAAGGAACGTGGTATTACAATTAAACTAAATGCAGTTCAAATCAAGTATAAAGACTATATTTTTCATTTAATTGATACACCGGGACACGTTGATTTTAATTATGAAGTTTCTAGATCACTTGCAGCTTCTGAGGGAGCTTTATTGCTTGTGGATGCAACACAAGGTATTGAAGCTCAAACTTTAGCTAATGTTTATTTAGCAATTGAAAATAATTTAGAAATCTTACCTGTTATAAATAAAATCGATCTACCAAGTGCTGATGTTGAAGGTGTTAAAAAAGAAATAGAAGAAGTTATCGGTATACCGACTGATAATGCTATTTTGGTGTCTGCAAAAACAGGTCAAGGTGTTCATCAATTGCTTGATGCGATTGTTGAATATATCCCAGCACCTAAAAATGCAGATGATAATAAACCTTTAAAAGCATTGATTTTCGATAGTTACTTTGATCCATATCGTGGAGTTGTTATGTTTATCAGAGTATTCGAAGGTAAGCTTAAAACAGGAGATAAGTTTAAATTTATGTCAAGACACGATGCAGGAAACGAGTATCATGTTATTGACTTAGGTATTAAAAATCCAAATGAAACCAAAAAAGATGAATTAGTTGCAGGAGAAGTTGGATGAGTTTCAGCAGCAATTAGAGATGCAAAAGAAGTTAACGTCGGGGATACAATCACTTTAATTTCTAATCCAACAAAACAAGCTCTTCCAGGTTACAAAAAAATGAAACCTGTTGTGTTTACCGGTTTTTACCCAATCGACACAAAAGATTACATGGATCTTAAGGAAAGTTTAGAAAAAATTTCATTATCAGACTCATCAATCACATGAGAACAAGAAACATCAAAAGCATTAGGATTTGGATTTAGAGTTGGTTTCTTAGGAATGTTGCATATGGAAATTCTTCAAGAGAGACTTGATAGAGAATATAAGGTTGGAATTATTGCAACAAGTCCAAGTGTTGAGTATAAAGTAACTACTACAAAAGGAGAAATTGAATACATTTCTAACCCTACATTGTTTCCTGATAGAACATTTATAGAACAAATCGAAGAACCATATGTTGAAGCAAGTATTTTTGTACCAAATGAATATATTGGTAATGTTATGGAACTTTGTCAAAATAAAAGAGGTATTTATAAAACTTTAGAGACAGTTGACTCTAGAAGAACTAGAATAATTTATGAATTACCATTAGCTGAAACTGTTTTTGATTTCTTTGATAGATTAAAATCTACCACAAAAGGTTATGCATCATTTGAATATGAGTGAATTGGATATAGACCTTCAGATTTAGTGAAAGTAGATATCTTATTAAATGGAGATAAAGTTGATGCATTCTCAATAATTACACATAGAGAAAAAGCATATGAAGCAGCAAGAGAGTTATGTGTAAAACTCAAGGATGCAATACCTAGACAAAACTTCGAAGTACCTGTGCAGGCCACAATTGGTGGAAAAATTATTGCAAGAGAAACAATTAAAGCTTATAGAAAAGATGTTACTGCAAAACTTTATGGTGGGGATGTAACAAGAAGACAAAAATTACTCAAGAAGCAAAAAGAAGGTAAGAAACGTATGAAAAAACTTGGTTCTATTGAAGTTCCACAAGAGGCTTTCTTATCAGTTTTAAAAACAAATATTGACAAATAATTTATTTAGCCAGGTTAATGCCTGGTTATTTTATTAATCAAGTTTTATAGTTATCTCCATATAAATTTCTAATTGCATCTTTATATGATGATTTTTGATTTTGATATCCTCCATAAATTAAATCATATGGTTCTATGTTGTACAAACCGAAGTTCTCTGAATAATCTAATTCAGGAGATCTTAATAAACAAGATATTGATGCTTTATTTTTAAAATCAACATCATATGTAGCAAACATTAAACCAAGTAATTGATTATTTTGATTAACAACCGGAGATCCTGATGAACCATAATATGGTTGATAATCATTTATTACGAATCCTAAACCATAATTAACAAATTTATTTGCTTTGGAAACAGATTTATTTACATACTTAAAATTATTTAAATGACTTATGTATCTAAAGTTAAGCAAAATATCAACAAAACCAGGATAGTTTTCTAAAAAATGAAATTGCTCTGAGTGATTTAAATTATTTGAATTATTAAAAGTAAACTCATTTTCCTTATCGTGGTAACCTATTGAGTAAAATTCATGATTTTCCAAAATATTATCTGATGATATGGTGTTAATTTTATTGATATTAATAAATTTACCTAATCATTCATTAAACGTCATATTTTGACAACTGACTAAATTTTCATTTTTAGAGTATTCAAAAATTGAATTACTTTTATTATGAATATTTTTCAAATCTAATTCCAGTATACCAAAGTCAATCATTTCTTCAACATTATCCATATTATGGATGTAATTTTTAGGACTTGACTTTAAAAAATCTAATGCTAAATATACAATTTTAAAATCACTAGGATTAAAGCTGAAAATTTGTTTAATTTCTTGGTTTTTATTCGTATCAAATCCCAACTTTGAAATTTGAACTTGAGAAGTTATAAGGTTACTTTCATCATTTAATAATTGGTTATCATTGATAATATTTGAAAATATTGAACCATCAGAATTATTCTTTACAAAGTTATTTAGAACATGAGCATTTGTTACGAAATACAATTTTTCAATTTCACCATTATCATCAAGATGATAATCAAATAAACTGATAGTACCTGAATGAATCATATATTTAGATTGTGAGTTTATCCTGTTATGAGGGTTATAGTTATGAAATGAAACTTTAAATACATTATCCATCATATCTTCATGCTGAATATTAAGATTAATTTGATTATTTTTATCAAGTTTGATACTTTCTCAATTCATTTTTCCTGAACGAAGCAAAATTTTATTATTAATTAATAATGGGGAAAAATTACTTAAATATTTCTGATTCAATAAACTATTTGTTAATTTACAAGAATTTGTATTATGGTTTTTATTATTGATTTCTTTTTTTAATTGATGGTTATCATTCTTGCATGAAGCAGTAAAAAAACTGCAACAAAACATTAACTTCATAAAAATTATTAAGCAGACTAAAATTTTTTTCATAATCACCTCATTAATTTAGTAATTTTTCTCAAATTTGAACTATTAGGTAATTAGTTATAAGAATAGTTAAAAAAATTAAAATAGTTGATAAAGTTATTCATTTTCTATAGATAATCCCGAGAGTCTTGAGCCATTTAATGGAGGAGACTATGAAATATATCGTGCTAATAATGCATATACAATTTTAGGAGAGTAAATATCAAACTAAAATTATTAAAATAATTATGAAAAACCTCAATATAACTATCACTAAAAAATGTGTTCGTTATATTGAGGTTTATATTTTTCAATTTAGTTATCTATCAAATTTTGATTTGTTCTTCTTCAGGTAAAAACATTTGATCGTTTTCATTTAAGTTATAAGTTTTTGTGAAATCCGGATTGTTTAATAAAACAACATTTCCACGTATTTCTGAAGGTGAGTGAACATCAGATTCCAATCTTCTTTTTGCGCTTCCTTCTGTGATAATCATTCTTCAAACTCTAGCTCAGTTTTCGAAGAAGTTTTTTGGATTAAAGTCATTTTCAAGTTTAGCAGCTTCAAAGGCACATGAAACTCCACCGATATCAGCAATATTTTCAGAAACTGTTAGTTTTCCATTAACTTTTCCATATTTAGTTTCCTTACCATCATATAACTTAATAACAGCGGCAATTTTTTCGTCAAATTTCACTCTATCTTCATCAGTTCATCAGTTGTTTAAGCTTCCATTTTCATCAAATTGTGAACCGTTGTTGTCAAATGCATGTGAGATTTCGTGAGCAATAACTGCTCCAATTCCTCCATAATTTGCAGATGAAGATTGATTAATATCATAATAAGGAGCTTGTAAAATTGCAGCAGGGAAAACAATGTGATTTGCAAATGGATTAAAGTAAGCATTAATTTCTGCTGGAGACATTGATCAATACTTATCATTCTTTAATTGATTGTATTGCGATAAGTTATATTGAGTCTTAATTGATTCAAAGAATAAAACATTTTCTAAAATATTTGAACCTTGCTCATATGTCTTAACAACAAAATCTTTGTAAAATGGTCTGATGATTTCTGGGTATCCAACCATGACACCTAATTTGTTCAATTTAGTAATTGCTTTCTTAATTGTTTCTTTTGATAATCATGTGTTTTCTTCCAAGTTTTTCTTATAGACTTCAATCATATTAGCAACCATATGTTCTACATCTTTTTTAGCTTTCTCTCCAAAGAAATGTTTTGCATAGTACATACCTAATGGTTCTTTGAAATATTTAGTAGCTAAATCATAAGCGAACATTTCTAAATCTCTTGGTTTTTGGATTGAGTAAATTGCGTTTTTAAATTCTGTTGCTTTAATTCTTGTTTCTTCATCTAAATATGAGGCAGCAAAAATTAAGTTTTTAATAAAGAATAAGGCTTTATATTCTTCGAATGTTTCGCTATTGAAAATATTGTTTAAGTTTTCAATAAATTTAACGTTTGAACAAGGCATCATTTCAACTTTTTGGCCTACTAATTGCTCTGCAATGTTTGGTATATTAAAAATTGAACTTTTATCGGTATATCATGAAATTTTTTTAGGGTTGTATAATGAAACATAATCAGCCTTTTGAACATCTGAAAGAACATAATCTTTAATTTTTAAATCAAAAGCAATAGCTTTATTAATTAAATCATTTGATTTTCTTTCATCAAATCCGTATTTTTGTAATAAATCAAAAACCATATTAATTCATACAGTCATTAATCTATTTGCTTCTTGTTCATTTTCATATGTTTCTTTTGATGGCAAAATTAAGCTAAATTCATCAAGTCATAAAACTTGTAATTTATTATTTTTAAAATCTTCCCCAACACCAAAAGATAAAGGTAAAGATACATATCTATTATTAAAGTAATCAAAATTTGAAGCAAGTTGTTCAAATGATTTTAATTCTTCAATATTTTTAAGAAAATCTTTAGCCGGTTTTATTCCGATTTCTTTTCTCTTATCTTTATCAATAATCATTTTGTAAAATTCAACATACTGCTTCATCATAGGATCATTAGGTAATTCTTTTTGACCATTAGCTCACTGAACTGTTAAGTCTTTAAGCAATTTTTCTAATTTGATATCTAATTCACCAAATGCTGACATTGATGATCTATCTGATGGAATTGTAGCAGTATTTAATCATTCATAATTAACGTATTCATAAAAATTATCTTCTAATCTAGGTTTTGACATTTTAACTCCTTATAATTTTCTTTTTATTATATAGCAATTAGAGTTTTTTAAACAAAAACCACCAAAAATTGGTGGCACATATCTATAAAACTAATATATAAATTCTATTTAATAAATTAAACAACTTTAACTGAAACTTCTTTAGAATGTGATTTACCTTCCAAATTGTTTCTTTCTATATGGAATATTTCAATTTTTTCATTTCCCTTGGTGTGTAATCCGTGTTTTTGACCACGGCGAAATCCTTTAATTTGACCTTCTAATTCGTCAATTGTGTTAGCTTGTGCAATAACTTCACCACTAGCTACTAATTTTGCTTTGTATTTGTACATAAGCACCTCCGATTTCTTACACTTTTATTCTATAACTTTTTGAGGTCTAGTTATCAAAAATTTAATATTTTCTAGTAAATTTTTCACATTTATGAAAAAAATAATTACAACACTTCTTATCATATTTGAAGATAAAAAGTGTATGATTTAAACATGACTAAATTACGTAAATCTTTATTGTTTTTAACTGGTTCAATTTTAGGTCTAGGAACACTTGTGACTAATTCATGCAGTTTTCTAGATATTTTTAAATCTTCCGGAAATGGTGATAAAAAACAAGTTAATAAAGTTAAATTAAGATTTACAAATTACACACATCCTACAATTGCAGCTTCTAATGTAGTCTCAATTAACGATAAAGAATTTATGAAAACTTCATCAAAAAGTAATGATGAAGTTAGTCAATTATTAAATAGATTTGAAACTGAAAAAAATAATGTGCATGAATATGAAGAAACTAATGGATCCTGCTATTTTGAATACATAGATCCATACACAAATGTGACCTTTAGAGACTATGCATATTATGTTAGTGAAGACAAAAGTGAACGTAGATATTTATTAGGTCCTGAAGGTTTAGTTTTATATGCTCATGAATTTAAAAGAAAAATTCCATTCAGTACTGAAGTTTTTGATCTTGAAGCTATAAATATAAATAATTTTAGTGTAATAGATAATACTGCAAACGGTTTATATATTCCAAATATTAAAAATATTTTTATTAATGGTTTCTTTTTTTGTGAATCAGGAATGAGCCTTTATGAAATTATTGCTTATATGATGCAAACAACATTCCACGAATATATGCACCATTGAGCAAACTCATATGCAGAAATTGCATTTAAAAAAGATGTACTTGCAAAATATTATAGTTTTGAAAATGATGATTCACATTTAGTTAACCCATCAATTATTTATTATTCACCTGGAGCAACAATTAAAGATCAGCATAATCATCTTTACATTCAATATTGAAATAAATCGTTTGTTGATTCATTTCAATATTTATCAAACTATGATGTAACTTCAAAATCAAAAATCTCTGATGAAACTTGAGAAATATTAAGAGCAGATAATAACAAAAAAAACAGTTTTATTCATAATGTTTTTAGTCCAAAAGATATTTGAGATCTTTCAAACGGAAAACCAAGCAATCCTGATGTAATTGAACTTAATAGAAAATTAAAAGAACATTCAAAATTGTATTATTCACCTGATACAAAGTTCGGTCTTTCATCAAATAATATTCGCTACTATTATTCATTGACTGAATTAGTTCCTAGAGAATATTTAAAATATGGTTTTGAACCTTACTTTAATATAAATTTACCAAATCCAATTGGTCCTGCTATAGAAGATTCAAGAAATAAAGGTCAAGATATCTTTACAATGAGTTATTTTAGCTATGCTCATATTGATAAAACATCTTCAGCCACAACTTACACAATTTCACCAACATCTTTAGCAGATGATATGAGTAAAGTTTTCTTGAATAATTTTGATTCACAATATAGACAAGGATGATACATACAAGGTGATTTAACAATTCAAGAAAATTCAAACAGAACAAGAACTTATAAAAATCAATCTTCAATTCTTCTGCCAACAACACCTTTTGCTTTATCTGAATATCAACCTCAAGTAGGATATAGAACCAAAACTGAATATTTAAATCTTCAGAAAATAAAACAAGATAAATCAGTTGATTTTTACAAATTATTTTTAGATACAATGGGTTATGGAAAAACTATTTCACAACTATATTATGATAATAGTGGATGAAAATGAATTGATTCAGAGCATTCACAAATTGAAAATAATGAAGCAAATCAACATAAAATCAAATTAAGTGGTTACTTAGATTCAAATGAGTACACAGGGTTTGTCTTCGTTAATCCAGATAATAATCAAGTTACTGCAACATCAAAAATTAAATACTTAGATACATTCAATTTTTTTGGTCACAAAACTTTTGATAAAGGTGCATTGTTATCAAATTCATTAACATCAGAACAAGCTCAGCAAAGAGAAGAGCAATTAAATAATAGAATTTATCCAAATTCATTAAATGAATATACAAACGCTTTATTTATTCCATATATTTCGGAAGATTTCATTACAAAACCAAGTAATAATTCAGTTATTTATTTATGAAAAGATTTGAATAACAATAATATTGCTGAAGAAAATGAAATTTTATTAGAAAAAGAAATAACACTTCCTGAAAATAGATGAGTAACAACGGCAAGATCAACAAAAAACGAAAATGTTTACAATATAATAAAAACTACAGATAATAAAGTTAAATTAGATTTTCATAAATTATTTAGATAGTTAAGATATTTACAAGCAAACAGAAAGGGATTTATGCTATGAGATTTTTCTAAATTAAAAGTTGGACAAATGATTAATGTTCAAGCTTATAAACATAATGGTCATCTTTATAGACAATGAAATTCTGTAAAAGTAATTTTTCATAATAAGAGACATATTGTTTTATTTTTAAAAAACACTAAAGTGGCTGAATATGAAAGAGATGTAAATGGGTGAAGATATAAAGAAAATGCAATTTGATTTATTCCGAAAGATTCAATGTACAATGCAATTGTTCTTTTAAAGGAAAGTGGTTCTTATTATTATATAAACCTTGCATCACGTCCAATTTTTGAAGATGACACGCTTAAATTTATTGATTATGATTTAGACATAAAATGTTATCCAGATAAAGAATTGCAAATTGTTGATAGAGAAGAATTCGCTGAACATTCAAAAGAGATGAAATATCCCGAATCATTAAGAAAGACTATTTATGATGAAATTAAAGACATCATTTCTTTATATAATGATTATGAATATTTCTTTTCAGACGAAGTTATTGCATACTATTTAAAAGTTTTATATGATGATAAATTAATAACAGAGAAAACATATAATAAATTATTAGACACTAATAATAGAAGAAAATACAATGAAGAAACTTCAATGTTTGCTGATATTTCAAAAATATACAAATAACAAAAACTTTAATACTGTCCATTAAACTATGATTTGGATAGTATTTTTTTAATCAAAAGTTCAAATAAAAAATTCGAAAAAAATTTTTAAAAAAACTTTGAATAAAAAAAATAGTGTTATAATATTCTTGCTTTTGATAGCAAAGAAGTTCTTTGAAAACTAGATATATACAAGACATGACAAGTCAATTTTTTTCGAGAGTTTGATCCTGGCTCAGGATGAACGCTGGCTGTGTGCCTAATACATGCATGTCGAGCGAAGTTCTTTGAACTTAGCGGCGAATGGGTGAGTAACACGTACTTAACATGCCCTTTAGATTGGGATAACGATGAGAAATTATCGCTAATACCGGATACTTATATCGAACGCATGTTCTATATATAAAAGGAGCCTTAAAGCTTCACTAAAGGATTGGGGTGCGTAACATTAGCTGGTTGGTAGGGTAATGGCCTACCAAGGCTATGATGTTTAACGGGGTTGAGAGACTGAACCGTCACACTGGG